>CANRBT010000145.1 GCA_947628935.1 uncultured Roseburia sp. | reverse complement strand
GAATATTTAATTTTTATCCTGAAAGATCGCGATGTTTCCGCTTCTGCCCATCTGTGCATAGACCTGTGTCGTAGAGATGTCGGAATGCCCCAGCAACTCCTGCACTGCCTTTAGATCCGCCCCATTGCTCACCATGTGCGCCGCAAAAGAATGGCGCAGCATGTGCGGCGTGATCTCCGCCTCGATCCCGGCTTTCTTCCCGTAGGCCTTGACCAGCTTCCAGAATCCCTGACGGCTCATCGACTGTCCGGCGCAGTTCGTAAACAACCACTCCTGTGCATCCTCGCCGACCAATAACGGACGTCCCTGCTCCAGATAGCGCGCAAGCGCCTCATGCGCGACATGTCCAAACGGAACGATCCGCTCTCTATGCCCATCCGCGCAGGTCAGATACTCCATTTTCAGGTTCACATCCGATATTTTGAGCGAGATCAGCTCGCTCACCCGGATCCCTGTCGCATACAAAAGCTCGAGCATGGCGCGATCCCGCAGCCCCTTGGGGGTGTCGCCATCCGGCTGCTGTAACAGGCAGTTTACCTCCTCCGTCGTCAAGATCACAGGCAGCTTCCGCTCGATCTTCGGCGCTTTTAAGAGCTCCGCCGGATCCGCAGCGAGCTTCCGCTCCTTTTCCATATAATGGTAGAACGCCTTCATGGAGGCGATGCTTCTGGAAATCGTCGCCGGCTTCCTTCCCTCCTTCTCGAGAAAGAGGACATAAGAATTGAGCACAGTCGTCGTGACATCACTCGCGCGCTCAATCCCCTGGGCAGAAAGATACTGATTCATCTTCTTGAGATCCCGCGCATAAGAGACCTCCGTGTTCGCGGAAGTCTGCTTTACCTGATGGAGATACTGAATGAAATCCTGAATATCCTGTGTCATATACCTACCTGCCTGTTGTCACATTTCCTCAATAAAATATACCCCATCGGAAGGGGAACTGCATTTATTATAATCAGAAATAAAAGGAAAAGCAATCGCTATTTTCCCCACAAACACGCTGCTTTTTCGCAAAACCACAACATATCGCAGCCAGTTTTTTCCACTGTCAATATCTTGTAATATCTTTGTAAATTTTTTTCAAAAAAATTTTAACACATACCGCAGGAGCGCCGGTCCCAAAAAGCTTTCCGCCAGGATCCCAAGCGCCAAAAGAAGCAGCGTCAGGCATCCCCGCAGCAGATGAGCCGACAGCTCCCATCGGGCGCTGCCCCGCACGGTCTGCCTCCTGGCATCCAGATAAACCGCCAATGCCGCCAGATAGAACAGCCATTGCGGGAGGAGACCGCCCAGGCAGATGACGATGCCGGACATCCCAAGATTGTAGACCGCAACGACCGCAAGGAAACCGACTCCCGCCGCAACCGCACTCTCCAACAGCGTTGGCAGCGCCCCTCTGGGAACGGCACGTCCCAGGAGGAAGATAAAAAGAGCCGCCTTGCACCGCTCCAGAAGAACGCTGCAAAACAGCTCGCTTTGATCCACATGAAAGGAAGCATACCGACTCAGAAAATAGTCATTCAGGACCCCATATGATACGAGCAGCTGCTCATCCAGCAGGTTCGCCAGCAGGATCCCTCCGAGAAACGCCGCCAGCACCACCCATTTTTCTCTCCCCACACAGCGCTCCCATCCAACCTCTTTCTCATATCCTATGCGATTTTCCGTCAATTATGTGAGATATTCCCTCTGTCCGCCCTGCGCTTCTCCTCCTCCCGGTATAGCAGCGTCCGATAGGCAAGGAGCGCGGAGACCGTCTTCGCATCCTGGATCTCTCCCGCATAGATCTTGTCGCACAGCTCGTCGATGTCCATCGCCTCCACATCGATCGCCTCCGCCTCATCCAGATGCCTGGTGCCGGACGTTAAGTCGCGCGCCAGATAAACGTCGATAAACTCGTCGCAGAAGGCGACCGTCGTCCGAAGTTTGATCAGCAATGACAGCTTTTCGCTCCTGTACCCGGTCTCCTCCTCCAGCTCACGCGCCGCACATACCCTGGTATCTTCCGTCACGCTGTCGCGCGAGCCCGCAGGGATCTCCAGCGTCATCCGCTCCAATGCCGGACGGTACTGCCTTACCATGAGCACCCTGCCGTCCTCCAGGACCGGCACCACGGCAGCGGCGCCCTTTCGATGGGACACAAAGTCCCACACCTCCTGCTTGCCGTCCGGCAGCTCCATTGTGTCCTGATACATGTCAAGGATCGCTCCGCTGTGTATCAGCTCCCGCTTCACTCTTTTGACCTGCTTCTCCATCTCCCCACTCCTTTCCATGCTCCGCAAAAGAACCTTCATTCTGAAACACCAATGTTCCAGAATGAAGGTTCCCTTTTCTTACTTTGCGTAGTCCGTAACTCTGGATTCCCGAATTACATTTACCTTGATCTGTCCCGGATATTCCATCTCCGCCTCGATCTTCTTGGAAATTTCCCGCGCCATCAACACCATATCGGCATCGCTGACCTGCTCCGGGATCACCATGACCCGAATCTCCCTGCCTGCCTGAATAGCAAAGGACTTCTCTACGCCCTTAAATCCGTTTGAAATATCCTCTAACTGCTTTAACCGGTTGGAGTAAGTCTCCAACGTCTCCCTTCTCGCGCCTGGTCGTGCCGCGCTGATCGTGTCCGCCGCCTGCACAATACACGCGATCAGAGATTCCGGCTCCACGTCGCCGTGGTGCGCCTCTACCGCGTTGATGACCAGCGCAGACTCCTTGTACTTTCTGCACAGATCCACACCGAGCTGGATATGGGAGCCTTCCATATCATGATCCACAGACTTTCCAATGTCATGCAACAGACCTGCGCGCTTTGCCATCCTGACATCCACGCCGATCTCAGCAGCCAGCAGCCCCGAGAGGTGCGCTACCTCGACGGAATGCTTGAGCGCGTTCTGACCATAGCTCGTCCGAAACCTCATCCGCCCTAACAGGCGCACCAATTCCGGATGGATGCCGTGCACACCGACCTCGAGCGTCGCCGCCTCGCCTTCCTCGCGGATCATGGTCTCCACTTCCTTCTGTGCCTTCTCCACCATCTCCTCGATCCTTGCCGGGTGAATACGCCCGTCTACGATCAGCTTTTCCAGAGCGATGCGGGCAACCTCACGACGGATCGGATCAAATCCGGAAAGGATCACGGCTTCCGGGGTATCATCAATGATCAGATCCACGCCTGTCATCGTCTCCAGGGTCCGAATATTCCGTCCCTCACGCCCGATGATACGCCCCTTCATCTCGTCATTCGGAAGCTGCACGACAGAGATCGTCGTCTCTGCCACGTGGTCCGCCGCACATTTCTGAATCGCGTTCACCACGTATTCCTTCGCCTTCTTGTCCGCTTCCTCCTTGGCTCTGTGTTCCATTTCTTTAATTAATTTTGCAGTATCAAGCTTTACATCTTCTTCAACGGTCTTTAAGAGATATTCCTTTGCTTGTTCGGAGGTTAAACCGGAGATTCGTTCCAGTTCCTGTAAACGCTCTTCGTTGAGCTTTGCGACCTGCGCTTTCTGTTTGTTGATCTCTTCCTCTCTGGCAGCGAAACCGGCCTCTCTCTTTTCAATTGCCTCCAGCTTGCGGTCCAGATTCTCTTCCTTTTGAACGACCCTCCGCTCACTGCGCTGGATCTCCGCCCGACGTTCCTTGACCTCCTTGTCCAGATCGTTCTTGACCCGAATGGATTCCTCCTTCACCTCGAGCATCGTCTCACGCTTCTTTGTCTCCGCATTCTTCACTGCCTCATCAATGATCTCGCGCGCCTTCTCCTCTGCATTGCCAATCTTTGTCTCTGTCACTTTTTTGTGGTAAGCAGTTGTTATGAAGTATACCGCGACGGCAGTCACTACCACTGCTACAACAACAGCAATCACTGTCTCCACAGGAGCACCTCCTTTATGAAATTTTCATTGTACATATAACATAAAACATAGAAACTTTACGTTGTCTGTCATAATTTACAACATATAGATTTTATTCTATTTTCCGTATTATGTCAAGCAATTTACAACGCTTCTATCTTCCGCTTTTTGTTCACCCTCTCAAAAAACCGCTGTTCTGCGTTTATTTTTCGTGATTGTCCACAAAAAACATGCCCGAAAATCATCTTTTCGGGCATGTTTTTGTCTCTTATGCACAATGCCATTTCCCAGGAGCTAACAGACCTCCTCCGCGCGCCGCATCACGCTCAAAATATCGCTGCTCCGATATCCTCTGCGCAGAAGATACTGATACATGCGCCGCTGCTCCCGCTCGTCACAGACCGCACTGTCATACTGCCGTTTTTGCATGAGCGCGCGGATCTTCTCCCGCTCGTCATCATCGTACTCGCCCGCAAGCGCGGCTGCGATATTCTCCCGCGAGACGCCCCTTCTCATCAGATCTGCCTGCAAGCGTCCGCGGCTCTTGCGGTATTGCTGGTTTCTCACATAGCACTTTGCATACCGAAGATCGTCCACATAATGATAGCCCTTCACATAGGCTAACGCCTGCGCCACACATTCCTCCGGATAACCGCTCTGTCTCAGCTTTTCGCACAACTGATGCTCTGTGCAGTCCATCTGCTCTAACAGGTGCATCGCCCGCTTTTTCGCACGCGATCCCACAACCTCGTCCACCAATTTTCGATAGAGCTCCACAGGCACTATGCCGCCATCCTTCAGGCACGCCTGCTCCGCGGGGGACAGCCCCCGCAGCTCCGTCCGATAGAGCGCCAGCTCCACTCCGTTCGCCAGCCGGAAAAGGATCCTCCCCTTGCTGCCTGTCCGGACTTCCGTCACCTGTATCTCTGCATCCGCCATCCTGTCCTCTCCTCTTTCCCGGTCAATCCGCCGCATTTTCATTTGCATCTCCTGCCGAAACGGGAGCTGCCGAAACGGAAGCTGCCGCAGCGGATATCTGTGCATCCTCCGCCTCCGGCTTCTCCGGCGCCGCTTTTGCACGCACCTTCGCCTCGATCTCCTCGCAGATCAGCGGGTTCTCTTTGAGATAAAGCTTGGCATTCTCTCTTCCCTGTCCGATCTTCTCCCCATTATACGCGTACCACGCGCCGGACTTATTGACAATGCCAAAATCGGATGCCAG
>CANRBT010000144.1 GCA_947628935.1 uncultured Roseburia sp. | reverse complement strand
GTCACGCCCGCGCCGAGGAACGCCTTATAGAGCGCCTCGTTAAAGGTCCTGGCGATCCCCAGGCACTCGCCCGTGGATTTCATCTCCGGTCCGAGGGAAATCTCTGCCCCGCGCAGCTTCTCAAAGGAGAATACCGGCATCTTGATCGCGATATAGTCCGCAGGCGCCGCCAGTCCCGGCTCATAGCCCAGCCCGCGGATCGTGTCCCCGATGATGACCCTCGTCGCCAGATCCACGATCGGGATGCCCGTCACCTTGCTGATATACGGCACGGTGCGCGAGGAACGCGGATTGACCTCGATGACATAGACCTCCTCGTCCATCGCGATGAACTGGATATTGATCAGACCGACGACGTGCAGCGCCTTTGCCAGGCGTCTGGTGTATTCCACGATCGTCTCCTTCACATGCTCGCTGATCGTCGGCGCCGGATAGACGGAGATACTGTCACCCGAGTGCACGCCCGTGCGCTCGATGTGTTCCATGATGCCCGGGATCAGGATGTCCGTCCCGTCGCAGACGGCATCCACCTCGATCTCCTTCCCCTGCAGATACTTGTCGACGAGGATCGGGTGATCCTGCGCGATCCGGTTGATGATGCCGATGAACTCCTCGATCTCGTCGTCGTTGAACGCGATGCGCATGCCCTGACCGCCCAGCACATAGGACGGACGCACCAGCACAGGATAGCCGAGACGGTCTGCGACCTCCTTTGCCTCCTCCGCGGTAAACACAGTACCGCCCGCCGCGCGCGGGATCCCGGTCTCCTCCAGGATCCGGTCGAACAGCTCGCGGTCCTCCGCCGCATCCACGTCCTCCGCCCTGGTCCCGAGGATCGGCACGCCCATCTTCATCAGGCTCTCCGTCAGCTTGATCGCCGTCTGCCCACCGAACTGCACGACAGCTCCGTCCGGCTTCTCCCAGCGGACGATCGCCTCGACATCCTCCGGCGTCAGCGGCTCAAAATACAGCTTATCCGCAATGTCAAAGTCCGTGGACACCGTCTCCGGATTGTTGTTGACAATGACAGTCTCCCAGCCCTGTCTCGCAAACGCCCAGGTGCAATGCACGGAGCAGTAGTCGAACTCGATCCCCTGCCCGATCCGGATCGGACCGGAACCGAGCACGAGCACCTTTTTTGCAGGGTGCGTCTCGGCTGCCTCGTTCTCGCTGCCGAATACCGAGTAGTAATACGGCGTCGTCGCTTCGAACTCCGCCGCGCAGGTATCGACCATCTTATATGCCGCCACGATACCGTTCGCATAGCGCATATCGCGGATCTCCCTCTCTGTCCTTCCTGTGAGCTGCGCGATCACATTGTCCGGAAATTCGATACGCTTTGCCTCCCGGAGCAGCTCCACGGTCAGCTCCTCGTTTTTGAGACGCCGCTCCATCTCCACCAGGATGGCAAGCTTGTCGATGAACCACAGGTCGATCTTTGTCATGTCGTGAATCTCTTTCGCATCCATACCGCGGCGCAGCGCCTCCGCGATGACCCAGATGCGTCTGTCGTCCACCTTTTCCAGCTGTCGAAGCAGCTCCTCCCTGGCAAGTCCCGTGAAATCGTAGGACATCAGGCTGTCCACATGCTGTTCGAGGGAACGGATCGCCTTCATCAACGCACCTTCAAAATTGTCGCAGATGCTCATGACTTCGCCGGTCGCCTTCATCTGCGTCGTCAGGGTCCGTTTTGCCGTGATGAACTTGTCGAACGGCAGACGCGGGATCTTGACGACGCAGTAGTCGAGCATCGGCTCAAAGCTTGCGTAGGTCTTTCCCGTGATCGCGTTTTTGATCTCGTCGAGCGTGTAGCCCAATGCGATCTTCGCTGCCACCTTCGCGATCGGATAGCCCGTCGCCTTCGACGCCAGCGCCGAGGAGCGGGACACACGCGGATTGACCTCGATCACACAATACTCAAAGGTCTCCGGGTGCAGGGCGTACTGCACGTTGCAGCCTCCGGTAATGTTCAGCTCGGAAATGATGTTGAGCGCCGAGGTCCGCAGCATCTGGTACTCCTTATCGCCGAGCGTCTGCGACGGCGCAACGACGATGGAATCCCCCGTATGTACGCCGACCGGGTCGATGTTCTCCATATTACATACCGTGATGCAGTTGCCCGCCGCATCCCGCATCACCTCGTATTCGATCTCCTTCCAGCCCGCGATGCAGCGCTCGACGAGCACCTCGCCGACGCGGCTTAAGCGCAGACCGTTCGTCAGGATCTCGACCAGCTCCGCCTCGTTGTGCGCGATGCCGCCGCCGCTTCCGCCCAATGTGTAGGCAGGGCGCAGCACGACCGGATAACCGATCGTATTCGTGAACCGGATGCCGTCCTGCACGTTGTGCACGACCTCGGACGCCGCGCACGGCTCCCCGATCTTCTCCATGGTGTCCTTAAACGCCTGGCGATCCTCCGCCTTAAAGATCGTCTCCGCAGTCGTGCCGATCAGACGGACGCCGTATTTTTCCAAAATGCCCTTCTCCGAGAGCTCCATGCCGAGATTCAGTCCCGCCTGTCCCCCGAGGGTCGGCAGCACGGAATCCGGCCGCTCCTTCGCAATGATCTCCTCGAGCATCGGCACCGTCAGAGGCTCAATATACACCTCGTCCGCGATCTCCCCGTCGGTCATGATCGTCGCCGGATTGGAGTTCACCAGAACGACCTCCACCCCCTCCTCCTTCAGGGAGCGGCATGCCTGCGTACCCGCATAGTCAAACTCAGCCGCCTGTCCGATGACGATCGGTCCCGAGCCGATGACCAGTACTTTTTTGATCTCCTGATTTCTAGGCATTTTTCCCCTCCATGTTCTCTATAAAGCGGTCAAACAGATACGCGGAGTCCTGCGGTCCCGGGCACGCCTCGGGATGGAACTGCACAGTAAAAATGTTTTTCCCGACATAGGAAAGCCCCTCGTTCGTCCCGTCGTTGACATTGATAAATGCCGGTTTTGCGATTGCCGGGTCAAGCTTGTCCGTATCGACCACATAGCCGTGATTTTGGGATGAAATATATACCCTTCCGGTCGCAAGATCCCTGACCGGATGATTCCCGCCGCGGTGTCCGTATTTCATCTTGTGCGTGTCCGCTCCTGTCGCGAGCGCCATCAGCTGATGACCGAGACAGATCGCAAAGATGGGCGTGTCGGAATCGTAGAGCTTTTTGATCTCCGCGATGATCTCCCCGCATTCCTTCGGGTCGCCCGGTCCGTTGCTGAGCATGATGCCGTCCGGCTTCTGCGCCAGGATCTCCTCCGCCGTCGTGTGCGCCGGATAGACCGTCACCTCACAGCCGCGCCGCGCGAGCGACTGCCCAATGTTGTTCTTCGCGCCAAGATCCAGGAGCGCCACGCGCCTGCGCGCCGCACCGCCCTGCGCCCGCAGGACATAACTCTCCCGGCAGGTCGTGCGGTCAACCACGTTGCCGGTCCGGTACTCCCTCAGGCGCGGAAGCACCTTTTCCCGGTCGAAATGCTCGTCGGTCGTGATCATCCCGTTCATCGTCCCCTTCTCGCGCAGGATCTTGGTGAGCGCGCGGGTGTCGATCCCCGCGATGCCCGGAATGTCATATTTTACCAGAAAGTCCTGAATCGTCCCCTCGCAGCGGAAATTGCTCGGCATCCGGGAAAGCTCCCGCACGATATAACCGTCCGGCCAGGGGCGTCCCGACTCCATGTCCGGCGTGATGCCATAGTTGCCGATCAGCGGGTAGGTCATCACAACCGCCTGCCCCGCATAGGACGGGTCGGTCAGCACCTCCAGATAGCCGGTCATCGAGGTGTTGAACACGATCTCACTGACTACCTCCCTGGTCGAGCCAATACTGGTCCCTGTGAACACAGTCCCGTCCTCAAGTATCAAAAACGCTCTCATCTGCCTCCCTGTCCTTTCCATCGCCTTCCGGAATTTCCCAAAAAAAAAACGTTTCCGTTTTTTTCGACGTTTTGTTAAATTGTAGAAAGTTTATCATACTGCGGATATTTTTTCAACCTTTTTCTTGTGCTTTTGGGCAGTGCGCCCGGCGGCGTGCCGCCCTCGCTTCGGAAATCCGTAAAACTATTCCAGCCATTGTATAAATGCTGTTTTATCTGTACTGTGATATCCTGCATTGCTGTAAAAATGAAGGGTTGTCTTAGTAATGTATAGATCGTCAAATTCGTGAGGCGCCATATGGTCTTTAAAAACATTTGGCAGATGTTGGTTTGTCCAACTGGCTCATTCTTGTGGAATTAGCTCAGGTACGCCCGAACACTCCAATTCAGGCATGGAATCTAATTTATTTAAATATACAAAAATGGTCTGCTCGTCACCCAGCATTCCCGAATCAGGCTCTCTTGTACATAATGTGATATGATAATATCCCGGATCTATGGGGACGATCTGTTCCTCTGGGATCTCCGGATTCCAATCCGACAACCAAAACAGATCGATCACACATAATTTATCATCTTGAATATCAATGCCCAGACGAATCGATACCGGATATTCTGCTAACAATTCTTCTTTCGGGTAGCCTTCTCTGAATTTAAGTATAAAATCCCCACCGGTTCCCGTACAAAAGCCCACTACATCTCCCTTTTTAATATGCTTAGCCACATCTTCCGGTTTTTGATATTCTTCTTCAAAGAAGTCATAACCCTTTGGAATATTTTTGTTTGTTTCCGGTGAGTAAAATACGATACCCATCCCATCCAGCACTAAGTCCATGTCTTTTTCTTTATAAATCATATTTTTATCTTCTCCTTTTCAACTACCGATTTTTTCGTTCCTATTCTACCACAATCACGCCTATTTTCCAACCAGATTGTCATTAACTTTCTCCCGCGGCGTTCTCTCTTCCTCGGTATGTGTAAAGTACCACCAATCGTCCATACGTTTCAGCTTATTGCGGAATTTGACCTTTTCTATTCTGCCTGCTGTAAATCAATCCCCGCCAGTCTTGCAAGGTGCGCTTTCTTGTCTGACAGTTCCTTTCAGAACGATTTGTCAAGAACATAATGCAAAATATCCAAAAATGCCCGAAAATTCAGCATTTTCAGGCATTCCCACGATACGTATATTCAGCTATTTTTCCTGCCCTGCATAGCATTCTCGATCAGTCGGATAATTTTGTCGTTCATGCTCTCCCTGCTCTGTCG
>CANRBT010000143.1 GCA_947628935.1 uncultured Roseburia sp. | reverse complement strand
CTCCTTCTCTGCGTCCCAGGCGTCTCCCCGCTGCGCGGCAGATATCCTCACGCGAATATCCCCGCCTCCCCATAGGGAGGTGGGGATATTCCTGAGAATGTAATATATCACATGTCAGTCCCTAGTTCAGCTCCAGCGTCTCGAGCTCCGATTTCCAGGACCAGTACGGTGTCATATCCTTCGGCAGAGTGTCTACGTTCACACGCTGCGTCGAGACCAGACAGCACTCGCTTCTCTGGTAGACCGGGATCTCCACGGCATAGTCCATGATGATCTCCATCGCCGCCTGGTAGATCGACTTGCGGTAGGTCTGATCCGTGGACTGGCGTCCCGCCATGATCAGCTCGTCCAGCTCGTCGTCCGCGATCCGATAGTAGTTCGTGGAGCCCTCCGAGTGGTACAACTGGAACATATCCGGATCCGTACCTGCCTGCCATGCCGCGCACCACATCTCCGCAACGCCGTTCTGGTAGCTCGCGTACAGGTCGCTCGAGTCCGCATAGTCCATGATCGTCAGCTCCATGCCGATCGACGCCATCGCATCCGCCGCGTTCTTTAACAGCAGGAAGCTCGGGTGGTCGCCCTGTCCGCCGCCGCCGATCACACACTCGTAGCTCAGCTTCGCACCCTCCGGCGCCGCCGTCACCTTGCCGTCCTCGACCGTGTAGCCTGCCGCCTCAAGGTAGCCGAGCGCCGCCTCGAGCGCTGCCGCGTACTTCGCCTCTCCGGTCATATCCGCCGTGTAGATATCCGCTCCGTTCACATCCACGGAATACGCGATCCGGTAGCCGTCGTCCGTCGTCTGCGGCGCAGCCCAGGAGGTATTGGAGATCGGGTAATTGATCACGCTCGCCGTCGGTCCGTAGTAGGAATCGATCGCCTCGTCGCGGTATGCCGCGATCACGGTCGCATACGCCTTGCGCAGCGCCTTGGACGCATCCGAATACGGATCGTCGCCGACCTTCATGTTGTTCGGGTTGATACCGATATAGCCGTAGCCGCGGTAGTCGATCAGCTTCGTCGTCAGGACCGAGCCGTCGAACGTATCCCACTGGTCGTCGCTCAGCCCGTTCTCCGCCGCGATCTGCTTTGCGACATCGACCGAGTAGGACGGATCCGAGATATCCAGCGTTCCCGCCACGACACCCGTCACCTTATCCGCCTCCGCGGACTCCAGATAATTCAGATGCGCGATCTTCGGAGCGCCCGCAAAGTAATCCGGGTTCGCGTCCATGTACACCACGCCGTCCGAGTACTCCTTGAAGACATACGGTCCCGCGCCGAGCGGCGTCGTCGTCTTCGACTTCACGATCGAGAGGTCGCCCTTCGGGAAACCGAACTGGTTGTTCTCGTAATCATACTGGTTCACGTCGCCGTACCAGTGCAGCGGCGCGATCGGAAGCTGCATCTGATAGATCGCCGTCGCGTCCAGCTCGGAGGTCGTCACGCGCAGCGTGTAGTCGTCGATCTTCTGAATACCGGAGACGTTCGGAGCCGAATCACCGGTCTCCACGCCGACCGTGTAAGCCGCATCCATATAGCTCCAGAGGGAACCGCTCGCCACCTCCGTGTCGGACACTGCCGCATAATCGCCCTCATAGGCATCTACCATCGCGTTCCAGAAATCCGCAACGGTCGCGCCCTCCGGCACCTCGTAGCCCCAGTTCGGCGTGATCGCCTCCACAGGATCTCCCTCTTCGTTGGAGCCGTTCGCGATGCAGTAATCCAGGATCGACTGTGCGAACGCCTCGCCTGCCGCCGGAAGCCCCTCGCTCCAGAACGCGGTCTGCGTCGCCTCATCCCAGTAGGTGAAATCCGTATTGTCCTCGCCTGCCGCGATCAGCAACTCATAGAGCGGGGACATGCCGGAGCGGTACTCCTCCACTCCCTGGATCGGAACGGAGTACAGCGTCGAATTGCCGTCATAGGTCGGATCCAGCTGGACATACATGCCGAAGATCACGTCGTCGATCGTCGCCGGCTCTCCGTCCGTAAACACAATGTCGTCGCGCATCTTGATCTCGTAATCGACCGTTCCGTCCTCGTTCTCCGTGACCGTCACGTCCGCCGGACCGGTATATGTATAATCCGTGCCGTTGTACGCGCGGGTCTCCCCCTCGATCGCATGGTTGACCGGGCTTCCCACACGGTCCAGCGTCAGCGTGTACAGCGTAAATGTCTCCACCACATCCACGTCGTTCGCCGACAGTGCAAAGAACGGGGAGAACTTGCCCTCCAGTCCCTTCTCGACCGACGCGACCAGCGTGTCGTTCGCCGACGCGGGCGCTCCCGCCTCAGCTCCGCCCTCTGCCGCTCCGGCATCCGACGGCGTCTCCGTCCCGGCAGCGTCATTTTGCGCATCGCCGCCGGAGCCGCATGCCGCCATACCAAATGCCATAGAAAAAGCAAGCAGCAAGCTTACAATCTTTTTCCTTTTCATAATGCTCCTCCTTTTTACTTTCTATATAAACAGGGCATCCATACCTCTGTCTATATCATAAAATAAGCAAAAAAGTGCTACCAGACGCCTTCGTCTGCCGCACTCTCACATACAATTGTTCGTTGCGCACGTACAACATGTTTTCATTATACATATGGGTTATGATTTGTCAAGTGATGTTTTTTGGCATAATTGTATATTTATTCTCATATTTCCGCCATTTGTTGAATTTTTTTGACGTTTTTTCCGCCTTGTTTCGAGGTTTTTGTATAAACATTCAGTTTGCCGCTTTTTCTGTTGGGATTTTCCTGCCGATATGCTATAATCTTCTCATAGAAACGAAAGCTTCGCAGGCTGGAAAGGTCGTATCACCATGATCTCATACGAGGATGTCCTCAGTTTACATTTTTACGATAAGGAGCTGTTCACAGGCAGCTATCAGGGCATGCGCTACCGGCTCGAACGGACAAGCGGCGGCGAGGCGGATGCCCCGGATCTCTTCCGCGCCGTCATATGGCCCGGTCCCTACAACTATGCCACAACCAGGGACGAACAAAAGTCCGCAGCGACCTTCCCCTTTACCGAGGAAGGGAAAAAACAGGCTGTGGACTGGATGAACGAGCAGTGGCAGGCAAGGCAGGCGGAGTGGCCGAAACGATAAAAATGCGGGTAACAGGACTTGAACCTGCACGGTCTCCCACCAGAACCTAAATCTGGCGCGTCTGCCAATTCCGCCATACCCGCGTGTCACTGATGCCCCGGCGATAAATCGCCGGAACACAGTCTATGCCAATGACCTAGTCGTCGATCCGCTCATACCGCTTCCAGATGCGATCCTCGCCGCAGACATGCCGCGCACCGTCCTCGTCCGTGATGACATAATCGCCCTCGCCGATATACACCCTGCCGCGTCTGTTCAGCAGATACGGACAGACGATCGTGCCGTCCTCCCTCTTGACCTTGACCAGAAAATCCGTCACGATCCAGCCCTTCGTCACGACCTCCGACCAGAGCTCAAAGCCGTCCTCCAGTCCCTTTCCGACTTCATATTTATGCACGATCGTATTCAGCGGAACTCTCCTGCACTTCATGTAAACACCCCCTCGCAAATTCTTCTCTGCTTATTATAGCATAGTTTCGCTTACCTTGTAAAATTTTTTTGTGGGCGCACGAGCCGGAACACACCCGTGCGCTCCAACGCCTGTGCGAGCATCCAGAAAACGACCGAATCGATCGGCCACATGATGAAGTTCTTCAACGCGCGCGCCGGGAGCAGCGCCAGGAATCCGTTCCCGTACAGATCCGCAAGGCACATCGTATTCAGGATCACATTACAGAGGAGCATCACGACAAATTTTGTCGCCAGCACGCGCGGCAGCGTGATCTTCTTCTTATAATAAAATATGCCATACAACACGCCCGCCAGAACGGTCACGAGCGTCATCGGCGGGTAAAAAGCCCCCGTCGGCTTTATCAGATATTTCAGGATATCTAACACCCCGGAAAAAATGCCCCCTACCGCGGGACCGAACAGATACGCCGCAAGTCCGTTCGGAATGGAGGAAAACCCGATGCGGACGTAGGAGCTCACCTCAATGGAAAACGCTCCGAGGACGATGGCAATCGCGGCGAACATGGCCAGCGTGGTGACGGTTCTGACAGATTTCAGTTCCCTGTAGGAATCTGTGAACAACGCAGCAAATTTTTTCATAAAAAAAATACCTCCTTTGCAGACCTCTTACCACAGCCGGAGATATCCCTATCTTCTGATGCAGCGGGATGCGATCCATGTACCGCAAGAAACTCTTTTCGTCCCGCTGACAACTCCCTGTTCAGCCGGCACTTAACGCACATGAACCTACTCTGCAAACTATCCGTTTCTCTGTAACGTGTCCAATATAACACAGGGCAGAAAAAAACGCAACTGTAAAAAGCAGCTCTTTTCGTTTTCATTCTCCGCGCTCTGTGCTATAATGCACTCATAGGGGAGGTGATCCGATTGTCCGGTCAGATGATGAAAGCGATCAAACAGTGGATCCACAGAAGGCGCGCCGGCGGCAGGTGCACCTTCGGTCATAACGTCACGATAGATTCCCGCAGCAACTTTGAGGGAGGCAACGCCCTGTCGGATCATGTCACTTTTTTAAATTCCGGGCTCGGTTACGCCTCCTATGTGGGCGAGCGTTCTTTTATCAAGAACACTTCCGTCGGCAGATTTACCTGTATCGCCCCGGAGGTGCACACCGTCGCAGGCAATCATCCGACCGGGCGGTTTGTCTCTGTCCATCCGGCATTTTATTCCACAGCAAGGCAGAGCGGATTTACTTATGTGAAGGAAGACCGGTTTCCGGATTTTCAGTATATCGATCCGCAAAAGCAGCTTTCCGTCAGGATCGGCAGCGACGTCTGGATCGGAACGCGGGTCACGATCCTCGAAGGGGTTGAGATCGGGGACGGCGCCGTCGTAGCTGCCGGAGCCGTAGTCACAAAAAGCATCCCGCCTTACGCCATAGCGGGCGGAGTGCCGGCAAGGGTGATCCGGTACCGGTTTGACGAGGATGCGATCCGCAGGCTGAATGACGTCCGCTGGTGGGAGAAGGATCTCTCCTGGATCGAAGGACACGCGGAGCTCTTTGACGATATCCAGACGTTTCTGGATCACATATAAGCGCCGGCAGGCATGAAAAGAGGGATGCCGTCCCGAAAGGACAGCATCCCTCTTTTTATGAGACATCGGGGATTCGAACCCCGG
>CANRBT010000142.1 GCA_947628935.1 uncultured Roseburia sp. | reverse complement strand
CACAAGATCTTCTGGTACCATTTCAGCATTTCCTACACGCTGCACATCAGCGCGAACCGCCACCTGCTGATCCAATGTCCCAAGAATCCCAAATCCGACATCGACGGCATCATCGACTATCTGTCGGAGGCAAACCACAGCATCCTCGTAGGGTTCAGCGAGGAAAACCGGCTGAAGGTCCAGCAGATGCAGGGCTCGTCCATCCGCATGAAGCGTTTCCTGGAATTTTTAAACCGGAGGATCTAGCGATCCTCCGGTTCGTTATCTGCAGGAGGTGCTGATCGACTCGATCGCCACAGCGCCGCCGCGGACCACCTCGATGCGCCGGAACCTGGAGCGCAGAAGCGCGATCAGCTCGTTGTTGCGCCGTTCGGTCAGCTTGCACTCCAAAAGCACGCTGTCTGCGCCGACATCCGACACCTCCACATGAAAAACCTGTGCGATCTGAAAAACCTCCGCCTTCCCCGCGGCGTCAATGCCGAGTACCTTGGCAAAGAGGATCTCCTTCATATGGAGCGGCACATCCGTCAGGTCGATCACCTTGATGACTTCCACCATGCGGTTGAGCTGCTTTTTGATCTGCTCAAACGTGATGTCGTCGCTCGTGACACAGATCGTCATGCGCGACACTGTCTCGTCCTCCGTCGTGCCGACGGTCAGGCTCTGCAGGTTGTAGGACTTTCCGGAAAAAAGACCGGAAACCTTTGCGAGAACGCCGACATCATTTTCCACATATAACGCGATCCATCTGTTTTTCATGGCTGTGGTTCCTTTCCTGGTATGATACGCAGCCCCTCGGGGCGCATCTATTTCAAAATCATCTCGCTCATCGGATTTCCGCCCTTCACCATCGGAAGCACGAGCTCGTCGCTGGAGATCAGAAATTCAATGACCGTCGGGGCATCCCGGTGCTTGCGCGCCGTATCAAGCGCCGCCTGGATCTCCTCCTCGCAGATGACACGGATGCCGTGCGCGCCGTAGCTCTCCGCGAGCGCCACAAAATCCGGCGTGTAAGGCGGGCACGCCTCGTTCGGTCCCTTGCAGTTCGCCGGACATCCCCTGCGCCTGCGCAGGCAGGTCGCCTCGTACCGTTTGCCATAGAAAAGCTGCTGCATCTGACGCACCATGCCGAGATACTGGTTATTGAACACGCAGACGATGACCGGTGCGCCCAGTGTGACCGCCGTCGCCATCTCCTGAATGTTCATCTGCATGCCGCCGTCCCCGGAAAAACAGACGACCTCCCGGTTCGGACAGCCGATCTTTGCGCCGATCGCAGCCGGGAACCCGAAGCCCATCGTCCCCAGTCCGCCCGACGTGATGAGCTGGTGCCAGGAGTCGAGCTCGAGGTACTGCGTCGCCCACATCTGATGCTGCCCCACATCCGTCACATAGATCGCCTCGCCGAACGTCCGGTTCACATGCTCAAAGATCATCTGCGGCGTCATCCCGTGGTCGCGGCGCATCTCCAGCGGATTCTCCGCCTCCCATTCGGCGATCTGCCGCCGCCACGCCTCCGTGTCCTTCGACTCCGCCCAGTCGAGCAGCTTTTCCAGCGCAAGCGTCGCGTCGGAGACGACCGGGACGTCCACAGCGACGTTGCGGGAGATCGACGCCGTGTCCACGTCGATATGCACGATCTTCGCTTTCGGCGCGAACTCGTTCAGATCGCCCGTGATCCGGTCGTTGAAGCGCGTCCCGATGGAAAAGAGCACGTCGCACTCGCTGACCGCGATATTCGCCGCATACTTCCCGTGCATCCCGCTGTTTCCGATATAGAGCGGATGGCTCGTCGGTATGGCTCCCTTTCCCATGACTGTCGTCACGACCGGGATCTGCGTCTTCTCCACAAACGCGAGCAGCAGATCGTTGGCGTGCGCGATGTGGATGCCGCCCCCCGCAAGGAGCAGCGGACGCTCCGCAGCGCGCAGCAGCTTATACGCCTTCTTCAACTGTCCCAGATGGACCGACATGTTCGGCTTGTACCCGCGGATCTGCACGGCGGCGGGATAGTCCGACGGTCCCGCCGCCGTCTGGATATCCTTGGGTAGATCGATCAGCACAGGACCCGGCTTCCCCGTGGACGCGATGTGAAACGCCATCTTGATGATCCGTCCCAGATCCTCGCGCCTGCGCACCGTCACGCCGTACTTTGTGATGCTGCGCGTCATGCCGACGATATCGACCTCCTGGAACGCGTCGTTTCCGATCAGGGAGAGCGGCACCTGTCCTGTGAAGCAGACCAGCGGGATGCTGTCATAGTGCGCATCCGCAAGCCCCGTCATGATGTTCGTCGCCCCCGGACCGCTCGTGACCAGACACACGCCGACCCTGCCGGTCGCGCGCGCATATCCCTCCGCCTCGTGGATCAGCCCCTGCTCATGCCGCGGCAGGACGACCTCGATGCCCTCCTGCTTGTACAGCTCGTCGAACAGATCCGTCACAGTGCCTCCCGGATAGCCGAAAACCGTATCGACGCCCTCCTCCTGCAGCGCCTTCACAAATAACTTTCTGCCTGTGATATCCATGTCGTCCTCCTTGTCATCAACCAATCATCCCCATTGCCTTCAGCACGAAAATCCAGCCGGTCAGCGTGAATGCAGCCAGAAGCGTCGTCACGACGATCACGCTCGCCGTGAGCACATCGTCGTTTCCCATGTTCTTCGCCATAATATAGCAGCTCGGCGTCGTCGGGGCGGCGAGCATGATGAGGATCGCCACCATCTTTTCCCCGGTAAAGCCCATCCACGCGGCGAGCGGCAGAAAGATGAGGGGCTGTACGACCAGCTTGATCAAAGCTGCCGCGAGCGTCGGTCTGATCTTTGCCAGCGCCTTTCTCCCCTCAAACCCGGCGCCGATCGTGACCAGCGCGAGCGGCGTCGCCATCTGCGCCACGCTGTTCACGGTCTTGTCCGCGATGACGGGGAGATCGAGTCCCAAAAGCCCGACCGCCAGTCCCAGAAAAATGCCGAGGATGATCGGGTTCTTCAGGATGCCGACGCACGCCTCTTTGATCTTCTGTCCGCTGCCCTCCTCCGCCGCGTGCTCTCCCTCAAAGGTCAGCACGATCACAGAAAAAATATTGTAGAGCGGTACGGCGCCGACGATCATCAGGGGACCCATCGCGGAGCTGCCATAGATATTCTCGATGAACGCCAGTCCCATCACGGCCGCACTGCTGCGGAACGACGCCTGCACGAACGCGCCGCGCATGCTCCTGTCCTTCAGGAACAGCTTCACGCCTCCCCAGATGCCCCAAAAGCATGCGGCGCTCACCAGCGCGCAGAACAGCACATACCGGAGGTCGAACACAGCCCGGATATCCACACCCGAAATATCCCGAAACAGCATAAACGGCAGCGTGACCTTGAAATTGAACCTGTTCGCCACAGTCACAAAATTGTCGTTCAGCATGCCGATCTGCCGCAGCACATAGCCGACCACCATGACGAGGAAGATCGGCAGCGTCACGTTGACACTGTACAAAAAATTATCCATCATCCCTTTTTCCGCTCATATCTGTAAAAATAGTACTCCAGGTCAAAATAGGTCTGCTCCTCGCTGTCCGCCGTGACCTCCCATGCCGGATCCTCGTCCAGATTCGGGAAATACGCGTCCGCATCGTAGGCAAACGCGATCCTGGTGATATGCGCGACATCGCATTCGTCCAGGAGCTGGCGGTAGACCGTCTCCCCGCCGATCACATAGACATCCCCGCTGTCGTACTGCTCCAGCTCCCTGTGCAGCTCGTCCAGCGAATGGACGACGACCGCCCCCGGCGCATGGTAAGCGGGGTCGTGCGTCAGGACGATGTTTGTCCTGTTCTTCAGGGGAAGCCCGTTCGGAAAGCTCTCTAACGTCCTTCTGCCCATGACGACCACCTTCCCGGTCGTCGTCTCACGGAAAAACTTCTGGTCGGCGGGAATGCGCACGAGCAGCGCGTTTTTTTTGCCAATGCCCCAGTTCTCATCTACTGCCGCGATCAGATTCATAACAGTCCCCCTCTCTCATCGTCAGACTCCTGCATCATTTTAGCCCATATGGACGGGGTTGTAAAGCGTCTCACACGGCGACGGGAATGTTCCTGACCTGTTCTCCGGTCACATAGTCCTCGATCGTGACATCCTGCGCCGTAAACTGATAAAAGTCATGGATATCCGGATTCAGCGTGAACCTGGGCGCCGGATGCTGCTCCCGCGCGATCAGCTCCCGGACGATCGGCACATGGCGGTCGTAAATGTGCGCATCCGCGATCACATGCACCAACTCCCCGACCCGCATGCCGCACACCTGCGCCAGCATGTGCATGAGCACAGCATACTGGCAGACGTTCCAGTTGTTCGCCGTGAGGACATCCTGGGAGCGCTGGTTTAAGATCGCGTTCAGCGTCAGCTTTTCGTCTCCCTCGCGGTGCGTCACATTGAACGTCATGCTGTAGGCGCACGGATAGAGGTTCATCTCGTGCAGATCCTGATGCACATAGATGTTTGTCAGGATGCGGCGGCTGAACGGATTGTTCTTCAGATCGTAGATCACGCGGTCGACCTGATCCATCATGCCCTCCCTGTACTGATGCTTCACGCCAAGCTGATAGCCATACGCCTTTCCGATGGAGCCGTCCTCGTCCGCCCACTCGTCCCAGATCGTGCTGTTCAGGTCGTGGATGTTGTTCGACTTGCGCTGCCAGATCCAGAGCATCTCCTCCGTGCAGGTCCGGATCGCCGTCCTGCGCAGCGTGATCGCCGGGAACTCCTCCGAGAGGTCATAGCGGTTCACCACGCCGAATTTTTTGATCGTGTAGGCGCTCGCGCCATCCTCCCAGTGCGGACGGACCTTCTCGCCCTCCGTGCTCGTCCCGTTCTCCAAAATATCCCTGCACATATCCACAAAAATCCGATCCGCCCGACTCATCCGCTCCACCTCGTTTTTGTTTTCTATTGTAGCAATGCGGCAGGAGAAAGTCAAACCCTGCTTCACTGTCGTTTCGTCTGCTGAGTTTTTATTGCATTTTTTTGCAAAATGGGGTATATTAGCCTGTATAGATATTTTGTTGACAGATAAAGGAGATCGTTATGAGTCAGGCAAAAGTGGACCGTTACAAACAGGAAAAGGCAAACCGCAAACAGATCATGGCGCGCCAGAAGCGTATGCATCTTCTCGCCACAGTCTGCGCATGCGCCGTTGGTCTCGCCATCGTCGGATGGGCAGGCTATTCCGCTTACCGCGTGTACGAAAACAGCAGACCGATCCAGACCGTCTAT
>CANRBT010000141.1 GCA_947628935.1 uncultured Roseburia sp. | reverse complement strand
CCCGATGCTGTTCGTGATCGGCTGGCGCGGGGAGCCGGGGAAAAAGGATGAACCGCAGCATCGGTTTATGGGTGAGATTACGGAGGATATCCTGGAGGTGATGGATATCCCCCACGCTGTTCTGTGTGCGGATGCGACAGAGGAGGAGGTCTCCGGTATTTTTGCGAGAGCAGGGCAGGCTTTGGCAGAGAATCGGCAGTATGCGATCGTTGTTCAGCGTGATGCGCTGGAGGCAGGGCAGAAAAATATATATCGCAATCCCTATACGCTGTGCAGGGAAGACGCAGTCGAGGCGTTGATCCGGCACAGCAGGGAGGAGGATGTGATCGTCTCCACGACCGGTAAGATCTCACGGGAGGTATATGAGCAGTGCGATCGGATTGTGGGACATCACAGGCAGGCGTTTCTGACAGTCGGCGGAATGGGTCATGCGGGGATGATCGCGCTGGGCATCGCAAGGCAGAGCCCGGAAAAGCGCGTGTATTGTGTCGAAGGAGACGGTGCGATCCTGATGCATATGGGAGAGCTTGCTGTGATAGCAAAGCAGGCTCCGAAGAATTATATTCATATCTGTTTGAATAATGATGCGCATGAATCGGTCGGCGGGATGCCTACCGGAGCAGTGGGACAGGATTTTTCTCGGATCGCGGAGGCGTGCGGTTATCGGTATGTGGCATGCGTGGACGGGATGGATGCGCTGGAGCAGGAGCTGGAGAAGCTTCCCCAATGGGAGGGACCGGTCTTTTTGGAAATAAAGGTACAGGTTGGCGCGCGGGCGGATCTTGGCAGACCGAAGGAGAGTGCTGTGGAAAATAAGAAAAATTTTAGAAACCATCATTTTAGCAATTAAGGTACTATGTTAGGGAGGCAGCCGATGTATCTGCAATTTCAGGATTCATATTTCGATAGAGAATTTCGCTCCGATTATTGGGTGGAAAGCCGAATGAAGCATATATGGGCGGCGAGTCTGGAATTGTTAAAAGCTGTGGAGGAGATC
Source organism: uncultured Roseburia sp. (assembly GCA_947628935.1). Lineage (GTDB taxonomy): Bacteria > Bacillota > Clostridia > Lachnospirales > Lachnospiraceae > Roseburia. Next base: position 4,302 of record CANRBT010000141.1, on the reverse strand, counting down.
TGCAACAGGCATGGACTGCGCTATTTTGCAGACTGGGGGACTCTTTTGGGGGCTGTACGGCATAAAGGTTTTATTCCGTGGGACGATGATATCGATATTGCGATGTTGCGAGAAGACTATGAGATGTTTTTGCAGGTGGCTGACAGAGAACTGCCGGAAGGCTGTCGTGTATATAGTGTACATACGGGCGAGGGATATGCGAATAAGCCCTATGGACTGGTTTTGAACAGCAGTCAGATTCGGACTGACGAAACGTATTTGGGACTGTGGCATGGCTGTCCCTATGTGGTAGGCTTGGATATTTGGGTGCGGGATTACCTTTCGAGGAACGAGGAGGAGGAGCGCTTGCGGGAGGATCTGATGCGTATCGTGAGACGGGCTGCTGTATTTGTACGGGATGGCGGAGGGCAGATAGAGGAAGCATTGGCACAGGTGGAGGAATTTTGCGGAGTCAGCCTGGATCGGTCCGGACAAGTGGAACATCAGCTTTGGCTGCTTCATGAGCGTCTGTGCAAGCTGTTTTCGGCAGACGAAGCGGATGAGATAGCGCCTCTATCCAGCTATGTGTGGTCAGGGTGTGGAAAAATGCCAAAGTATGTCTATGAGAGACAGGACTGGATGCCCTTTGAGACGACCAGGATTGCGGTTCCGGCTGATACGGACAGATGCCTGAAAGTGCTTTATGGGGAGCATTATATGACGCCGCGTGTGGAAGAAAACCATACTTTTTATGATGAGCAGGAACAGATGCTGCGGGATGCGATAAACCGGCAGCGGGGAGGAAAGGCAGGTGGCGAAAATGGAGCTGCATTTTTCGGATGATTTCTTTTGCCCGGAGGAGAGGAGCGGCTTTCTGGTTCCGGCGATGATGAAGCGCGCATGGGCTGCTGCGATGGAGGTTCTGTGTGCCATTGACGGAGTGTGCCGCAGACACGATATTCCGTACTTTGCAGACTGGGGAACATTGTTGGGGGCGATTCGGCATAAGGGTTTTATACCGTGGGACGATGATATTGATATCTGTTTGAAACGGGCGGATTATCGGGATCTGATCCGTGTCCTGCCGACAGAGCTGCCGCGGGGATTTGTGATGACGGGCATGTATGCACAGTCAAAGCGGCTGCAGGAGGCGGCGTTCGTGCCGCAGCTTCGTGTAATGGCGGATGAGACATTCTGGGATTTCAATGACTATATGGTGAAATTTCACGGATTTCCGTATCAGCGGATCGGAATTGACGTTTTCCCGTTGGATAAGCTGCCATCGGATATGGAATCCGTATCCCTGCAGCGCGAGATGATAAGGGAGGGAATCGTGTTGCTTCGGGATTGGGAACAGCTTAGGGAGGCAGGCGAGCTGAACGAATGCCTGAAGCAGTATGGATCGCTCTGCGGTGTGGAAATACCGCAGAGACCGGATATTCAGAATTGGATGTGGAAGCTGGTTGATGCCATCCGCAGCCTTTATGAGGAGGATGATCTGGAGGAAATGACAGATTATTGTGCCAATATGGGCTCGCCGAAGCCATTTTGCGTCAGGCGGGAGTGGTACGACAGTCAGGTCTATGTCCCGTTCGAGCAGATAGAGATACCAGTGCCTGTGGGGTATGACGGTGTATTGACGGCACAGTTTGGCGATTATATGACGCCAAGGCGGGTGACAGGGGGACATGATTATCCGTTTTATCGACATATGGAAGAAGAATTAAAGAGGCAGATCCGTGCGGTTGGGTTTCAGGGCGATGTGGAGGAGTTTTGCCAAAAGGTGTCGAGCGGACAGCTGCGTGTGTGATAGGGGAAAACGGTAGAATAAATGAAAAGATTACTATTTTTTGTCGGGGTGTATGATACACTGGATTTGTTTGTCTATGAATTACAGAAGGAATATGAAGAGCTGGCCTATGAGACCATGATCTTTGATGTGCGTGAGATGGAGCAGAGTTTGAAACAGTTAGCCGTGTTTGTGGAGAAACCGGTATGTGCCGCGATCACCTTTAACAATCTGGGATTTAATATGGAGCTGACGAAGGGAAAAAATCTATGGGAGCAGCTGGGCATTCCATGTATCAATATTTTGATGGATCATCCGTTCTGTTACAGAAAGGCGTTGGATGAAGCGCCATGTAATGCCGTTGTTCTGTGTACAGATCGCAATCATATGAAGTACTTGAATCGGTTTTATCCGCAGATCCCGATCATTGGATTTTTGCCGCATGCAGGAAAGGAGCTGCCGGGAGAAAAGCTTCCTGTTTCCGAGCGGAAGATAGATGTCCTGTATGCGGGAAATCTGTCTAAAAGCTTTGCAGGGAACATCATGCCGGATTTTTCCGGGTTTCCGGAGTTTGACGCACGGGAGGTCTGCAGGCATGCATATGAGGATCTGATCGGTCATCCGTTTAAGACGACAGAGCAGGCGTTGGAGGAGGCAATCGTGGCAGAGGGGGTCCGGCTGGATGACCAGAGGCTGCGGACAGTTATCGCAGATCTGCATTTTGTGGATCTGTACGTGGTTTCTTATTACAGGGAGAAGACGGTCCGGGCGGTCGCGGAGAGCGGGATTTCCGTCACGATCTATGGAGCGGGATGGGGGGATTGTGAGTGGATTGGGAGAAAAAACGTATCTTACGGGGGAAAGATTCCTGCGGAGGATGTCGTGAAGAAGATGCGGGATGCAAAGATTGTGCTCAGCACGATGACCTGGTTTAAGGATGGAACTCATGATAGAGTATTTAATGGTATGCTGCAGGGAGCAGTGGCTGTTACGGATACATCTCTATATATGAAGGAAGAATTTTGCGGGACTTATGATGCGGACGGACAGGATAGGAGAGAGATGATCTTTTTTGAATTGGAGGAGATCGAGCAGCTGCCGGGAAAGATCGGGGAACTGCTGCAAAATACGGAGCTTGCGCAGCAGATCGCAGATCGGGGATATCAGCGGGCAAAGGGATCCTGCACATGGGGAGCGCGTGCGAGAGAACTGGAAGAACTATGGACATAGCTGCTTCGGGGAGGAAGAGTATGCAAAAACGGTACGATAAAAAGATACTGGTCGTGACGCATCAGCTGTCCCTGACAGGCGCGCCCTTGGTGTTGTTGGATATGATCGACGTGTGCAGGGAACAGGGATATCGGATTCAGGTCATATCTCTGGCGGAGGGAGAGCTCAGAGGTGCGCTGGAGGAGCGGGGAATTCCTGTAGAGATTCAGAAAAATTTTCTGGAAGATGCAGGGCGATTCCTTGAGCAGGCGGAGCAATGCGATCTTGTGATCGTCAATACGCTTGTAGCGGCCGGAGCGATCCATCTGTTAAACGGGACAAAGAAGCCGGTCCTCTGGTGGCTGCACGAGGGGAAGCAGTATTTTGAGTATTTATCTGAAGCGCTGCCCAAATGGAGTGAACTGAAAAGCAATGTCCATGTGTTTGCAGTCGGACATTATGTACAGGATGTGATCCGGGAGAGGTATCAGTGTGAGACCGAGCTGCTGCATTTTGGTGTGAGGGATGTGCCCAGAAGTAATGCAGCCAGCCCCAAACGGCAAAAAGCGCGTTTCCTGACGGTTGGGCTATACTCCAGGGTCAAGGCACAGGATGTTCTGGCGCGGGCAGTGCGGATGCTGCCGCAGGATATGCTTGCACAGGCGGAATTTTATTTTTGCGGGAATCAGGAGTATTATGAGGAGGAGATCTATCATGCAGTGGAACGGTTGGAGGCGGAATATGAAAACGTACATATTTTGCCGCAGATGCCGCATGATCAAATGCTTTTGGAGATGGAGAGGGCGGATTGCCTGATCGTGCCGTCCCGTGTGGAGCCTATGCCTACCGTGGCGGTTGAGATGATGATGAAGGAAGGAATGTGTCTGCTTACGGATATCTGCGGCGTGGCGCATTATGTGAAGGACGGAGTCAGCGGATATCTCGTCCCTTCGGAGGATGCACAGGCGCTCGCAGATAAGATCTGTCATGTCGTCCGGCACAGGGAGGAATGGGAGCGGATTTGCAGAGAAGGGCGAAAAATATATGAGGCATATTTTTCGATGGACGTATTTCAGCCCAGGGTGTTGGAACTGGTAGAGAGTTATGTATATCCGGGCGAGGAAAACATGCGTCAGCTTGCATTGCAGATCCGTCAGCTGCAGCGGGAGATCGGGCTGGGGCTTGTCCTGTCTGCAGAGGATGAGCGGCAATTGGAGAATCTGATCGCTATGGTACAGCACTATGTAGATCAAAATTATATTTCGGATAAAAAAGGCTTGTGGCCGTGGGATGGAGAAGAGGAAAAGAACGTTGAATATTGACAA
>CANRBT010000140.1 GCA_947628935.1 uncultured Roseburia sp. | reverse complement strand
GGAGGACAACGCAATGAAAACCAAAGACGAAAAACTCATCCAACAATTTGATGAACTGATCGCGCTCTATGTGCTGAAGGAAAACACCCGGGAAGGTTCCGCCCCGGAGGGTTCCGCCCTGTTTGCCGGAGAAGTCACACAGCGGATGAACGATCTGTTCCCGCACTCGGATCCGGACAGGGAGCTTTTTTCCGAGCGCACCATATACCGGCGGCTCGACGCGTTCGCCAGTCTGGAAAAAAGCACGGACCCGCTGCTCTCGCGGGTCTTCCGGCTGCTCCCGTACCTCTGCGGCGGAGAGGTGCGCTCCTGCCCGGCAATCAACCGCGACGGAAAAGAGTCCGGCAAGCAGAAGAAGTATTATTTTTCCCCTCTCCTCTCCGAGGGCGACATGGACATGATCTGCGGGACCGTGCGCAGCAGCCGCTATCTGTCGGACGCGGAAAAAGAATTTCTCCTCGCCCGGCTGCAGATCCTGCGCCCCGCCTGCGAACTGGACAACAGCACGCTCCCCCGCCCCATCGACGAGATCCGTTCCCTGCCCCAGCGACCGCTCGGATCCCGGTCCGACGATCTGCCTGTGGAGTCGTCCAAATTTCTGTCGCATATCCAGCTCATCCACGAGGCGATCCGGGAAGGCTGGCAGATCCTGGTCACTTACGGCGTCTACGGAACCGACGAGCGCGGAAACGTCAATTTCAGCGCACGGAGCAGCGCGCCTTATGTTCTGAACCCCTACGCCATGATGTGGAACGGCGGCAGATATTATCTGATCGTCACCCACAGTGGGCATGCCAATCCGACGCATTTCCGGCTGGACCGGATCATGGAGGTCCAAATTCATGAGAAAGTCGATAAAAACGGCGAATCTATCCCCGTAGCGCGCGAGACCGTCCCGGCGCTTCTGCAGCCTTATTTCAAAGGCTCCGGCCGCACAAGGGAATTCGATGCCACCCGGTATGCCAACACCTACCCGGAGATGCGGATCTACGGGGAAGAAAATCGAATCACGTGCCGCTTCGCGTATACGCCGACCAGCCTGCAGATTCTGATCGATTATTTCGGGGTCAAAAACCTGCGCCGGGAATACGAACCGGAGGACTGCATCCGGGTGAGAAATGTCCAGTACGAAAACGCTCTGGGCTTCTGCGTCATGATGGTCGATCATCTCACGCTGCTCTCCCCGCCGGAGCTGGTAGAGGACGTGCGCAGGAAACTTTCCGCGATCGCAAAAAAATACGAAGCTTAGGACGACTGTCGGGGATCGTTCAGATCCCCGGACTGCTGCGGCAGTTCATGAAACTCCAACACGCCCCTGGTGATATTAATTCTCAAAAAATCTTTTAAAAGCGACTGCATTTTTATCATTTTCACTATTCATAGCAAAAATAATCTTCTCAAAATAGTCGCCATACTTCTGCTCTACCAATAATCTGAATAGCTCTCCTGCAACATAATGAACATCATTTCCGAATACGCCACAACCAAAAGCTCCAAGAACCAAAGCCTTTACATCATTGACAATAGCTACCTTGATAATCTGTTCGAGTCTTCTGCTCATAGTTGCATTATTCTCATCTAATGTAACACCTTTAGACCTCGATGCGCTCCAATTAGGAGCTGCACATGTTACCACATCAACCATTTGAGGACTTACATTTACACGCCTATTACAGAAAAAAACTACCCCTTTTGTATAGATAACGCCGTCTGTATACTGACATCTATCTATATTTTCCCGATTGTACTCATAAAAAGGTTCATTCTCATCCAAGCAGTGATAAAGATTAGATGCATGACACAACGCCTCTTCCTGAGCCATCGCACCCGTTACAAATCCACCGCCAGCCTGTCTCGATGATGCAAAATTTAAGATACACATATGATTTGTATGATAATGAAAAGGAACTTCATCTGAACCGTAATATGTGATCTCATAATGACATTTTACCTCTGCCTTGCTATGATCAACTACATTGATCTTATCCATATCAGCTCTACGATACACGATAGAAGTATGCGAATGTAACTGATCAGAAATATCAACTATCTGCGAATCTATTTCTAATTTACCGGTATTACAAATATTAACAATATCATATGCGTGTTCTTTATTTAATTCTCTGCCACTCATCGCATCAACACCTCGACATAACAGTTTTTCTTTACAAATCTTATCATAAATAAATCTTCTAAACCAAGCTCCAGCAAAAACAGCCAGAAAAATCAGGGCAGATCAAACCGCTCTTCATCCGATCTGATCTGCCCTGTAAATGTCCGTTTTATGCGGGTTCCTGGCGATTTCAAGTCATCTCATGACGAACCCTGCAACCGCCTCCTAGAAACGATTCGCCTTCGCCGCTTCCTCGACCGAAACCGCCACAGCTACGGTCGCGCCGACCATCGGGTTGTTGCCCATGCCGATGAGACCCATCATCTCCACATGCGCCGGCACGGAGGAGGATCCTGCGAACTGCGCATCGGAATGCATACGTCCCATCGTATCTGTCATACCGTAGGACGCCGGTCCCGCCGCCATGTTGTCCGGGTGAAGGGTACGTCCCGTACCGCCGCCGGACGCCACGGAAAAGTACTTCTTGCCCTGCTCGATGCACTCCTTCTTGTAGGTGCCTGCGACCGGATGCTGGAAGCGGGTCGGGTTCGTGGAGTTCCCTGTGATGGACACGCCGACATTCTCCATATGCATGATGGCAACGCCCTCCTGCACATCGTCCGCACCGTAGCACTTCACGGTCGCGCGGATGCCGTTGGAATACGGCTTCTCATAGATGACATTGACCTTGTTCTCCTTGTAGTCGAACTTCGTCTCCACAAAGGTGAACCCGTTGATACGGGAAATGATCTGCGCAGCGTCCTTTCCGAGACCGTTCAGGATGACGCGCAGCGGCTTCTGGCGGACCTTGTTCGCCTTCTCCGCGATACCGATCGCACCCTCTGCAGCCGCAAAGGACTCATGTCCTGCCAAAAAGCAGAAGCACTCGGTCTCCTCCTCGAGGAGCATCTTGCCGAGGTTGCCGTGTCCCAGACCTACCTTTCTGTGATCCGCAACGGAGCCCGGAATACAGAACGCCTGCAGTCCCTCGCCGATCGCAGCGGCAGCGTCCGCCGCCCTCCTGCAGCCCTTCTTGATCGCGATGGCTGCGCCTACCGTATACGCCCAGCACGCGTTCTCAAAGCAGATGGGCTGAATCTTCTTGACCTGATCGTATACGTCAAGCCCCGCGTCCTTCGTGATCTTCTCAGCCTCCTCGATAGAGCTGATGCCATACTGATTCAATGCAGCGTTAATCTGATCGATTCTTCTCTCATAGGATTCAAATAATGCCATGATCTTCGTTTCTCCTTTCCTTACTCTACGCGTGGGTCGATAATCTTCACTGCATCCGCGACGCGACCGTACTGCCCCTTCGCCTTCTCCCATGCCGTGTTCGGGTCATCGCCCTTTTTGATAAAGTCAGTCATCTTTCCAAGGGAAACGAACTGGTAGCCGATCACCTCATCGTTCTCATCGAGCGCGATCCCTGTGACATAGCCCTCCGCCATCTCCAGATAGCGCACGCCCTTCTCCTTGGTCGCATACATCGTACCAACCTGGGAGCGAAGCCCCTTGCCGAGATCCTCCAGCCCTGCGCCGACCGCAAGACCGTCGTCGGAAAACGCGCTCTGGGTACGTCCGTACACGATCTGCAGGAACAGCTCTCTCATCGCCGTGTTGATGGCATCGCAGACAAGGTCTGTGTTGAGCGCCTCAAGGATCGTCTTGCCCTGCAGGATCTCCGCCGCCATCGCCGCGGAATGGGTCATGCCGGAGCAGCCGATCGTCTCAACCAGAGCCTCCTCGATCACGCCGTCTTTCACGTTCAGGGACAGCTTGCAGGCGCCCTGCTGCGGAGCGCACCAGCCGACGCCGTGCGTAAACCCGGAGATGTCCTCGATCTTCTTGGAATGTACCCACTTGCCTTCCTCAGGGATCGGAGCAGGCTCATGTTTTGCGCCCTTGGCGACCGGACACATGTTCTCGACTTCCTTCGTGTAAATCATTGTAAGACTCCTTTCATGATGAATGTATTGTTCATGCTTTAACATATCACATACTTCTCTTATTCTCGCATATTTTGCAAAAATAGTAAAGCCTAAATTTTAGCTCAGGAAACACTTCGCGTCCTCTTTTTCCGCGCGCTCCACAGCATCCCTGACCTGCGGATAAAACCTGCGGATAAGGCGCTGCTCAAACGCCTCGCGCTGCAGAGGGCGGTCGAACAGATAGCCCTGCGCCAGATCGCAGTCCATCCCCTTCATGTACTCCAGCTCCTGCTCCGTCTCGATGCCCTCCGAGACGATCGTCATGCCAAGCTCCCTCGCCATCCGGATGATATTCTCGATCACGGCGCGGCTGCGCCCGTCCTCAAAGGTCATGTTGTCCAGGAACGATTTGTCCAGCTTTAAGGTGTCAAAGCTCATGTTCTGCAGCATGCTCAACGACGAGTAGCCCGTCCCGAAGTCGTCCATCGAGGACGCGATCCCGTACTCATGAAGCCTGTCGATGTTGGAGATCAGCTTGCGGCTGTCCACCATGTACGCCGTCTCCGTGAACTCGATCTCCAGGAACCGCTTATCGATCCCGTACTGCTCCGCCACCTCGTTGATGTGCTCCGCCACGACCTCCGTGGTGAAGTGATAGCGGGAAAAATTGACCGAGACCGGAACCATCTCAAGCCCCTTTGCCGTCCATTCCGCGATATCCCTGCAGACGGAATCGAGCACGAAAAAGTCCAGCTTCTGCACGAGCCCGGCGCGCTCGCACACAGGCACAAACTCTACGGGCGGGATGACCTCTCCCTCCCTGACCCAACGGATCAGCGCCTCGGCTCCGACGAGCTTCCGGCTCTGCATGTTGACCTTCGGCTGGTAATAGACCTGGAACTCCCCTGCCTCCAGCGCCGGTCCCACAGCATGGATCAGCATGTTTTCCCGGATCTGCTTTTCCCGCACGCGCTCGTCGTAATACAGGATGCACTGCCCCTGCGCATATTCGATCGCGTCCAGCGTGATCGAGAGCTTTTCCATGATCATCTGCGGCGAGGTATCTGTGCCGTCCGGCACATAGACCGCCACCCGCGCCGACATCTGCACATCCTCCCTGCCGATGTCGAGGTGCAGGGAAAACAGCGAGATCTCCCCGAGCGCCGAAAGCGCCGCCGAAAGCCGTTCCGACCGAAACACGCCGACAAAATCGCTGCTCCCCACCAGCGCAACAAGCTCGTCCTCCTTCGTCAGGCGCGTGA
>CANRBT010000139.1 GCA_947628935.1 uncultured Roseburia sp. | reverse complement strand
GGCGGGGCTCTACGATCCGCTGTTTGAGCATGACAACTGCGGCATCGGCTCCGTTGTCAATATCAAGGGGATCCGGACGCACAAGACTGTGGAGGACGCCTTGAAGATCGTTGAGAACTTAAAGCACAGGGCAGGCAAGGATGCGGAGGGAAAGACCGGCGACGGGGTCGGCATCCTGCTGCAGGTGTCCCACAGATTTTTTTCCAAGGTGGCAAAGCAGCTTGGCATCAAGCTGGGGGAGGAGCGCGACTATGGCGTCGGCATGTTCTTTTTCCCGCAGGATGAGCTGAAGCGCAATCAGGCGAAGAAGATGTTCGAGGTCATCGTAAAAAAAGAGGGCATGGAATTTCTCGGCTGGCGCGAGGTGCCGACGGACCCGGCGCAGCTCGGACAGAAGGCGGCGGACTGCATGCCGTATATCATGCAGTGCTTTGTGAAGAGACCCGCGGAGGTGGAGAAGGGGCTGGACTTTGACCGCAAGCTCTATGTGGCGCGGCGCGTGTTCGAGCAGTCGAACGACGATACCTATGTGGTGTCTCTCTCGAGCCGGACGATCGTCTACAAGGGCATGTTCATGGTGGAGCAGCTCCGGCTGTTCTTCGGCGATCTGCAGGATCCGGATTACGAATCTGCGATCGCGACGGTGCATTCCCGCTTTTCCACGAACACGAACCCGAGCTGGGAGAGGGCGCACCCGAACCGGTTTATCGTACATAACGGCGAGATCAATACGATCAAGGGAAATGCCGACAAGATGCTGGCGCGTGAGGAAACGATGGAGAGCGGCCGCCTGAAGGGCGAGCTGCAGAAGGTGCTTCCGGTCATCAACAGCGAGGGTTCCGATTCCGCCATGCTCGACAACACGCTGGAATTTCTCGTGATGAGCGGGATGGATCTGCCGCTCGCCGTCATGATCATGATCCCGGAGCCGTGGGCGAACAACCACATCATGTCGCAGAAAAAGAAGGACTTTTATCAGTACTATGCGACGATGATGGAGCCGTGGGACGGACCTGCGTCGATCGTGTTCTCGGACGGCGACCTGATGGGGGCGGTGCTCGACCGCAACGGACTGCGCCCGTCCCGGTACTATATCACGGACGACGATTACCTGATCCTTTCCTCGGAGGTCGGCGTGCTCGATATCGACCCGACGAGGATCGTGGTGAAGGAGCGTCTGCGCCCCGGCAAGATGCTGCTCGTGGACACTGTGAAGGGCTGCGTGATCGACGACGATGAGCTCAAGGAGCGCTACGCGGGCAGGCAGCCCTACGGCGAGTGGCTCGACCGCTACCTGCTGCAGCTCAAGGATCTGAAGATCCCGAACGAGCGCGTGCCGGAGTACACGAAGGAGGAACGCCAGCGGATGCAGAAGGCGTTCGGCTACACCTACGAGTCCCTGCGCGAGGCGATTTTGCCGATGGCAAAGAACGGCGGGGAGGGAACCTCCGCCATGGGCATCGACACGCCGCTCGCCGCGCTGGCAAGCGACCATCAGCCGCTGTTCAACTACTTTAAGCAGCTGTTTGCCCAGGTCACGAATCCGCCCATCGACTCCATCCGCGAGAAGATCGTCACCTCGACGACGGTCTACATCGGCGATGACGGGAATCTGCTGGAGGAGAAGGCGATCAACTGCCAGGTGTTGAAGGTCAACAATCCGATCTTGACGAACACGGATCTGATGAAGATCAAGGCGATGAACGTCGAGGGCTTCAAGGTGGAGGTCCTGCCGATCATCTATTATAAAAACACCAGTCTTGAGAAGGCTGTGGACCGGCTGTTCGTGGAGGCGGACCGCGCGTACCGCGAGGGGGCGAACGTGCTGATCCTCTCCGACCGCGGCATCGACGAGAACCACGTGCCGATCCCGTCGCTGCTCGCCGTGTCGGCGCTGCAGCAGCATCTGGTGCGCACGAAGAAAAGGACGTCGGTCGCGATGATCTTAGAGTCCGGCGAGCCGCGCGAGGTGCATCATTTTGCGACGCTCTTAGGCTACGGCGCCTGCGCGATCAACCCGTATCTCGCGCTCGACACGGTGCGGCAGCTCGTGGATGAGCACATGCTCGACAAGGACTACTACGCGGCTGTGCAGGATTACACGGCGGCGATCCTCAACGGCATCGTCAAGATCGCGTCCAAGATGGGGATCTCCACGATCCAGTCCTACGAGGGCTCCAAGATCTTTGAGGCGATCGGCATTGACAAGGATGTGGTCGACAAATATTTTACCAACACTGTGAGCCGGATCGGCGGCATCACGCTCAAGGACATCGAGAAGGATGTCAACGAGCTCCACTCGGCGGCGTACGATCCGCTGGGGCTGGAGACGGACCTGACGCTGGAGAGCCGCGGACGTCACAAGATGCGCAGCGGCGCGGACCCGCATCTGTACAATCCGGCGACGATCCATCTGCTGCAGGAGGCGACCAGGCGGGGGGATTACGACCTGTTCCGGCAGTACACGAAGCTCGTCAACGAGCAGGAGCAGAAGGTGACGCTGCGCGGTCTGATGGATTTCAACTATCCGAAGAAGGGCGTGCCGTTAGAGGAGGTCGAGAGCGTGGAGTCGATCGTGACGCGCTTTAAGACGGGCGCGATGTCCTACGGCTCCATCTCGCAGGAGGCGCATGAGACGCTGGCGATCGCGATGAACCGGCTGCACGGGAAATCGAACTCCGGCGAGGGCGGCGAGGATGCGGAGCGCATTGCGAGCAAAAACAGCCCGGTCAACCGCTGCTCGGCGATCAAGCAGGTGGCGAGCGGACGCTTCGGCGTGACGAGCGAGTACCTCGTGAGCGCGCAGGAGATCCAGATCAAGATGGCGCAGGGCGCGAAGCCCGGCGAGGGCGGACATCTGCCGGGGAAAAAGGTCTATCCGTGGATCGCAAAGACAAGGCTCTCCACGCCGGGCGTGTCCCTGATCTCGCCGCCTCCGCACCATGACATCTATTCCATCGAGGATCTGGAGCAGCTGATCTTTGACTTGAAGAACGCGAACCGCGACGCGCGCATTACCGTGAAGCTGGTCTCCGAGGCGGGGGTCGGTACGGTCGCGGCAGGCGTGGCAAAGGCGGGCGCGCAGGTCGTGCTGATCTCCGGGTACGACGGCGGTACCGGCGCGGCGCCGGCGAGCTCCATCCACAATGCGGGTCTGCCGTGGGAGCTGGGGCTTGCGGAGACGCACCAGACGCTGATCATGAACGGACTGCGGAACAAGGTCCGCATCGAGACGGACGGAAAGCTCATGAGCGGGCGCGACGTGGCGATCGCGGCGCTGCTCGGGGCGGAGGAGTTCGGGTTTGCGACGGCGCCGCTCGTGACGCTGGGATGCGTGATGATGCGCGTCTGCAACCTGGACACCTGTCCGGCGGGGATCGCGACCCAGAACCCGGAGCTTCGGAAGCGCTTTGCGGGAAAGCCGGAGTATGTGGAGAATTTCATGCGCTTCATCGCACAGGAGCTGCGTGAATATATGGCGAAGCTGGGCTGCCGTACCATGGATGAGATGGTAGGCAGGAGCGATCTGCTGCGGAAGCGCGAGGATGCGATCGGCCGCGAGGAGGAGATCGATCTCTCCCGCATCCTGAACAATCCCTTCGCGGGTCCGAAGGAGAAGGTCATCTTCGACCCGAAGCAGGTATACGATTTTGAGCTGGAAAAATCAAAGGACATCACTGTGCTGCTGCGCCAGCTCAAGGGGGCGCTCGCAGACGGGCAGCGCAGGAGCATTGCGCTCGAGGTGTCGAACACAGACCGTTCCTTCGGGACGATCTTTGGCTCGGAGATCACAAAGAAGTATGGCGGCAAGGGGCTGCCGGAGGACACCTTTATCGTGAAGTGCACGGGAGCCGGAGGACAGAGCTTCGGCGCGTTCATCCCAAAAGGGCTGACGCTCGAGCTGGTCGGGGATTCCAACGATTATTTCGGCAAGGGGCTTTCCGGCGGCAAGCTGGTGGTCTATGCGCCTGCGGGTGTCAGGTACAAGAGGGATGAGAACATTATCGTGGGAAATGTGGCGCTCTATGGCGCGACGAGCGGCAAGGCGTTTATCAGCGGCGTGGCGGGCGAACGGTTCTGCGTGCGGAACTCCGGCGCTTCCGCGGTCGTGGAAGGGGTCGGCGACCACGGCTGCGAGTATATGACGGGAGGCCGCGTGGTCGTGCTCGGAAAGACCGGCAAAAACTTTGCCGCAGGGATGAGCGGCGGTATCGCCTATGTGCTGGACGAGGACAATGACCTGTACACGCGCATCAACAAGGAGATGGTATTTTCCGAGGAGATCTCCAACAAATACGATGTCATGGAGCTCAAGGAAATGATCAAGGAGCATGTTGCGCTGACGAACTCCGAGAAGGGCAAGGAGGTTCTGGACCATTTCAGCGCCTACCTTCCGAAGTTCAAGAAGGTCGTGCCGTATGACTACAACCGGATGCTCATGGCGATCGTGCAGATGGAGGAGAAGGGACTTTCCTCCGAGCAGGCGCAGATCGAAGCGTTCTATGCGGCGACAAAGTGAACACAGGGCGATGGAGGAATAGATAGCGATGGGAAAACCAACAGGATTTTTGGATTATGAGAGAGAGAACGCGCCGGCGGCAGAGCCGCGGGAGCGGATCAAAGATTTCAACGAGTTTCATACGCCTCTGTCACAGGAAAAACAGCGGACGCAGGCGGCGCGGTGCATGAACTGCGGCGTGCCGTTCTGCCAGTCGGGTATGACGCTCATGGGCATGACGTCCGGCTGTCCGCTGCACAATCTGGTGCCGGAGTGGAACGATCTTCTCTACACGGGCAACTGGGAGCAGGCGTACAACCGTCTGAAAAAGACGAACAACTTCCCGGAGTTCACCTCCCGGGTATGTCCGGCGCTCTGCGAGGCGGCGTGCACCTGCGGGCACTGGGAGGATCCTGTGACCTGCAAGGCGAACGAGTACGGCATTGTCGAGCATGCTTATGAGCAGGGGTATGCGGCGGCGAAGCCGCCCAGAACGCGCACGGGAAAGCGGGTGGCGGTCGTCGGCTCGGGTCCCGCGGGGCTTGCGGCGGCGGATCAGCTGAACAAGCGCGGTCACTCGGTCACGGTCTATGAGCGCGACGACCGCATCGGCGGGCTGCTGATGTACGGCATCCCGAACATGAAGCTGGAGAAATGGGTCATCGACCGGAAGGTCGCCGTCATGAAGGAGGAAGGGATCGAGTTCGTCACGGGCGTCAATGTCGGCAAGGACGTCAAGGCGGCAAAGCTCTTAAAGGAGTACGACCGCGTGATCCTGGCGTGCGGGGCGAAAAACCCGCGCGATATCAAGGCGCCGGGGCGCGATGCGAAGGGCATTTACTTTGCCGTGGATTTCTTAAAGGCGACGACGAAGAGCCTGCTGGACTCTGAGCTGAAGGACGGAAGCTATATCTCCGCGAAGGGAAAGAAGGTCGTCATCATCGGCGGAGGCGACACGGGGAATGACTGCGTGGGCACCTCCATCCGCCATGGATGCGCGAGCGTGAC
>CANRBT010000138.1 GCA_947628935.1 uncultured Roseburia sp. | reverse complement strand
GATCGGGCTTTCCAGATACATCGTATTGTGTTCAAACGCCGAGACCTCCTCCGCGATAAAACGCGCGTCGTCGTCATCGCTATGCTGATAACGCGCAGGGAGATACGCCTGCAGGAGCACCAGCGCAACCGCCAGTACGCCAAACAGGAGCTGCCAGACATCGCGCCGCAGCTTTGGAAGCCGGATCTGCTTTCGCTTCCCCTCCGACACACCCTCCGAATGGCGTACCAGCCACAGGAGAAAATTTGCGACCGCCAAAACCTGCAGCGCCATGTGCCAGATCCCGATCGCAGTCGTAAGCGGCTTCTGCAGCGCCACCAGCGGCACGAGAACCAGCTGCGCCGCCGCCAGCATCACGGCGAAACCGATCGTCCACGCATAGAGCACGCGCCGCAGTCCTCCCTGTATGCGCAGGAGCTCCGTCCACATATATCCCAGCCAACCCGGCACAGCGACGAACATCATCGTCAGACAGACAAACTCCCTACTGTTCATAGACCAATACCCCGTTTACCGGAATATCCTGCACATCGATCGTATTCTTCACGCGATACAATTCCTCGTTCTTTACCGTCTTCCTGCCGGTAACGATCATATTCCGATCACAGAGCTTTGCCACAGCATAAGCGTCCGCAGACTTCACGACGTCCGTACTGTTGATGATAAGGTACGCATATCTCCCGCTCATCTCCTCCACATACTGTGCGAACCGCTCCGTCATCACAACATTCCTGCCATCCTCATCCGCCATGCTGCGGCACACCATATCCAGATATTGGTTCAATGCGATCGGCTTGGTCTCATCTCCTTCCCCCAACAGATACCTGCTGATGGAATTTTCTCCCATACCGCCGCTCTCCCCGGACGCCAGGTCGATGAACAGGGTCTTTTCCATGCTGTTCGCGAAGCTCATTGCCAGCTTTGAGGCAACGTCGCGCTTCGGCGCATGCGCGCTGATGCAGTTAATGCGCAGGCATCCGTCCGGCTTATCCTTTTTCAGGAACAGCGCCACCTTCTGGAACGCCTCCTCGTTGTCCGCATCCGGCTTCAGGTCGTCGATCACGGGAACATCCAGGCATTGCCGGATCTCCTCCACATCCTTGGGCTTCTTATAGAGCATCATCCAGAAGGAAAAGCACACGACCTCCACGATAATACCCAGACAGAACCCCGCGGCGGCTCCCTTCATCACGCCCCGCCAGAATTCCTCCTCATCCATCGCAAATGTCTCCACCTGCTCGACCTTGGTCGCTATGAACGGCTCGTCCAGCACATCGATCACATCCTGCCCCAGCAGCTCCTGCGTCGCCTTGTCCGCCGCATAGATGATATCGTTCAAAAACAGCAGCGCCCCGGTCTCATTCTGCAGATCAAACAGATCCACCCTGGCGGGGTACGTCACATAAATACTGGCAAGGTCGGAAACCTCTGACTGTTTTGTCTGCACGAGCGCCTGATAGCCCTCATAGCTCAGATTGCTGTAGCCCCTCTCCTTGACCAGCTTATCGTAGACCTTCTGGCTCGTGATGATCCGCGTGACCGTCCCCACACGCTCGGTCGCCGTCTCCCCGTTGTAGTCCTTCACCATGATCGTCGCCGTCGCCTGATGCTTGGACTCATACAGCGAACGCCCGGTAAACTCATAGTTCGACACATACTTATATCCTCCCAACAGCCCTGCGCATAAAATTGCCAGGATCGCTGCCAGCCACCACATCCGCAGGTTGTACCGCACGACCTCCAACAGACTGTATTCCCTGTCCAGCTTATATTCCTTTTTCATCTCTGTCTCCTTCCTTACTCTCCGCCCCTCTCAAAGACTACCTTGATCGTCCGCAGCAGGATGCGGATGTCCAGACCGATGCTCCAGTTGTCAATATACTGCACATCGAGCTTTACGACCTCCTCAAAATCCGTGATCTCATTGCGCCCGCTGACCTGCCAGAGTCCTGTGATCCCGGGCTTCGCGCTCAGCCTCCGCTTCTGGTGCGACTCATACTGCCGGAACTCGTCCACAGTCGGCGGTCTTGTCCCCACCAGGCTCATATCTCCCTTTAGCACATTGTAAAACTGCGGAAGCTCATCGATGCTCGTCCTTCGGATAAATCGTCCCACCTTTGTAATGCGCGGATCATCCTTCATCTTGAACATAAAACCATTCATTTCATTCCGGTTTTCCAGCTCCTTTTTCCGCTCCTCGGCATCCTGGTACATGGAGCGGAACTTATATATTTGAAAGAACCTGCCGTTCTTTCCCACGCGCCGCTGCGCAAAGAACAGAGGTCCTGGAGATTCCAGCAAAAGCGGCGGCGCGAGGAACACAGTCACCACCGCCGTGATCAAAAGCCCTACGACCGCTCCCGCGATATCCATCATGCGCTTGATCAGCAGCATCTTCCAGTCGTAATATTGATTGGAAAACGTGACGACCGGAATGTTCCCCAGCATGCCGAAGCTCTTATAATAATCGTCAAAACGGTTCAGAAGCTCGATACTCACATGAACGGTGGCTCCCATATCCTCGAACGTGTTGACCACCTTTGCCAGCGACTCGCCCGTGTCATAAGGCACATTGAGGAACACCTCGTCGACGACCTGCTCCTTCGCATACTGGTACATATTGTCATAGGTCGCCACCACGGGCACCCCCTCATACCAGCGCCCCACCTGATTGTCGTCGATCACAGCGATGCTCGCGAGTCTGTGCGTCCAGTCATTGACATTATCCGCCTTTTTCACAATGTCCCGCACGCGGTCCGACGTCGTCACGAGAAAGACCTGGTTCATCGCGCGCTTTCTGCGCCGGAATGTCAGCAGATAATATTTCAGCACGGCATGACTCAAAAAGAACAGGACGATATTGATGCCCGAGATCGTGACATACACACCGCGCGACGCCTCCGCATTGTTGTGCTGCAAAAAGATCGTCAGTGACGTGACAAGCAGCACCACCACGCTCGCCTCGATCGCCGCCCAGAAATCCTGCAAGAGATTTCGCCGGAAAAAGTTTTTTTCAATATCGGAAAACAGCATCACCAGCATATAAACGACCAGAACGATGCCAAAGCTGTCCAAAAGCTCCAGCCTCATGTTTTCCACGGACACATTGCGGTAACCGACCAGCCACACATAACCCCCGCCCAGATAGCTCAGGGCGACGCAGACCAGATCCGTCAGCAGCAATATCACATCCTGAAGCTTTTCTCTTGATTGGTACATGATCCGTCCTTCCTCACATTTTCCTAATGCTCATAGACTTTACACAGGTTCCCCAGGGAAAAACGGATGCTCCAGCGCGTCTTGGGCTGCGCAAGCCACACGCAGTCAAATCCCCAGACCGGATGCGTGACCGCCCGTATGTTCAGCTGCCGCGCCACATCCGCCCGCTCCGTCCGCGTCACATCCGCAGGCATCGTATGCCCCTGCGCGTCCTTCACACAGATATCGACCGGCAGACATCGACCGTCCTTTACCTTCGCAAACGCCCAGCCGCTGCATATCACACTGCCATCCTGATATTCCACCCGATCGATATGATACCGCAGCCTTCTGACCTTCAACCACTCCGCCTCAGGCATTCCGGCAGCCGTCCTCCCGTCCGCCGCTTCCAAAAGCTCCCGCAGCGGAACGATCCGCGTTCCCAGCTTTCTCTGCATATTGCGCACGGACAGCGTTCCCGTGCCGAGATAGGACTGGAACCGAATCTCCATCGCCGCAAAGATCTTCGCCTGCTCCTCTGTGATCTGCGCCATGTCAAACAGCTCCTGCTGCCCCCAGCCCATACCGCCCAGGAGCTGGTGATAGGCAAAATACAACCCCCGGTACAGCAAAAAAGCCTTCGGGACCGGAAACGAAAAAGTCCACTCATAGTCGATGACCGTCCACAAGGCGTCCGGCTCCCACTCTGTGTTCTCCGGCAGCAAAATATTGGAAAAGATGAGATCGATGTCGCTCACTCTCGCACACGCCATCCCCTCATCCGGCATATCCGGTCCGAATACCTGCGCAAATTCCTCCGTCCGCACAAAGGGCACTGTCCCGCCCGAGGCTCCGATGCGGCGGATGTATTCCCGCAGGATCTGTTCCACGACCGCCCGATCCCATCTCCCGGCAGCCTCGGATAGGATTTCTGCAAGCGTCCTGCCCCTGATAAACGCGAGTTCTGCTCCCTGACCACGGCGCTCGCATCGGCAAAAATCGATCCCGGAATCCGCATACGCCTCCGACAGCTGCAGATACCGGTCGCACATCTGCCCTGTGTGCGCGATCCCCTCCCGATACAGCGCCTCCTTTTGCACCCGCTTCTCCCCCGCCGCATTCTCCCGGATCTCCGTGCGGACGGCGAACCGCCGATTTCTCTCTCCGGAAAACTTTGCGTAGAGCATTCTCTCTTTTGGTCGGTATGAGCCCTTGTCCGCGATCATCAGAAACGAATTTGCAAAGGTTCCATATACGCCCTCTGCCAGCAGACCGTCGTATGCCATCCCCTCATCAAAAAGCTGAATACGGTCTTTTGCAAAATTCCTGCGGTTCCCGACAAGCTCTCCCTTGCCAGGCAGCCACCCCTGCGAGTAGATTGCCGTGGGGAATATGTGATCCGGGTATGGATAGTAACACTCCCATCCCGCAAGTCCGGCTTCCCGCAGCATCGACTCGTATTCCGACCTGGAAAAGCTCCTCGCCCGCCCGGCAAATCTGCCTTCTATCCCGGTAAAGTAGCCGCCCTCATACTCCTCCTGGCACCCGGCAAGATAGCGAAGCCCCAAACGGTTCGCATCCGCCAGGATCAGCCTGCCTCGATCCGACAGACGTCCCGCAAGCGCCGGAAGCTCATCCCGATACCGCCAGACGTTCCCCGCAAGAAGAATCGCATCGAACGTTCCATGCTCTCCCTGCTGCCACTCCGTCTCCGTCAGCACGCAAAGCCCGCTCTCCTCCTCGCCCCAGCGTGTCCGGATCAGCTTTGCATGTTCCGGCGTCTCCGCCACACAGGTCACCTGCCCCGTTTTTTTCAGTAAGCTGCCGGTCAGCGCCCCGCATTCGGCACTCCGCTCCAGCACGCGCATGCCGCGCTCCAGCGGCAGCCAGTCTACCAGGTTCCCACGCACCTCGGACAGGTGATACAGATACGGATAGGACGCCTGCTGCTCGATGATGCGAGGAAAGTCCTGCTGTCTATTCTGTTTTATGACCTCATACAGTTCTTCCAGAAGCTGCGCATCCTCCATGCCGTTCCCCCGATACGTTTTCTCTTAGGTTTTCCAGTTTTCTCCAATCCTAACCACAGGATACCTGATTTATCTTAACATTTGCCTCGTGCGCTCCTTAAGGTTTTCTTAACCTTTTGCATCCCTGTCCCGAAAAATAAGCAGCTTGCTCGCCACATAATTTACAAGAATGACGATCCCATTGGAGATACATTTCATCAACGTACCGGAAAGCTGCAACAGATCCACCGTCACATACATGATCGCAAGATCCAACAGCCCTGTCGCGAGCCGGCATCCAAAGAAGGACGTCATCTCACGTACCAC
>CANRBT010000137.1 GCA_947628935.1 uncultured Roseburia sp. | reverse complement strand
TACCGGCGGGCATTATGTCAATATCAGCCTGTATGACGAGACGTCGGACAAGGTGTTCCTGTCCGATCCGGGCAGCCCTGACCGCAACCGGAGCTGGATCCCGCTGCGCTACGTGTATGACGCGTTAAAGACGGCGAGCCAGTATCAGTATCTTCTGGTGGAGGGCTATGAGGAGGAGGACAACCTGTGGAAGCAGGACGGGATCGACGAGGCATGGGTAGCGCCGACGTATTGACATTGGAGTATATTTTGATCGGAACTCTGCCGCGCGAGGCGCGCGGGGTTCTGTTAAAACGGCTGGAGAAGGCGAAAGCGCGTGTCCGTCTGATGGGGGAGGATGAGATCTGCACGGCGGACGCAGCAAGGCTTATGCGCATTTTGATGCCATATGAGGGAAAAAACAGTCTGCTGGTTTCCGGTGCGGCAACAGAGCTTGCTGTGGCGGCGGAGCTTGGCATGGCATCGGTCTGCTTTCAGCCCAAAGATGCGGACGGACCGCGCGGCGTTATGGCGGATATGTACGCGGAGGGGTTCGATGAGGTCGACGAGGCGTTTTTCCTGCGCGTGTTCCAGCGGCATCACGGACTGCCGTGGACGATCCTGACCACGGAGCGCTGCGTCGTGAAGGAGTTCTCGATGGAATATCTGGACGACCTGTTCGAGCTTTACGCCGGAGAGGGCATGACAGACTACATAGAGCCGCTCTACCCGTACGAGGAGGAGCGCGCGTACCAGGAGGCATACATTCGGAACATGTACGGTTTTTACGGTTATGGCATGTGGATCGTGTGCGGGAAGGAGACGGGGAGACTGATCGGAAGGGCGGGGATCGAAAGCCGCGAGGAGATGGGCGGGGAGCTGGAGCTCGGCTATGCGATCGGCACGCCGTTTCAGCGGCAGGGCTATGCGACGGAGGTTTGCGGGGCGATCATACGATACGCCTGGGAGGAGCTTGCGGCGGACCGTCTCCACTGTATGATCGAGGAGGGAAATGCGGTTTCGGAGCAGTTTGCGAAAAAGCTCGGATTTTCGTACACGGAGACTGTGTGCATCGACGGAAAGCGGATGAAGAAATATGAGCTGGAGAAGGGGAATGTCAAATAAGTTGCATTTTATCGGAAAATAAAATATAATATGGAAATATATAACGCTGTTTTTCCATGAGTATGCGGATAGCCGGATAAAGTGGGTGATATACATGGCAGATTTTTCCGAAGAAAAATTGGAAGATATGGAAAAAAAGATACGGGAGCCGGAGGGAGGGATCCGTCCGACCCCGGATTTTGAGCGCCCGGAAAAGCTGTATGACGAGCTGATCGCCAGCGTGTACAAATATCACCCGTCGACGGATATCACGATGATCGAGAAGGCGTACCGCATTGCGAGGGATGCGCACAACGGGCAGGCGCGCAAGTCGGGGGAACCGTATATCATCCATCCGCTCTGTGTGGCGATCATCCTGGCGGAGCTGGAGCTTGACAAGGAGACGATCGTAGCGGGGCTTCTGCATGACGTTGTGGAGGACACTGTGATGACCGAGGAGGAGATCGCGGCGGAGTTCGGGGACGAGGTCGCGCTCTTGGTGGACGGCGTCACCAAGCTGGGACAGCTCTCCTATGACGCGGACAAGGTTGAGGTGCAGGCGGAGAACCTGCGGAAGATGTTCCTTGCGATGGCGAAGGACATCCGCGTGATCCTGATCAAGCTGGCGGACCGCCTGCACAACATGCGGACGCTCAAATACATGATCCCGGAGAAGCAGAAGGAGAAGGCGAGGGAGACGATGGATATTTATGCGCCGATCGCGCAGCGTCTCGGTATCTCCAAGATCAAGATCGAGCTGGACGACCTTTCCCTCAAATATCTGGAGCCGGAGGCGTACTATGACCTGGTGCGCCAGATCAATCAGCGAAAGAGCGCAAGGGAGGATTACGTCAACAGCCTGGTGGAGGAGGTCAGCCGTCATATCGAGGAAGCCGGCATCCGCGCGCAGATCGACGGGCGCGCCAAGCACTTCTTCAGCATTTACAAAAAGATGGTCAACCAGGATAAGACCCTGGATCAGATCTATGACCTGTTTGCCATCCGCATCATTGTCGATTCCGTCAAGGACTGCTATGCGGCGCTCGGCGTGATCCATGAGATGTACAAACCGATCCCCGGACGGTTCAAGGATTACATTGCGATGCCAAAGCCGAACATGTACCAGTCGCTGCACACGACGCTGATCGGTCCGACGGGGCAGCCGTTTGAGATCCAGATCCGCACCTACGAGATGCACAGGACGGCGGAGTACGGCATTGCAGCGCACTGGAAATACAAAGAGGTGAGCAACAACGGCGGCGCGGCGGTGCCGATGACGGTGACGGAGGAGGAGAAGCTAAGCTGGCTGCGCCAGATTTTGGAGTGGCAGCGGGATATGTCCGACAACCGCGAGTTCATGAGTCTGCTTAAGAGCGATCTGGATCTGTTTTCGGATGCTGTGTTTTGTTTTACGCCGACCGGTGATGTCAAAAATCTGCCGACCGGTTCCACGCCGATCGATTTTGCCTACGCGATCCACTCTGCCGTGGGAAATAAGATGATCGGAGCCAAGGTGAACGGAAAGCTGGTTCCGATCGATTATGTGATACAGAACGGGGATCGGATCGAAGTCATCACATCGCAGAATTCCAGGGGACCGAGCCGTGACTGGCTGGGCATCGTAAAGAGCACGCAGGCGAAGAATAAGATCAACCAGTGGTTCCGCAGCGAGCTCAAGGAGGAGAATATCACGCGCGGAAAGGAGCTCCTGATCGCCTCGGCGAAGGCGAAGGGGATCAATTTCCACGATATCAATAAGCCGGAGTATCAGGATAAGATCATGCGCAAGTATGGGTTCCGCGACTGGAATTCCTGTCTTGCCACTGTGGGACACGGCGGTCTGAAGGAAGGGCAGATCGTCAACCGGATGTACGAGGAGTACAAGAAAGATCATCTCGCGCATATTACGGACGAGGAAGTACTGGAGTCGATCAGCGCGGAGGCGCGGGACAGTTTTCCGGAGAAGCGCTCGAAGAGCGGCATCATCGTGAAGGGACTGTATGACGTGGCGGTACATTTTTCCAAATGCTGCAGCCCAGTGCCCGGGGATGAGATCGTCGGGTTCGTCACGCGCGGGCGAGGCGTTTCGATCCACCGCACGGACTGTGTCAACGTCATCAATCTCTCCGACATGGAGCGGGAGCGCCTGATCGACGCGGAGTGGCAGCGCGATGCGCAGACGGAAAACGGGCTGTATCGCGCCGAGATCAAAATATATGGAAATAACCGTACCGGGCTGCTGGTGGACATCACCCGTGTCTTTACCGAGCGGGGAATCGATATCAAGGCGATCCACTCCAATACAAGCAAGCAGGGGATCGCAACCATCGATGTCTCATTCAGCACCAAGGGGAGAGAGGAACTGAGCAGCGTCATCGACAAGCTGCGCCAGGTGGAGAGCATCATCGACATCGAGCGGACGACCGGCTGACAGGGATGGGAGGATTCGTATGGCTCCATTGCGGGTAGAACAGTATGTGGTAGGACCGATACAGACGAATTGTTATTTCGCGGTCAACGAGGACACGAGGGAGACGCTCATCGTGGATCCGGGGGCGGACGCTTCGCGTCTGACAAAGCTTCTGGAGAAGGAAGGGCTGAAGCCCGTTGCGATCCTGCTGACGCACGGACATTTTGACCACGCGGGAGGCGTGGAGGAGCTTGCAGAGCGTTTTCATATTCCCGTGTATGCCGAGGAGCATGAACGCCGGACGCTGGAGGATCCGGCGCTCAATCTGAGCGGCTGGGAAGGCAGGGAGACCGTTTATCACGCGGATCATTACCTTTCGGACGAGCAGGAGATCGACCTCGCAGGCTTTCATATCCGGGTGTTCCACACGCCGGGTCACACGGTCGGAGGCTGCTGCTATTACCTGTCCTATCAGAACGCGCTCTTTTCCGGGGACACCCTGTTCGCCCAGTCTGTGGGGCGGACGGATTTCCCGAAGGGAAGCGCCTCCGAGCTGGTGCGCTCCATCCGGGAAAAGCTGATGGCGCTGCCGGACGAGGTGACGGTATATACCGGTCACAACGAGATTACGACGATCGGAACGGAACGGATGTACAATCCGTACCTGTGAGAGGACAGGCGGGGAAGAGGACATGATACTGGTAAAGCTGAGTGAGCCTGAATTTGAATACGACATCCACTCGCTCATCAAGGCGTTTTATCCGAGGGAGGATGTCAGGGTCACGGCGGAGGAGACGGTCTGCGAGGAACCCGTCCTGTGGCAGATGCAGATCTTTTACCGTGAGCATGAGATCGCGATTGTGTGGGAGGGGACTCACACGATCCCTGCGGACCGGAAGGACCGGACAGATTCGAAGAACCGTCTGAAGCGGGAGCTCTACCGGCTGCTCGCGGCACATACGGGGCGGGAGCTTCCCTGGGGGACGCTGACCGGCATACGCCCCACAAAGATCCCGATGGGAATGCTCGAGGAGGGAAGGTCGCGGGAGGATATCCGTGCCTATATGTCGGAGACCTACGGCACATCCCCGGAGAAGATCGCTCTGGCGACGGACATCGCCGAGCGGGAGCTGGCGCTGCTGTCCCGGCTGGACTGTGAGCAGGGCTACAGTCTCTATATCGGGATTCCGTTCTGCCCGACAACCTGTCTGTACTGTTCTTTTACGTCCTATCCGATCGCCTCCTGGGCGGGGCGGGTAGACGAATATCTCGATGCGCTGGAGCGTGAGATCGCCTATGTGTCGGAGCGGTTCGCGCACCGGCGTCTGAACGCCGTCTATATCGGCGGCGGTACGCCGACGACGCTGGAGCCTGCTCAGATGGACAGGCTTTTAGGCACGATCCGGGATCGCTTTGACCTGCGAGGCTGCGCGGAGTTTACCGTGGAGGGCGGACGCCCGGACAGCATCACGAGAGAGAAGCTTGCTGTGCTGCGGGATCATGGGATCACGCGCATCTCTGTCAATCCGCAGACCATGAAGGACGAGACGCTCGTGCTGATCGGAAGGCATCACACGGTCGCGCAGACGGTAAAGTGCTTCCATATGGCACGGGAGCTTGGCTTTGACAATATCAACATGGATCTGATCCTGGGGCTTCCGGACGAGACCATTGAGGACGTGCGCCGGACGCTGGAGCAGATCCGGGCGCTTTCCCCCGACAATCTGACCGTCCACTCGCTTGCCATCAAGAGGGCGGCGCGTCTGAACCGATGCCGGGAGGAGTATCAGAGCGACAGGATCGCCAACACGCAGGAGCATATGGATCTCGCCGTCTCCTTTGCACGGCAGATGGGACTTTCGCCTTATTATCTGTACCGTCAGAAGAGCATGGCGGGGAATCTGGAGAATGTCGGCTTTGCCGCGCCGGGGAAGGAGGGCGTCTATAACGTGCTGATGATGGAGGAAGTCCAGGATATCGTGGCGCTGGGCGCCGGGAGCATTTCAAAGCGGGTGTATTCGGACGGGCGCATCGAGCGGTGCGAGAATGTGAAGGATGCCGCGCAGTATATCGGGCGGATCGA
>CANRBT010000136.1 GCA_947628935.1 uncultured Roseburia sp. | reverse complement strand
CTGTACGTCAACGCGTTTTTGGCACAGGCGAAGCAGGTGGTGAAGCAGGATCCGACGCTGCCGGTCAAATTCCTGGAGGAGGCGGCGGACTATGTGGTGACGGACATGGACGCCGCGCAGATCACCTATCTGGTGACGGAGGCGGTCGATTACCGGTTCTCCGAGGAGGGGATGTACACGATCCCGGGAGAGTACCAGTATGGGGATACGGCAACCGGCTTTGCGGAGTTCTATCCCGATGAGGAGGCGTTCTGGGAGGTTAAGAAGGCGTTATTTTACGAGGAGGATTGACAATGGACAGACGAACGGTTAGGGACACGCTGCGGCGGATGGGAACAAGGGAGCGGATCTGTATCGGTCTCGCGGTCGCGGCAGTGATCCTTGCGGTGTGCGGTATCGGCTATACTGTGTGGCACTATCATTCGCTCAGGGTGAGCGAGCAGAGGTTCGAGGCGCTCAAGGAGGGGGACACAGAGCTTGAGATCACGGGCGAGATCCAGACGCAGAGCCCGTATGATTTTGACAAGCTGCGCGAGACCAACGGGGATATCTATGCGTGGCTGACTGTGCCCGGCACGGATGTGGATTACCCGATCCTGCAGAGTGAGACGGACAACTATTATCTCGACCATAACCTGGACGGCTCGCAGGGCTATCCGGGCTGTCTCTACACGAACAGCGACAATCAGAAGGACTTTTCAGATCTGCTCACGGTCGTTTACGGGCACGATATGCGCTCGACCGGCACGATGTTCCACACGCTGCATTCCTTTGAGGATGCCACCTTTTTTGCGGAAAACCAGACGATGGAGGTCTATACGGAGGACGCGGCTTACACCTATACGATCTGTGCGGCGTCCAGATTTTCAGATACCTATATCCCGTCTTATTACGGGGTGACGGAGCCGGCGGCGCGGGGCGCGTTTCTGTCGCATCTGTATGACGCCGCGGAGGGGGATGAGATCTCGCATACCCGGGAGATCCCGGAGGAACTGAGGGAGGCTCCGCTGCTCATCCTCTCGACCTGCATCAAAAATCAGGACGAGGACCGTTATCTGGTCGTCGGCTATCTGAGCGGCGTGGAGGAGTACCGCTGAAGCGGGAGAAAGCATTTTTTGCCTAAAAATTGTACGAGAAAAGGTGTTGACTTTTCAGAGGACAGATAGTATACTAATCAAGTCGGTTGCAATGGCGGCCGGCTTGATTACATGTGGCGGAATAGCTCAGCTGGCTAGAGCACACGGTTCATACCCGTGGTGTCGAGAGTTCAAGTCTCCCTTCCGCTATTGCAACCCGGGAACAGAGATGTTTCCGGGCTTTTTGTTCATAAGGAAACGGAAAGGATGGAACGATGAGAGTAGGAACGGGCTATGATGTGCACCGCCTGGCGGAGGGCAGAAAGCTGATCGTGGGGGGCGTAGAGATTCCGCATCCCCTGGGGCTGCTGGGACATTCGGATGCGGATGTGCTGCTGCATGCGGTCATGGATGCGCTCTTGGGGGCGGCGGCGCTTGGGGATATCGGGAAACATTTCCCGGACACGGAGGAAGCGTATCGGGGCATCTCGAGCGTAAAGCTTCTGGTGCGCGTGGGAGAGCTGCTGGCGGAGAAGGGATATGTCGTGGAAAACATCGACGCGACGATCATAGCGCAAAAGCCGAAGATGCGCCCGCACATTGCGCAGATGGAGGAAAATATCGCGCGCGCGCTTGGCATCGGCACAGACCAGGTGAACGTCAAGGCGACGACGGAGGAAGGGCTTGGATTTACCGGGAGCGGGGAGGGGATCTCCGCGCAGGCGGTCTGTCTGTTGACCTCCGTATATGAGGCAAGCGTGGTCGCTGCGGATTCTGCGGCAGGCTGCGCTGGATGTGCGGGCTGTGCAAAAAGCGCGGATTGACGGGACGGTTTTTCGTTGTCATTTGCCGGGAAATCCGCTATACTGGAAAAGATACAGGGAGAATGGATGGAGGAGCGAAAAGTGGAGAATCGGTTTCAGTTCTATAATACCTTGAGCAGAAAAGTGGAGACTGTCATTCCGCATGAGGACGGGAAGATCGCGATGTATACCTGTGGACCGACTGTGTATCACTATGCGCATATCGGCAACCTGCGCAGCTATATCATGGAGGATGTGCTGGAAAAGTCCCTGCGTTACGTGGGGTATGAGGTGAAACGCGTTATGAACGTCACGGACGTCGGGCATCTCTCCTCCGACGCGGACACCGGCGAGGACAAGATGTTAAAGGGCGCGAAGCGCGAGCACAAGACCGTGATGGAGATCGCCCGGTTTTATACGGACGCGTTCTTCTCGGACTGCGAAAAGCTCAACATCAAGAGACCGGACGTCGTGGAGCCCGCGACGCACTGCATCCCGGAGTTCATCCATATGATCGAGGTGCTGCTGGAGAAGGGGTACGCCTATGTGGCGGGCGGCAACGTGTATTTTGACACGTCGAAGCTGGATGAGTATTACGTCTTTTCCTCGCAGAGCGAGAAGGAGCTTCTGGTGGGCGTCCGCGAGGATGTGGAGGAGGACGTGAACAAGCGGAACAAGAACGATTTCGTGCTCTGGTTTACCAAATCCAAGTTCGAGGACCAGGCGCTCAAATGGGAGAGCCCGTGGGGCGTCGGCTACCCGGGCTGGCATATCGAGTGCTCCTGCATCGGCATCAAGCATCTGGGCGAGTACATGGATATCCATTGCGGCGGGGTGGACAATATTTTCCCGCACCACACCAATGAGATCGCGCAGTCCGAGAGCTATCTGGGACATCCGTGGTGCCCCTATTGGTTCCATGTGAACCATCTGAACGACAAGGCGGGCAAGATGAGCAAATCCAAAGGAGATTTTCTGACGGTATCGCTTTTGGAGGAGAAGGGTTATGACCCGATCGCGTACCGCCTGTTCTGCCTGCAGTCGCACTACCGCAAGCCGCTGGAGTTCTCCTTTGAGGCGCTTGACAACATGAGCGCTGCGTACCGGAAGCTGGTGAAGCGGATCGCGGAGCTGAAGGAGGAGGGCGCGGTCGACGAGGCTGTGTGCGCTGCATACAGGGAGAGGTTTGCGGGGGCGCTGTCGGATGACCTGAACACCTCGATGGCGGTCACGATCGTCTATGACCTGTTAAAGGAGGAGACGAACGGTGCGACCAAGCTGTCCCTGCTGCGGGATTTTGACCGGGTGCTTTCCCTGAACCTCACGACGGCGCAGACTGCGGAGGAGACGGACGTTGACGAGGAGCTTGCCGCATATGTGGAGGCGAAGATCGCGGAGCGTGCGGCGGCAAAGAAGGAGAAGGATTTTGCAAGGGCGGATGCCATTCGCGACGAGCTCGCCGCGCGGGGCGTCGTGTTGAAGGATACGAGAGAAGGCGTGGTATGGAGCAGGGCGTAGCGGGAGGGATCGACTCCTATATCAAAGAGCAGTTCGCGATACCGGAGGTGGATATCCGTACCTACTCGCCGCTCGCGCTGGCGTATATCGGGGACGGCGTCTACGATCTTGTGATCCGTTCGATCGTGGTGGCGAGAGGGAACACCCGTGCCGGGGAGCTGCACAGGCGGACGAGCCGGATCGTCAGGGCGCAGGCGCAGGCGCAGATGATCGATGTGCTTTTGCCCCGTCTGACGGAGGAGGAGCGGGAGGTCTACCGGCGCGGCAGGAACGCGAAGTCGCCGACGATGGCGAAGAATGCGACGATGCTGGATTACCGCAAGGCGACGGGGTTTGAGGCGTTGATGGGCTGGCTCTATCTGCGGGACGAGTTTGCGCGGGTCGTGGAGCTGATCCGGCAGGGAGCAGAGGAGCTGAAGCTGCGTCTGTAGAAATGAGGTGTGACGGGATGGAGAGAGAGGCGGGCTTGGAGGAGCAGAGGATAGAGGGAAGGAATGCCGTGTTAGAGGCGTTCCGCTCCGGGAAGACGATCGATAAGCTCTATGTGCTGGACGGATGTCAGGACGGACCGATCCGCACGATCGTGCGTGAGGCGAAACGGCACGATACGCTCCTTTCGTTTGTGGAGAGGGAGCGTCTGGATCAGCTTTCCGAGACGGGAAAGCACCAGGGTGTCATCGCCGTTGCGGCAGCGTATGCTTATGCAGGGGTGGAGGATCTTCTGGCTGCGGCAGAGAAAAAGGGAGAGCCGCCGTTTCTGTTTTTGCTGGACGGCATCGAGGATCCGCACAATCTGGGCGCGATCATCCGGACGGCGAACCTTGCCGGCGCCCACGGCGTCATCATTCCCAGGCGGCGCGCGGTCGGGCTTACGGCGACTGTGGCAAAGACCTCTGCCGGCGCCCTGAACTACACGCCGGTCGCAAAGGTGACGAATCTTGCCGCGACGATCAAAGAGCTCAAGGAGCGCGGGATATGGTTCGTGTGTGCGGATATGGGCGGAGAGGAGATGTATCGTCTGGATCTTAGGGGACCGATCGGTCTCGTGATCGGCAGTGAGGGGGAGGGCGTCAGCAGGCTGGTGCGCGAGAGCTGTGATTTTGCTGCGGCGATTCCGATGAAGGGCGAGATCGATTCGCTGAATGCGTCTGTGGCGGCAGGAGTGCTCGCTTATGAGATCGTGCGGCAGAGAAGTCTGTAAGACGGGCGGACCTTGAGGCTGTCAGCAGGATGCGGCGTGGAGGGGAATGTGGAAAAATATCAAACGCAGACCGACGAGCAGCTGATAGCGGCGCTGCGCGGCGGGGAGCAGAATATCATGGATTACATTCTGGCAAAATATAAGCCGTTGGTGTTGAGAAAAGCGAATGCCATGTATCTGATCGGCGGGGAGACGGACGATCTGATCCAGGAGGGGATGATCGGGCTGTTCAAAGCGATCCGCGATTACAGGGAGGAACGGGAAGCCTCGTTTTTTCATTTTGCGGAGCTGTGCATCACGCGCCAGCTCTACCATGCTGTGGAGGCATCCAACCGGAAAAAGCATGCGCCTCTCAACTCTTATGTGTCCTTTGACGCCAGCATGGGAGAGGGCGGCGTGCCGCTGGCGGAGACGCTGCCGACCGGGACGATGGACGACCCGGAGCAGATGGTGATCGCACAGGAGAATCTGCAGGCGTTTTGGCAGGAGATCAGAGAGTGCCTAAGCGGTTTGGAGCGCGAGGTGCTCGACGGCTGCCTTGCCGGGGCGAATTACCGCCAGATCGCGGAGGAGATGGGCAGGAGCCCGAAGGTCATCGACAATGCGCTCTCGCGGATCAAACGGAAGATCCGCGAGCATTCCGGGAGCGATATTGTGCAGTTTTCAGAATGATCTGCCCGAAGCGGGAAAATCGACATGTATATAATGTATAATTTTTGAGAGCATTTTTCGGCAACTTTGTGAACACTGTTTGGGGAAGGCGTGGTACTATAATAACCGTAAAAACCCCCAATACATTATATTGTTTTTGCTATACCCCATAGTAAAAATACCTTCTCCTAAGAAGAACTGCCCCAAGGGCGGTTCTTCTTTTTATATCGCATTTTCGACAAAAAGGATTGCAATTTGGAGTAAATTTATGTAAACTCTACGTAAGATATCATTACGTACTGAGGGGTGGGTTTATGAAAAAAAGAACGGCATGTCTGCTGGCATTGCTGCTGGCATTT
>CANRBT010000135.1 GCA_947628935.1 uncultured Roseburia sp. | reverse complement strand
CTCTCCTTTTACCGTTCTCTCAACAGAAGCCGTCTCTGCGCGCAGACCATGAGCAGCACGCCTGCCTCCGCCGCATCTCGAGGCTCCTCCTCCAGCAGCCGGTCCGCAAGCGCCAGGGCGTCGTCCGCATACTTCTCCGCCAAAAGCACTCCCAACCGGCACGCCTTTAACAGCGCGTACACAGCCGGCGCGCCCGTCTCCCCGTCCGCCAGGCACTCCCGCGCCGCGCCGCGGAACAGATCCACAAGCGCGCGGTAGCGCTCATAGATCTCCATGCTCGTCTGCTCGATCGTGTCGATGAGCGCCGCCAGATACGCGCCGCGCCGGTCGGGCGTCAGGCTCCGCCCCTCCTCCGCAAACCGCTCCACGAGCCTGGCGTAGCGCTCCTTTTTGCCGCATTTCGTCTCATACGCCATCAGAAACGGCAGTTCCCGGAGCGCGGGAGAGTCGTCCGAAAACGCGCTCCGCTGCGCTTCGATCGCCTCCCGTGCTCCGTCCCCGTTTCGCGCGAGCAGCCAGAACAGAACCATCCCCGCCGCGGGATCCGCCCCCGCCGCCTGCCTTGCATAGTCCTCCGCGAACGTCAGATACGTCTCCCGTCCGGTCGCCTCGTACATCTGGCACGCCGCGCGCGCCACAAGACCTTCCTCCTCCCCGCGTTTGCCCTTCCACTCTCCGATATAGGCGTCCAGCCATTTTTCTGCTTCCATCGTTCTCTCCCTCACCTCTGTCTTAACCGTTGACTGTTTCCCGATCCTCATACGCAAACGAACGAAACTCCGCTGTGAACGGCTCGCCGCCGGCGTAAGCGTACATGCCGACCATCGCGCCGGTAAAGCGCTTCCCCATCCGTATGCCCTCGTCGCACAGATAATAGACGTTCGCAAGCGGCGTCCTGACGCACTGCTCCCCCGCCCGCACGGCAAAGGTGCGCGCCAAGTCCGCGGTCTCCACGGAGAACCGGAGCTCGGAAACGTCCCCCGCAGCCGCAAGCGGCGTCTTCGCGTGGTACACGTCCTCCGCGCCGATATGCTCCCGCACCTGCACAAAAAGCTCTCCCGTCTCCTCGCATCCGACGTAGGAGCTGACCCACGTATTTTCGTCGTAGTAGCAGACCAGTCCCGCCTCCTGTCCCGGCCGCAGCGCGGGCAGCGCGAGCGTCACCTCCGCCGCAAAGCAGAACGCCGTCTGGCGGCGCAGCAGGAGGTTGCGCGCGTCCACACGCTCCAGCGGGGCTCTGCTCCCCTTCAGATAAAACCGGTCCCCCTCCTGCCGGATCCCGTCCGGCTCAGGCGGTCTCGGGCTCACCCACAGATGCCGCACCGTCTCCGCCTGATCCGGCGCATACTCCGGCAGGTTCGGGCGTCTCTGCAGCACGGAGGGACCTTTCAGCCCGTTCACGACCGGCCAGCCGTCCGCCGTCCAGGTGACGGGATCGATCGCCGTCTCCCTCCCGAGCATGCTGTAGCCGTCCCCGATCCTGCGGCCGCACAGATAGACCATGTACCACTCGCCGTTCTGCGTGCAGACCGGCTTTCCGTGCCCGCAGCGCTGGATCGCCCCGCGCTCGTCGTTCTGGCGCAGGATGGGATTGTACGGGCAGGGCTCATAGTTGCCCATGAGCGTCCGGCTGCGCGCCACAGTGATCCTGTGCCCGAGCCCGGTCCCGCCCTCCGCGAGGAACAGGTAATACCAGCCGTCCTTCTTCAGAAGGTGCGGTCCCTCCGGCGCGCGCTTCTGATCGCCGTAATAGAGCAGCCGCGCCGGAGAGATCTGTCTCGTGCAGTCGCTGCTCAGCTCAAAGATCCTGGCGCCGCGGTTTAGGAGCATATAGTGTCTGCCGTCCTCGTGGAAGATCGACGGGTCGATCCCGTCCTCGTCGATGACGGCAGGCTTGCCGTACGGCCCCTCCGGGCGCTGCGACGACACGACGATCTGCTTCCGGTAGACCGTCCCCGTGTCGTTGAGCCGGTAGGTCGCCGTGATGTAGAACGTGCCGTCGTCGTAGGAGATGTCCGGCGCCCAGTAGCCTCTGCCGCCCTCCAGCTCATCGAGCGCCGCCCACGCGGGATCCTCTATGGCATGTCCGATGATCTCCCAGTGGATCAGATCCCGCGAGTGCGAGATCGGAATGCACGGAAAGAAGATAAAGGAGGAATTGACCATATAGTAGTCCTCCCCCACCCGAACGATCGAGGGATCCGGAAACATCCCCGTCCGTATCGGATTGTGGTACATCTCCTCGTACGCCGCGCCGACGCGCTCCTGATAGTAGGCGAGCAGCTCCCGATGCCCTCTCTCCCACGCGATCTGGTACGGCGTGACGCGCTGTGCGTCCCCCGCTGTGAGATCCATCCCCACCTTTTCCACCAGATACCGGTTCAGCTCCACGCTGCCGGACATCGCGGCATAGTGCAGGATGGTGCGGTTCTGTCCGTCCACCGTGTTCATGCTCGCCCGGGAGTACTCGACGATATAGCGGACGATGGCGAGGTCGCCGAACCGCGCCGCATACAATGCGAGCGGCACGCCGTCGTCCGTCCGGTCGTCGATGCGGACCGGATCCTCCGTCAGGATCTCCCGCACGCCGGCGAGATCCCTCTCCTCCAGCTTTTTCTGTAAAGGCGTCATAGTCTCTCCTTCCCCGGATCAGAGCGCCCTGACCCGGATATACGCGAAATCGCCGCTGCCGCTCTGCGGTCCTGCCGTGAGCGATTCCGCGAACAGACCGATCTTTGCGCCGACCCAGGTATGGTCGGAAGGCATGAAATCCGTCTCCACGGGGATGCGCTCCCCGTCCGTCCGGTAATACATCCGAAAGACCGGCGCGTCGCTCCCCTCCGCGCGCTCCAGCGCAAATATGAGCTGCACGGACTCCTGACGCTCCGAAAGCTCCGCCAGGGGCACGATCTCCTCCTCCCTGCCGCGGGCTCCGTCAAACGAGACGCCCGACACGAGCTGCCGTTTCAGACGCCCCGTCCCCTCCGCGCGCTCCGTCCTCACGGCGAGGTAGGCGTAATGTCCGCCCATCATCACCATACCGCTCTGTGTCTGCCCGCCCAGTGCCGCAACGTGCAGCTCGGTCTCCGCCTCAAAATACGGGCAGACCAGCTTCTGGGTCAGCACGTTCGCGTTCTCCCACAGAACGGGGTTCTCCCTCCCGGAAGGGTTCTCACAGTACAGGCGCAGAAAGCCCGGGCGCTCCGTCAGCGAGTAAAAATGCCGCCCCTCGTTGCCGAGCCACTGCCACATCAGGTTCAGCCGCCCGCCGGAAAAATCGTCGGACGCCTCGAGATAACACGGCTCCTCCGAGACGCCGGTATCGGGCTTTTGGCAGGTCACGCAGGGTTCCCCGCAGCCGTCCTTCGCATGCTCCCCGATCACAGGCCAGCCGTCCTCCCACACGACCGGATTCAGATGGACGACCCGCCCATAGAGTCCCCGGTCCTGGAAGTGCAGAAACCATTCGTCGCCGTTGACCGTGTCGACCAGTCCACCCTGATGCGGTCCGTTGATCACGCTCTCCCCCTGATGCATGACGATCTTCTCCTCATAGGGTCCGTAAATGTTTTTGGCGCGCAGCGCCGTCTGCCAGCCCGGCTTCACGCCGCCCGCCGGCGCAAGGATGTAATAATAGCCGTCCCGCTTATACACCTTCGGTCCCTCGATCGTCGGCTGCGTCTCCAGTCCGCTGTAGAGGATGTGATCCTCCCCGATCGCATGCATCCCGTCCCAGGACATCGGGAAAATGCCCAGATGGCTCTTGAATCCGATGCGGCTCTTCGCATAGCCGTGGACGACATACGCCTTCCCGTCCTCATCCCAGAACGGGCAGGAGTCGATCAGCCCCTTTCCCTCCAGGACGAGCACGGGCTTCTCCCACTTCCCGAGCGGATCCTTCGCGCGCACCATAAAAAAGCCCTCGTCCGGCATACCGTAGTATATGTAAAAATATCCCTCGTGCCAGCGGATCGCCGGCGCCCAGACCCCCTTCGCGTGCTGCGGGATATCATATCCGTCATAGTCAATGCGCTCCAGCGCATAATTCACCAGCTTCCAGTTCACCAGATCCTTCGACGTGAGGATCGGCAGCCCCGGAATATAATTAAAGCTGGAAGCCGTCATATAATAGGTGTCTCCCACGCGGATCACATCCGGATCCGAATAGTCCGCAAACAACACAGGATTGACAAAGCTTCCGTCTCCCTGATCCGATCTCCATAACCGCTCCATGCGCTCTCCCTCTCTCTCAAAACAGATCTTTCAAGTAAAAATGGCTTAAGAATTATTCCCAAGCCATTAATAAATCACTGTATCTGCCGCCCAGTTCTTTCAAACCGCGCGCAATGCAGCCGCCGAACATGACAG
Source organism: uncultured Roseburia sp. (assembly GCA_947628935.1). Taxonomy (GTDB): domain Bacteria; phylum Bacillota; class Clostridia; order Lachnospirales; family Lachnospiraceae; genus Roseburia. Next base: position 1,260 of record CANRBT010000135.1, on the reverse strand, counting down.
CCCCTGCATATTTCAAATGCGTATCATCGGTCAGTCCCTCCATATGGTAGGGATAAACATTCTCCGGAAGATGCATGTACCAGGACTTTGCATGCTCCGCTCCGACGCGCTCCAGCTCCGCCCGGCTCATCGTGTACAGATCGACGAGCGGGACCTCCAGTCTCTCCGCCGTCTGCTTCATGGCAGCCACATATTCTCCGTGCGCTCCCTCGCCCAGCCTGTGCTCCTCCACGAAGCATCTGCGCTCGAGCGGCGTGATGAGCACTGGAAACGCCTTCTTGTTCCTCGCCACGTTCACAAACTTCTCCAGATTGACCATGTACTCTCCGAAGGGCTCCGTGTACCGCTCGGGATCCTCCTTCTTCTCGTCGTTGTGTCCGAACTGGATAAAGAGGAAATCCCCCTCCGTGATCTGATCGTAGATCGGCGTCAGACGCGACTGATCGATAAAGCTCTTGGTGCTCCTGCCGTTGATCGCGTGATTGGCTACCCGCACCTCCGGCTTTAGGAACAGGTGAAACACCTGTCCTATGCCGGTCTGCGGATAGGTATTGATCCCGTTATACTGTACGGTAGAGTCACCCGCCCAATAAATCGTTGGCATAACTCCGCTCTCCTTTACTCTTTGACCGCACCGATATTCACGCCCTTGACAAAGTACTTCTGCAGGAACGGGTAGAGGATCATGAACGGGATGATCACGACGATGATCGCCGCGTTCTTGACCGTATTCTCCGTCGCGTTGCTGCCCGCCGTAGGCGGCAGATCGCTTCCCATGACCATTCCGCGCAGCTTCATCTGGAAGTTGTACAGATTGGAGTCTGTGATGTACAGCTTGTAGTGGGTGTAATCGTTCCAGTAGGTGACCGCAAACATCAGTCCGATGGAGGCAAGCGCCGCTTTCGACATCGGAAGCACGATGCGCAGGAAGGTCTGCATCGGAGAGCAGCCGTCCAGCGTCGCGGACTCAAACAGGCTGACCGGGATGCCTTCAAAGAAGTTCCTCATCAGCACCAGGTTGTATACGTTCAACGCCGGGAAGAGGATGACCACCCACAGCGTATTTGTCAGATGCAGAGAACGCAGCACCAGGTAGGTCGGGATCATACCGCCGTTGAAGATCATCGTAAACAGCAGCATGTTCGCAAAAAAGTTCCTGCCCGGCATATCCCACTGGATCAGCACGTACGCGCCGAAGGTCGAGAGCATCAGCGCGACCGCGGTACCGCAGATCGTCGTGACAAACGAGATGATCAGCGG
>CANRBT010000134.1 GCA_947628935.1 uncultured Roseburia sp. | reverse complement strand
TTTCTGCGCGGGATCGATTTTGTCCAGGTGCCGACCACCCTGCTGTCGCAGGTAGACAGCAGCATCGGCGGAAAGACGGGCGTCGATTTCCTGCAGTATAAAAATATGATCGGGGCATTTTACCAGCCCCGGCTGGTCTATATGAATCTGTCCACACTTCAGACGCTTCCGCACAAACAGGTCATCTCGGGGCTGGGCGAGATCATCAAGCACGGACTGATCAAGGACGCTTCCTATTATCAGTGGTTAAAGGAGCGCCGCACGCAGATCCTGGCGCTGGATCCCTCTGTCCTCGAGGAGCTGGTCGCGCAAAACTGCATCATCAAGCGTGACGTCGTGGAACGCGATCCCAGGGAGCAGGGGGAGCGCGCTCTGCTGAACTTCGGGCATACCGCCGGACATGCCATCGAAAAGCTTTCCAACTTTTCGCTCTATCACGGGGAATGCGTGGGGATCGGCATGATCGTTGCCGCGTACCTTTCCGTTCACTGCGGTACGCTGGATCGGACGGTCCTTTGCGACATCGAGGAATGTCTGAAGGATTTTGGCTTTCAGACATCCGTGACGGGCTTTTTGCCGGAGGAGATCCTGCAGGCATCCAAATCCGACAAAAAAATGGACGGCGGCAGGATCCGGTTCATTCTTCTCTCCGCACTGGGAAACGCTTATATCTATCGCGATCTGACAGACGATCAGATCCTGGAAGGGATCCGCTATGTCTGCCGGTAACGGCTCCGGAAAGGATGGCATTGGTCTATGAAAAGGCTTGCGCGTATACGTTGGAAAAAGGCTATATTGGGGCTGTTTTGCTTTCTGGTGCTGTTGTCCCTGGACCAATGGACAAAACGGCTTGCTGTGGCGCATCTGCGCGGTCAGGAGGCATATGTGCTCTGGGACGGCGTCTTTGAGCTGCGCTATCTGGAGAATTTTGGCGCTGCCTTCAGCACATTTCAGAATCAGAGGACGTTCTTTCTGATCCTGACCCCCATCGCAATGCTCCTCATCCTCTATATCGATCTGTTCCGGATTCCGCAGACACGGCGCTATCTGTGGATGGATATCGCCGCCGTCCTGTTTTTATCAGGCGCTGCCGGAAACTTTATCGACCGGCTGATCCTTGGCTATGTCGTCGATTTCTTTTATTTCCGGCTGATCGATTTTCCCGTTTTTAACGTGGCGGACGTCTATGTCGTCGCTGCGGCTCTGCTGTTGTTCGTCCTGTGTTTCTTTTATTATAAGGAGGAGGATCTTGAGCGAATCTTTTCAGGCGGTCATTGAAGCGGGAAGCGGCTATGAGAATGAGCGCCTGGACAAGTACCTGAGCGCCGTTCTTCCCGCGGACACCGCATTCACAGACAGAGGAAGCGGATTTTCCCGCTCCTTTTTCCAAAAGCTCATCCGCGACGGAAACGTCCGCGTCAACGGCGCTCTGCAAAAAGCAAATTACCGTCTGCGCAGGGGGGATCTTGTGACGGCAGGCATCCCGGATGCCATCGAGACCGAGATCCTGCCGGAAAATATCCCGCTGGACATCCTTTACGAGGACGATGACCTCCTGATCGTCAACAAGCCCAAGGGGATGGTGGTACATCCCGCGGCGGGACACAGCTCCGGGACACTGGTAAACGCCGTCATGTACCACTGCAAGGACAGTCTTTCCGGCATCAACGGCAAAATCCGCCCCGGTATTGTACACCGCATCGACATGGACACGACCGGCTCCATCATCGTCTGTAAAAACGACGAGAGTCATCTGTTCATCGCAGAGCAGATTAGCCGGCATTCCGTCACGCGGCGTTACCGGGGCATCGTGTGCGGCGTTGTAAAAGAAGACGAGGGCGTCGTCGATCTGCCTGTGGGACGCCATCCCACAGACCGCAAACGGATGGCCGCCGGGGTGGCGCACGGCAAGCCTGCCGTCACACATTACCGGGTGCTGGAACGGTTTTCACGCTATACCTATATGGAATTTGCGCTTGAGACCGGACGAACGCACCAGATCCGCGTGCACATGGCAAGTCTGGGACATCCGCTGCTGGGCGATACGGTATACTCCGGCGGAAAGAGTCCCTTTTCCCTCCAGGGACAGACCTTGCACGCGATGACCATCGGCTTCATCCACCCGCGAACGCATGAATATTTGGAGGTGGACGCGCCATTGCCGGACTATTTTACGGCTCTGCTGGAAAAAATAAGATTAATGTAGGGTAAAATTCTTCTCTTTTCCTTCCAAATGTATTATAATAAAGATACCTTCTGATACAACGCTGAGGGAAAACGGGAAAGGCAGGAAAAGATATGGGAAATAAAATATATACGATCGGACGTGAATTTGGCAGCGGCGGGCGAAAGGTGGGAGAGCTTTTGGCGGAACGCCTTGGTATCAAGCTGTACGACAAGGAGCTGCTGCAGCTTGCGGCGAAGGAGAGCGGTTTTTGCGAGGAGATTTTTGAAAATCACGATGAAAAGCCGACGAGCAGCTTTCTGTATTCCCTGGTGATGGACACTTATTCCATGAACGGTTACAGCTCCGCGCCGTTTTTGGATATGCCGTTGAACCACAAGGTGTTCCTTGCGCAGTTCGACAGCATCAAAAAAATTGCCGCGCAGGAATCCTGCGTCATTGTCGGTCGCTGTGCGGATTACGCGCTGGCAGATAATCCGGATTGTCTCAACGTCTTTATCCAGGCGCCGCTTGAGAGCCGGATCAAGCGCGTGAGCAGGCGTGCCAACCTGACCGAGAACAAGGCAAAGGATATGTGCATCAAGCAGGATAAGCAGCGTGCAAGCTACTATAATTATTACACCAGTAAAAAATGGGGCGACTCCAACAGCTATCACCTGACGCTGGATTCCGCCAAGCTTGGCGAAGCCGGCTGCGTAGATATGATCTTAAAATTCCGTGAAATTATGGATGCAAACAAATGATCCTGACGGTCATCAAAAAAACGGTCAGCCGTCCCGCGGATGCAGGCAATGCCCGGGACGGCTGGTTTTTTATGCCATAACTATTCGTTAAACTTGTGTTTTGCGAATAGTTTATTTCCCCTTTCGTCAGCAGATCTCAGCCGAATCCAGGATCACTGTGAACGGTCCGTCATTCAACAGCTCGATCTTCATATCCGCACCGAAGATCCCGGATTCCACTACGGCAATTTCTTTTTTGCAGGCATCCAGTATATATTCGTACATTGCCCTGGCAAAATCCGGTTTTCCGGCGCGCTGGAACGAGGGACGGTTGCCTTTTTTACAATCCGCATACAGGGTAAACTGCGAGATCACGAGCAATCCTCCGTCCACATCCCGCAGCGACAGATTCGTCTTTCCCTGCGCATCGCCAAAAATACGCAGCCCAACCAGCTTTTTTACCATTTTATCGGCGATCTGTTCGGTATCGGAATCCGCAATTCCGACAAAAACAACAAAGCCCTGTGCAATTTTCCCTGTCAGTTCGCCATCCACGGTACAGGATGCGCCCGTCACGCGTTGAACGACAAATCTCATAGACGCTCTTCCTCCTGCTCTCTCTTTTTTTGTTAAATTATTAACAAGTTAATAGCAACGGATCTGCTGCAGTGTGATCCCCTCGCACAGCTGCAAGCCGATCTTCTGTGTCCTGCTCTCTCCCGCCACTCCGAGCGTCACGTCTTTGAACAGGATATCCCGCAGCTTGTGCCCCGGCGCGTCAAAGCCGACCAGCTCCATGCAGTCCACATCGTGATACTGCCGGTCATGATCCAGGCACTTCCCCGTAATATGAAGCCTCTCAAAGCGGCACCGCTCAAAGACAGGCGGAACCGGCGCTCCTATCCCGTCGTCGTTATATCCCACGGAATGGAACAGGATGCGCGACACCCGACAGTCGCGGACCTCGATGTCGCGCACATACCCTCCCCTCTTCCTGGTGCCCTTGATCTCGATGCCGCTCAGGGAGCTGCTCATGTCACAATCCCAGATTTTGACCTGCTCCACGCCGCCGGACATCTCGCTGCCAATGGTAATGCCATGCCCGAAGGCGCACCGGCAGTCGAAGATCCGTATGTTCCTGGCCGGTCTTGCGATCCGGTTTCCCTCCGGATTCTTGCCGGACTTGACGGCGATGGAATCATCCCCGGTATAGAATACACATCCAAAAATCACACAGTCCTCCGACGAGTCGGGATCCCATCCGTCCCCGTTCCACACGTCCTCCGAATAAAACCGGCAGTGATCCGTTGTGATGCCCCTGGAATAGATCATGTGCACGTTCCAGCTCGCGCCATCCCTTAAGTCCACTCCTGTGATGCGGACATTCTCACAGTTGCTCATGTTGATCAGCCGCGGGCGCACCCGTCCCGGGATCGTCTCGGGCTTTTCGCATTCCAGGATCCGGTCTCCCAGCTCTGCGAGATAGTCCTTGAGCGCCTCCCTCTCCTGCTCTATGACGCGCTCCGCGAGGCGCCGTCCCCCGCTGGCGATCGTCCCGCCGCCGCGTATCAGCACGTTTTGACAGCTCGGTCCGCCCGCATGATCCAGTTCGCCCAGGTTGAGCAGGCTGCTGTAGCAGGAAAGCTCCGTTCCCTCAAAACGGCTCCAGATGCGCGGCAGATAATCGTCCGGGCGATCCGTCCCCTGAAGGACCGCCCCCTCCTCCAGATAGAGCTCCGTATCGCTGTGCAGCCGAAGCGCGCCGGTCAGATAAACCCCCGCGGGGACATAGACCACATCCCCCGCCGTACAGTCGTCCAGCGCCCTCTGGATCGCCTCCCGGTCCATCGTGCTGCCGTCCCCTGCGGCAAGATACGGCTCTTTTGTCACGTCCAGACGCCGCTTCTTCTCCCCGGTCCTTAAGAACAGCTCCTCGGATGACGCCCACACCTGTGCGCCGCTCAGGATCCTCACCTGTACCAAAAAGCCGGTATCGGCGCTCAGATGTTCCAGTTGAAAATGCGTCCGGTCCGACTCTCCCGCCGGTCTGCCGTCAAGCAGAAGCTGATAACGGTACTCCGACGGAAGGTTTTTGGGCTTTTCAAAAAATATGGTGATGGAATCACTGGTTTCCAAATGCTCCAACGCAATGCTTTGCTCCATGGCAGTTCTCCTTGCACGATTTGAATGTGTCGTTTTTTTGAGTATATCAAAATAACTCCCGGCTTTCAACCGTGGAGCAGCCGCAAAACAGATGTTTGTTTTTTCGGGAGGTACGGTTGAATTTCGGAGTCGAAACCGCTATAATAGCGTTATGGTAACCGTTTCACAGTACAGGAGAATCCGCAATGAAAGAAAAAGCATATTTTGAAAATGTGAACATTCAAAATGAAACGCATTTGCGTCAGCTTCTCTCGGAGCTGCCGCCCTTCTGCCGTCAGTTTTTCATTGGCATTGAACCTACTACGGCATCCCGTACCCGTATTGCCTACGCCTACGATATCGGTTGCTTTTTTCAATATCTGCACGAGGTCAACCCCGTCTGCCGGAAGCTGGACATCCGGGAGTTTCCGCTGTCCCTTCTGGATCAGATCACCCCGATGGATATCGAGGAGTATCTCTCCTATCTGAAATACTATGAAAAGGACGGCGTGGAGCACACGAACGATGAGCGCGGCATCAAGCGCAAGCTCGCCGCCCTCCGCACCTTTTACCGCTATTTTTACAAAAACGGACTGATCGAAAACGATCCCGCCATCAAGGTGGACATGCCAAAGAT
>CANRBT010000133.1 GCA_947628935.1 uncultured Roseburia sp. | reverse complement strand
GTTGAGGTCAGATATCTATTTCGTATGAAATATATCTGGCATTTTTCGTTGCAGAAAACTAGTTTTGAGACGGTCTGAGGGGGGCGTATGGAGGCATACAGCGGTTTTGCACAGGTATATGATCTTTTTATGGATGATGTCCCCTACAAAGACTGGTGTGCGTATATCAAAAGCCTGCTGGAGGAATACGGCATCCGGGACGGGCTGGCGCTGGAGCTGGGCTGCGGGACGGGGAAGATGACGCGGCTGCTCGCGGAGGAAGGTTACGACATGATCGGCATTGACAGCTCGGCGGAGATGCTGGAGATCGCGCAGCAGGCGGAGGAGGGGATGGGGCGGATCCTCTATCTGCTTCAGGATATGCGCTCTTTTGAACTGTACGGAACCGTGCGTGCGGTCGTAAGCGTCTGTGATTCGCTCAACTATGTTCTGGAGGAGGACGGGCTCGCGGAGGTGTTTCGCCTTGTGAACAATTATCTGGACCCGGGCGGGCTTTTTATTTTTGACCTGAATACCCCCTACAAATACAGGGAGCTTTTGGGCGAGACGACGATCGCGGAGAATCGGGAGGAAGGAAGCTTTATCTGGGAAAATTATTTTGACGGGGAAAGCGGCATCAATGAGTACGATCTGACGCTGTTTCTGCGCGAGGACGACGGGCGGTACCGCAAATACGAGGAGACGCATTATCAGAGAGCGTACGGGCTGTCCACGATCCGGCGCCTGCTCGAGGAGGCCGGCATGGAGTTTGTGGCAGCCTACGACGCCTGCTCCAGAAGCCCTGTGCGCAGCGACAGCGAGCGCATCCATGTCATTGCGCGGGAACACGGAAAACAGGAACAGGCATAGGGAGAGGGAGAACATGGGAGACTATATCGTAAGGGCAACGGCAGCGGACGGGCATATCCGCGCGTTTGCGATGACATCGCGGGAGACGGTCGAGCAGGCGAGGAGGAATCACGGCGCCAGTCCGGTCATCACGGCTGCGCTCGGCAGGCTGCTCACGGGAGCTGCGATGATGGGCGTGATGATGAAGGGGGAGAAGGATCTTCTGACCATACAGATCCGGTGCGGCGGTCCGGCAAAGGGGCTGACGGTGACGGCGGACGCGTGCGGTCACGTCAAGGGTTTTCCGAGCGTACCGGATGTCGAGCTTGCGCCCAACGCGATGGGAAAGCTGGACGTGGGCGGAGCGCTGGGCCCCGGCGTGATGAGCGTCATCAAGGATATGGGGATGAAGGAGCCCTATGTGGGGCAGACCGAACTGCAGACAGGCGAGATCGCGGAGGATCTGACTTATTATTTTGCGACCTCCGAGCAGATCCCCTCCGCTGTGGGGCTCGGCGTTCTGGTGGACGTCGACTGCACGGTGCGTCAGGCGGGCGGCTTCATCATCCAGCTGATGCCGTTTACGCCGGAGGACGTGGTGGAGCGGCTGGAGAAGCGGATCACGGAGATCGCCTCTGTGACGGAGATGCTGGAGGCGGGGAACACGCCGGAGCAGATCCTGGAGATCATCCTCGGAGAATTTGGTCTTGCGGTCACAGACACTGTGGATGCGTGCTTTTGCTGCGAGTGCTCCAGGGAACGTGTGGCGCGTGCGGTCGGAACGCTTGGCAGAAAAGACCTCGACGACATCATCGGAGAGGGAGAGGCGATCGAGGTAAAATGCCAGTTCTGCAACAAGGCTTACCGGTTTGAGATTGACGAGTTAAAGGAAATGAGAAGATGAGGGACGGATTTGTAAAAGCAGCTGCGGTGACGCCGCGGCTTCAGGTCGCCGATACAAAATATAATGCGCAGGAGATCGTCTCCTGCATCCGGGAGGCCGCAGCGTGCGGCGCGAAGATCATCGTGCTGCCGGAGCTGTGTATCACAGGCTATACCTGTGCGGATCTCTTCTGGCAGGAGGAACTGCTTGACGGGGCAAGGGAAGCCCTGCTCTGGATCGCGGCGCAGACGGCGGACGCGGACGCGGTGGCGTTCGTGGGTCTGCCCTATGTGTTTTGCGGAAAGCTCTATAACGTTGCGGCAGTCATAAAGGGCGGGGAGGTGCTGGGACTCGTCCCAAAGACCTGTCTGCCTTCCTACAATGAATTTTATGAGACGCGTCATTTTATGCCGGGGATGGCGCAGACCGTGGAGACAGAGCTTGGCGGACGCATGGTGCCGATGGGAACCAGACAGCTGTTCGTCTGTGAGAATATGCCGGAGCTTGTCCTTGCCGCCGAGATCTGCGAGGATCTGTGGACGCCGGAGCCGCCGAGCATCCGCCACGCGAGGGCAGGAGCCACTGTGGTCGTGAACCTCTCGGCATCCGACGAGACGACGGGGAAGGAGGCGTACCGCAGGGAGCTTGTGAAGGGACAGTCCGCCAGACTTTTGTGCGGTTATATCTATGCCTGCGCGGGGGATGGGGAATCCACGCAGGATGTCGTCTACGCAGGACACGATCTGATCGCGGAGAACGGGCATATCCTCTCGGAGTCGGAACGTTTTTGGAACGGGACCATATACGCGGAGCTGGATGTCCGCAGGCTCGTGGCGGACCGCAGGAGGATGACGACGTTCCTTCCCGCAAGGGAGGAATATCGCGCAGTGCGGTTTACGCTGGAAAAGACCGAGACGGCGCTCACGCGGAGGATCGACCCGATGCCGTTCGTGCCCGGGAATCAGGCGGAGAGGGAGAAAAGGTGCAGCGAGATCCTCTCGATCCAGGCGATGGGGCTGAAAAAACGCCTGGCGCACACACACTGCAGGACGGCTGTGATCGGTATTTCCGGCGGACTGGATTCCACGCTGGCGCTGCTCGTGACGGCGCGCGCGTTCGACCTTCTGGGGCTGGAACGCAGCGGGATCAAGGCTGTGACGATGCCAGGCTTTGGCACGACGGACCGCACCTATGACAATGCCGTTCAACTGATCCGTGCGCTGGAGGCAGATTTCCGCGAGGTGGATATCCGCGAGGCGGTCCGTCTCCACTTCCGTGATATCGGGCAGGATCCTTCCGTGCACGATGTCACCTACGAGAACGGACAGGCGAGGGAGCGCACACAGATTTTGATGGATATCGCGAACAGGGAGGGAGGCATGGTGATCGGGACAGGCGACCTCTCGGAGCTTGCGCTTGGGTGGGCGACCTACAACGGCGACCATATGTCCATGTATGCCGTGAATGCTTCCGTGCCAAAGACGCTGGTGCGCCATCTCGTCCGCTATTATGCGGATACCTGCGGGGATGCGGCTCTTGAGCGGGTGCTGCTGGACGTGCTCGACACGCCCGTGTCGCCGGAGCTGCTGCCGCCGGAGGACGGGGAGATCTCACAGAAGACGGAGGACATCGTGGGTCCATATGAGCTGCACGACTTTTTCCTCTATCACATGCTGCGCCTGACGGAACCGCCGCGCAAGATCTTTCGTCTGGCGAAGCTTGCGTTTGCGGACACATACGATGAGGAGACGGTCTTCAAATGGCTGAAGGTCTTTTATCAAAGATTCTTTTCGCAGCAGTTTAAGCGATCCTGTCTGCCGGACGGACCGAAGGTGGGAAGTGTGGCGGTCTCGCCGCGCGGGGATCTTCGAATGCCTTCGGATGCCTGCGTCCGGATCTGGATGGAGGAATTGACAGAATTAAAATCATAGGCGGCTTGTCAGTCGTCACCGGAAATGGAGGACATGATGCAATATCGGAAGGATAAAAAGGGAAACGAGATCTCGGCGCTGGGATATGGATGTATGCGTTTTTCGCGCAAGGGGAACGGAATTGATCTGGATAAGGCGGAAAAGGAGCTGATGGCAGCGATCGACGCAGGAGTCAATTACCTGGATACCGCCTATATCTATCCGGGCAGCGAAGCCGCAGTCGGAGAGCTGCTCGCCCGGAACCATTGCCGGGAGAAGGTCTATCTGGCGACCAAGCTTCCGCATTATCTCATCAAATCCGTGGAGGGCGCGGAGCGGATGTTTCAGGAGGAGCTGCGCCGCTTAAAGACCGGCTATATCGATTATTACCTGATGCACATGCTGACCGATCTGCCGACCTGGGAAAAGCTGAAGGGGCTCGGCATGGAACAGTGGATCCGGGAGAAGCTTGCCTCGGGGCAGATCCGCAATATCGGATTTTCCTATCACGGAAAGGCGGATATGTTCCGACAGCTCGTGGATGCCTATGACTGGGATTTCTGTCAGATCCAGTACAATTACATCGACGAGCACTCGCAGGCGGGAGTCGAGGGGCTGCGCTATGCGCATGAAAAGGGGCTTCCGGTCATCATCATGGAACCGCTGCGGGGCGGGCGTCTGGTGGACCTGCTTCCGCAGAGCGCAAAGGCGTTGTTTGCGGAGGATGCACAGGGACGCACGCCGGCGGAGCTCGCGTTTAAGTGGCTGTATGACCAGCCGGAGGTCACCTGTGTGCTTTCCGGTATGAATTCGATGGAGATGGTGGAGCAGAACGTCCGGGTGGCGTGTGAATCGCCGGTAGGCTGCATGACGGAATCCGACCGGGAGCTGCTTGCGCGTGTGAAGGAGGAGATCGAGAAGAACGTCAAGGTCGGCTGTACGGGCTGCGGCTACTGTATGCCGTGTCCGAAGGGCGTCGACATTCCGGGAACCTTCCGCTGCTACAACGCGATGTACAGTGAGGGGAAAAAATCGGGAAGAAGAGATTATCTGCAGTGCACCGCGTTCCGCAAGGATGCGAGCAGCGCCTCCGCGTGCGTGGAGTGCGGGAAATGCGAATCGCACTGCCCGCAGCACCTTCCGATCCGCAGGGAGCTGAAGAACGCCGCGGGCGAGCTGGAGACAGTCACCTACAAGGTGGCAAAGACAGCCATCCGGCTGCTGCATCTGTGGTGATCAGCCGATATGCTTGAGCTTGCGCCGGTATCTCTGCGCTCCGGCAGGGAACCGGTACAGGTTGTGTACATAGACCAGAGAGTACATGACGGCTGCCATCAGGAAGGCGGTCATGACGTCGAACACAGAGTGCTGCTTTAAAAACATGGTGGCGAGAATGATGCTTGCCGCGAGGATCGCCGAGCCGTACCGCACGACGCGCTTCTCCCTCAGCCGGCTGCTGTGCCATACGGCGGCGTTCACCATGAGCGAATTGTACACATGGATGCTCGGAAACAGGTTGGTCGCAGTGTCCGTGGCATACAGCCAGCGCACCATGTCGACGAAGATGTTGTCGCGGGCAAAGCTCGCAGGGCGCAGGTAATGTCCGTTCGGGTACAGCGAGGAGACCAGCAGGAAGACCGTCATTCCTGTAAAGAGCGTGGCGCACAGCCGGAAGTATTCCTCCCTGTCCCGCAAATAAAAGTAGGAAAAGCCTACGGCAATATAGGCAAACCAGAGCAGATAGGGGACGATAAAAAATTCACAGAACGGAATGTAGTCGTCCAACGGGACGTGGATCACATGAAAGTGTGTGGTCACGGTCCGTTCCAGATAAGAAAACCATGGCAGATAGATACAGAAGTATAGCAGAAGCAGGCTATGCTTATGAGTTTCATACACGTTCCAGAGCGCCTTGCGCGTATCGGTATTCACAGGATCTTCCCCTTTCGTCCGTTCTTACGTGAGCGATTGTAGCACAGTCATTTTTAAAATACAATTCCCTTTTTCATGAAATAAGAAAGATTTTTTGAATCTTAATGGATTCTTAAGAAATCGGCGGCGCAGTGCGGAAAACGCTGCGGATCCGGTT
>CANRBT010000132.1 GCA_947628935.1 uncultured Roseburia sp. | reverse complement strand
AAAAAGAAAAACTGGATCGACTTCAACGCGGGCGTCCTCGTCGAGGATGCGGAGCTGGAGGAGACCGGGCAGCGGCTGTTCGACTATGTGCTCGAGGTCGCATCCGGCAGGAAGGTGTGCAGCGAGGAAGCGGGCTTCCACGACATGGCGATCTTCAAGCAGGGAGTCACGCTGTAGACACGGTACCTATCGCTGCCGCGCGGTGCGTCTTGCCGCGCTGCAGCGACAAATATAAGAAAAAAGGAGAGAGAGACATGGCTATCTTAGACAACTTTTCACTGAAAGGCAAGGTCGCGCTGGTAACGGGCGCATCCTACGGCATCGGATTTGCGATCGCATCCGCGTACGCCGACGCGGGGGCGACGATCGTCTTCAACGACATCAAGCAGGAGCTGGTCGATAAGGGACTGGCATCCTACAAGGAGAAGGGCATCGAGGCGCACGGCTATGTGTGCGACGTCACGAAGGAGGATCAGGTACAGGAGCTGGTCAAAAAGGTCGAGGCTGAGGTCGGCGTGATCGACATCCTCGTGAACAATGCCGGCATCATCAAGAGGATCCCGATGCTCGACATGACCGCGGACGAGTTCCGCCAGGTGATCGACGTGGATCTGAACGCTCCGTTCATCGTCTCCAAGGCTGTGATCCCGAGCATGATCAAGAAGGGCCACGGCAAGATCATCAACATCTGCTCCATGATGAGCGAGCTCGGTCGTGAGACCGTGTCCGCCTATGCGGCGGCAAAGGGCGGCTTAAAGATGCTCACCAGAAACATCGCGTCCGAGTACGGCGAGTTCAACATCCAGTGCAACGGCATCGGACCGGGCTATATCGCGACGCCGCAGACGGCTCCGCTGCGCGAGATCCAGCCGGACGGCTCGAGACATCCGTTTGACCAGTTCATCATCGCAAAGACGCCGGCGGCGCGCTGGGGAGAGGCGGAGGATCTGCAGGGACCGGCTGTGTTCCTCGCTTCCGACGCATCCAACTTCGTGAACGGACACGTGGTGTACGTGGACGGCGGTATTCTGGCATACATCGGAAAGCAGCCGCAGTAATCTCAGGTTGACAATATCAAAAAACGGCAGCGCGCATGTCCGCGCGCTGCCGTAGGATCAAAGAGATCTATTCCCCCGACTCGTCCCTGGTCAGATACAGGTGTCCGTTGAACTCCCCGAAAAGGCTTTCCTCCTGCTTCTTTAAAAAGACCGTCGCTGTGTCGCCGGCAAATGCGATCTCAAAGTGCACGGAACCGACGTATTCGTCGATGATATGCGCCTTGAGGTAGAGCGTGTTTTCCGTCACCCAGCAGGCGCTTGCGGCAGAACGCATGTCGTAGAGCGGGAAGCTGCCGAGGGAGAGCGAACCGAACCCGAACGGGAGGGCATACGGCTTCCCGTGCAGTGTGAACAGGAGCTCGCCGCCGGAAGTGTCGTCTCCAAACCGCACGCCCATGGAGGAAAATCCCATCGGGTTTTCGGCGGCGCGGTAGCGGACGCCGTTTACCTGCGCGGCGCAGGGGGAGGAGAGTTCGCCGGAGAGCGGTGCGATCCGAAGCTCCCGCAGCAGGGCGGCTAGCTGCGCGGCATCCTCGCCGACAGGCAGCGGCGCATCCTGTACATAGGGCAGGATCTCTTCATAGAGCGCGTCGTGGATGAACTGGTTCCCGCCGCCGATGCCCTGCGTGTCCGCAGTCGTGACACAGAGCAGGTCGTATTCCGGCAGGAAAAAGACAAACTGGCCGCCCATGCCGTAGCAGAGCGCGCCGCCCCGTTCGTTCTGCCAGAACTGGTAGCCGTAGCCGCAGGATTCGCTGCGCACGGGAGCGGTCATGCGCGTGTCGGAGAGCCTGGAGGTCGCGGTCTTCAGATACGATGCGGGGACGAGCTGTTCGCCCTCGACGAGCCCGTCGTGCAGGACGAGATAGCCGAATCTCAGCAGATCCGCCGGCGTGGCGACGAGACCGCTCCCCCCGATGGAGACGCCGAAGGGGTCTTTGAGCATGTAGGAAGCTTCGGAGAGCCCGAGCGGCGCGAGCTTCCGCTTCAGGTAGTCGAGCATCGGCATGCCGGAGAGGCGTTCCGCGAGCGCGCAGAGCGTGTGCGCGGAGGACGTGTCGTAGTGGAAGATCGTCCCGGCGGGGTGCGTGGGAGGGACGATAAAAAAGCTCTCCACCCAGTCGCTCTCCATATCCAGCTTGTAGGTCGTGGAGGCGTGGCAGGTGCGCATCATGAGCATGTCGCGGATCGTCATTTCCGCGATCCAGGGATGCACCCGCTTGGGGAGCTTGTCGGGAAAATAACGGACGATCGGATCGTCCAGAGAGAGCTTTCCCTCGGCTTCCAGCAGCCCGATCGCGACGGATGTGAAGCTCTTGCTGACGGAGAACATGCGGTGCAGGGTGTCGGCGGTATAGGGCGCGTAATAGCCCTCCGCGATCAGCTTGTCATGGCGCAGCAGAAGGATGCTGTGCATCGGGATCTGATACCGCTCCAGGCGGCGGATCATGCGGATGACGCACTGGGACGGGATGCCGGTCTCTTCCGGCAGAGCGTTCTGAAAGGTGAGCATAGATTCCTCCTTACTATAACGAAAATATTTCCGTGTGTCTGTGAATATTTTAACAGAATGGCGGGAAAACACAACCGAAAAGCGCGGGATCTTTAGTTAAAATGACGGGGAAATAAAAAAATATTGTGAAAAAAGTAGAAAAGATGACCGGAATGTAAAAATGTGTATTGTGTATTTGACATAAAAGTGGTATCATTTTTTTGGTGACATGAACTTCATGTTCACGAAATATATATTTTTATAGGAGGTAGAAATGAAAAAGAAAGTAGTATCTGTGTTGCTTGTGGCAGCGATGGTAGCATCCATGACCGGCTGCGGCGGCAACGACGCGGGAACTTCGGATGCGGGAACTTCCGATGCAGGAACTTCCGACGCGGGATCTGTGGACGCGGGAACCGCGGACACGGGCGCAGCGGAGGGCGATGACGCGGCTGCATCCGATGTCGAGAAGCCGGAGGAGATCACCATCATGTTCGACGGTACGGTTCCGACGGCGGAGAACGGCCAGGAGCAGTTCATCGCAAAGCTCGAGGAGCTGACCGGCATCAAGATCAACGTGATCCAGCCGGATCATGACGCTTACTACGACGTGGTAGGACAGCAGATCGCAGGCGGCGACTGGCCGGATGTCCTGATCCTGGCATCGACCCAGATGTCCAGCTACGGCGCGGAGGGCGTGCTCTGGGATATGGCTGACGCGTGGAATTCTTCCGAGCTGAAGACCCGTCAGGAGGCTTACAACGGAGCGGGCGTCGTCGAGTCCATGTTCATCGACGGACATCTCTACGGCATGCCGGCAACGCACGGCAACGGCTGTGTGACCTACATCAAGCAGAAGTGGCTGGACGACGCGGGAATCACGAGCCTGCCGACCACCTTTGACGAGTACTATGAGGACCTCAAGAAGATGAAGGAGGCGGAGAGCGTTGACTACGTTCTGGCAGCATCCGGCTTCCTGAACGCGGAGGCTCCGTACATCAACTATCTGCCGGAGTTCTATCAGGACGCATGGCCGACCTTCTATCAGAAGGAGGACGGCACCTGGGCGGACGGCTTCACGGAGGATTCCATGAAGGCGGCGATGGAGAGGATCGCACAGGGTGTCAAGGACGGCATCATCGATCCGGAGACGAACAGCTACGCGACGAGCGATGTCCGCAACAAGTTCTATGACGACAGCCTTGGCGTGTTTACCTACTGGGCTGGAACCTGGGCGACCAACATCAAGACGAACTGCGAGAACAACGGTCTGGACGGCACGATGGCAGTCATGGAGCCGATCGCAGAGATCAAGGCGGGCGTGCAGGGACAGCATGACAACGCGGGCGGTTACATCGACCGTGTGTCTCCGGCATGGTGCATCACGACTCAGTGCGAGAATCCGGAGGGCGTGTTCAAGTACTTTATCGAGGCGATGCAGGACGGCGCTGATACGCAGTTCCTGTGGACCTACGGCGTCGAGGGCGTGCACTGGTCGACCGCAGCGGAGACCCTGTATGCAGGTACCGAGGACGAGAAGGTATACGCAGACGGCGAGTTCCATATGGAAGACAACCTGGAGACCCCGGGTACCCAGTACACGAAGGCTCACATCGATCCGATGCTTGCTCTGACGGAGCTTGCAAACGATCCGCGTGACACCACGGTACAGCCGGAGGCGATGGCAGCTCAGGAGCTGTTCAACAGCAACTCTGTCGGTGCATTCGTTACTCCGTCCACGGATGTGATGAATGAGAAGAACGGTGACCTTATGACCGAGAAGCAGGCGCTGGTCGCAAAGGTGGCGCTTGGTCAGATGACGGTCGACGAGGCTTATGCTGAGTACGAGTCTGGCGGCTATGCTCAGATGTCTCAGGATATCGTTGATTCTTTGAACGCACAGTAAATAATGGAATAGGGGTCGGGCGGGGCGGATCTTTTCCTGCTCCGCCCGGTTTTCCTGTCCGGGTTTTTATGCAGAAGGGGAAGGGCAATATATGAAAGAAAAGCAAACAAAGCAGGCGAAGCCTTCCGGCGGTAAGCTATGGGCGAAGGTATACAAGTATAAAGGGTTTTATCTGATGTTCCTCCCTGTATTTGTATTTGCCGTGATCTTCTTTTATGCGCCGATGCTGGGCGTCCGCTACGCGTTTACGGACTACAACGGCATCAAGGATCCGACCTTTAACGGATTCGCCAACTTTGCCAAGATGTTTGGCATGAACAACTTCTGGTCCGCGTTCGGAAACACGATCGTGATCAGTGTCGTAAAGCTTCTTTTGACGACCGCGGCGGCGGTTATCGTCGCGATCTTTTTGAATGAGATCGTCAACCTGATGTTCAAGAAGGTCGTGCAGACGATCATCTATCTGCCGCACTTTATGTCCTGGGTGGTGACGGCGTCGATCTTCGCGTTGATCCTGTCCCCGTCGAGCAGCGGTCTTGTCAACTCGTTCCTCGTCAACATCGGGGTCCTGGACTCCAACAGCACGATCTACTTCATGGGAACCTCGCGCTGGTGGCGTCCCGTGTACTACATCGTGAACCTCTGGAAGGAGACCGGATGGCAGACCGTCATCTTCATGGCGACGCTCGCCGGGATCAACACAGACCTCTACGAGGCTGCCGCGATCGACGGAGCAGGCCGCTGGGCAAAGATGCGGTACGTGACGTTCCCGCAGTTAAAGAACACGATCTTAACGGTCATCATCTTGAACCTTGCGAAGGTCATGAACCTCTTCGAGTCTGCGTTCGTTATGCAGAACGATGCGGTTCTCGACGTGTCCAACGTGCTTGAGACCTACATCTACTATCAGACCTTCAACAGCGGCGCGATCCCCAATTACGGTTATACGACGGCAGTCGGTCTGTTCAAGTCTCTCGTAGGCTGCGTGCTCGTTCTTGTCTGCAACCATTGGAGCAAGAAGGTGCGTGAGGGCAGAGGCATTGTATAAGGGGGAACGGATATGACGAAAAATAAAATTTCTGTATTTAGTATTGTAAATGGACTGATCTTTATCCTTCTGGCGTTTCTGATCCTGGTACCGATGTGGAAGGTCGTCGTTGATTCCCTGGATCTCCACACGGCGTACGGTATGAAGCTGTGGCCGGAGGAGTTTGGTCTGGACGGTTATGCGAATATCTTCTCGAACCCGACGCTGTACCGACCGCTGATCATCTCGTTTGTCACGACGATCTGCGGTACCGCGGTCGCGCTGATGCTCTCGACCTTCGGCGCGTACGT
>CANRBT010000131.1 GCA_947628935.1 uncultured Roseburia sp. | reverse complement strand
GTCTCCACATGCACCGTCCCCGGAAACATATCCACGCACACAGCCTTCTTCACCTCATACCCCCGCGCCTGCAGCACCGCAAGATCCCTCGCCAGACTCGTCGGCTTGCAGGAAATGTACACCATCTGCGGCACGCCGTACCGGATGATCTTTTCAAGCGCCTTGGGATGGATGCCGTCGCGCGGCGGGTCGAGCACGATGTAATCCGGTCGCTCCTCCACCTCGTCCAGGACCTTTAGGACATCCCCGGCGATAAATTCGCAATTATGTAAACCGTTCAGTCTGGCATTCTCCCGCGCCGCCTCCACTGCCTCCGCGGCGATCTCCACGCCGATGACCTTCTTCGCTGCCGGCGCCAGCATCTGTGCGATCGTTCCCGTTCCGGAGTACAGATCGAACACGACCTTTCCCTCCCCGAGCGCGTCTCCGATGAAATCCCGCGCCGTCTGATACAACACCTCCGCGCCGAGCGAATTTGTCTGAAAAAACGAGAACGGCGTGATCTGAAACCGCAGACCAAGCAGCTCCTCATAAAAAAAGTCCTGTCCATACAGCGTTTCCGTCCCCTCGTTGAGGATCGCATCCGCCACACTGTCATTGTTCGTATGAAGGATTCCTGTCATCCTGCCTGTGTATTTGAAAGAAAGCAATTCATTTTTCCATCCCTCTAAAAGCTCTCCCTCCACGACCCCCTCCGCCGGGGACTGTGTCGTCGTCACAAGATCTACCAGGATCTCTCCCGTCTTCACAGCCTTGCGCACCAGCAGATGGCGCAGATACCCTGTGTGGCGCAGCCTGTGATAATAGGAAATGCCCCTCTTGCCGAAATAGGCGAGTGTCACCGTGAGCACGGTTCGAAAATCCTCGTCCACGATCCGGCACTCCGGCACGTTCACAATGTCATAAAAGCTGCCCCGCCTGTGCATCCCCAGCGCAAGCTCTCCGTCCTTGCAGGTATCGCCGAAGGAAAACTCCATCTTGTTCCGATACGCATGCGCGCGCGGGCTCGGCAGTATCCCAAGGAACTCATACCCCTCCGGCAGGATCGCCTCATCCAAAAGCCTCTTTACCTGTGCCGCCTTCAGGGAAAGCTGCTCCTCGTAGGGAAGCGTCTGGTACGCGCAGCCGCCGCAATCCCCCGCATGGACACATGCCGCCTCTGCAAGCTCACGCGGCGACCGCTCCAGGACAGATACGATCCGCCCCTCACTCTTCCCCTTACGCACCCTCTGAACTGCCACAGAGACCTTCTGCCCCGCGATCGCGTGCTTCACAACGACCGGCGTGCCGTCCTCCGTCCGCAGGATCCCCTTGTCCGGAAACTCCACGCTCTCTATGATACCCTCAACGATCTGTCCCTTTTTCATGCTTCCCTCCCAACAATAAAAAGGGGCTGCTATCCGCAGCCCCTGATCTCTCCTATTCCTCTTCTGTGGTCTCTTCCTCTGTCTCTTCCTTCTTGTCAGCCGGCTCGGTATCGTCGTCCTCAAAGAAGTCATCCTCAAAATCATCCTCGAAATCGTCCTCAAAGTCCTCCAGATAATCCGGGGTAAAGAAACGGTATACGCCGTAGATCGCTGCCGCCACTGCAACGATCACTCCCACAATGGCAAACACCCATACGACCTTGGATGCTTTCTTCTTCTGCTCTTCCTGCTCCTTCTTATTCAGAAGTTCATTGAGCCTTGTCATGCTGATCAGATCCTCCACTTTGTTCATTGGACTGTCCTCCTCCTATTGATTCTCAAGCCTAGAGTTATCCTGTTGGTCTATTATACCATATGTTTCCCATTTCGCCTATAAAAAATTTATGAATTTCCGGAAATTATATTTTCTTGAGCTTTGCAAATGTGGCAAACATCTTTTTCGTCCCCGCAGTGTCAAAATCCACAGTGACCTCGAAGTCTCTTCCCCCCTCGATGATGCCGCGCACCGTGCCTTCCCCGAACTTCATATGTGCCACCCGGTCGCCGACCCCGTAGCTGAGGCTGCCCCTTGCCGTATTCGCCGTGGCAAACGCCTTCGCCTGCAGACTCTGACCGGAAGGCTGTTGGCGCATCGTCTGACGCTTCGGTCGGACTGCCGGTCGTCGCTCCGTTCGCTTTGACCCCGCATCATCCATGGAACCCTCAAACAGCTCCGTCGGGATCTCCTGTACAAAACGGGACATCTTGTTGTACTGCGTCTCCCCCCGCACCATGCGCTGTCTGGCACAGGTCATACAGAGCTCCTCCTTTGCCCGCGTGATGCCGACGTAGGCGAGCCTCCGTTCCTCCTCCAGCTCCTCGCCGGCGTTGTCGGAGACGATCGACATGTAGCTCGGGAACAATCCGTCCTCCATCCCCGCCAGATACACCTTGGGGAATTCCAGCCCCTTGGCGCTATGTAAGGTCATGAGCACGACGTGATCGCTCCCCTCCTCCAGCCCGTCGATGTCCGCCACCAGCGCGACCTCCTCCAGGAAGCCGGAGAGCGTCGGCGTCTCCTCCCCCTCCTCATAGGCAGCCGCCTTGCTGATGAGCTCGTCGATGTTCTCGATGCGCGCCTCGGCGTCCTCCTCGTCTCCCGCCTCCAGCTCCCGCACATATCCGGTCTCCTCGATCAGCTCCTTTAAGAGCTCCGCCACGCCGAGATACGGCAGCTTGCTGCGCATTGTCTGGATCAGGTTGACAAACGGTCTGACCTTTCCCGCGCTCTTTCCGATCGACGGGATCTCCTCCGCGCACTTTAGCGCCTCGTAAAAGCCGATTCCATGGGCAATCGCATAATCCGATATGCGGTTGAGGGTCGTCGCCCCGATACCGCGTCTGGGCACATTGATGATACGCCGCACGGCAAGGTCGTCCTGCGCATTGTCGATCGTCTTGAGATAGGCGAGCAGATCCTTGATCTCCTTTCTCGCATAAAAGTTCACGCCGCCCACGATCCGGTACGGGATATTGGACACGATGAAGCGCTCCTCGAACAGGCGCGACTGCGCATGCGTGCGATAGAGCACAGCATAGTCGCCGTAGCTCCGCCGTCCCTCGCGCTTCCCCGCCAGAATGTCCCGCGCGACATAATCCGCCTCCTCGCCTGCCGTGTCGAACTGCTCCAGGGTCAGCTTGTCCCCCGCTTCGTTCGCCGTCCACAGGGTCTTCTCCTTACGCCCTGCATTGTGGGCGATCACATGGTTCGCCGCATCCAGAATGTTCTGTGTGGAACGGTAATTCTGCTCCAGCTTGATCGTGAACGCCTCCGGGTAGTACCGTTCAAAATTCAGGATATTGTAGATGTTCGCCCCCCGAAATTTATAGATCGACTGGTCGTCATCGCCCACGACGCAAAGGTTCTGATATTTCCCCGCCAAAAGCCGGATCAGCGTGAACTGCGCCGTATTCGTATCCTGATACTCGTCCACCATGATATAGCGGAACCGCTCCTGATAGCAGGAGAGCACCTCCGCGTCCGTCTGCAGCAGCTCCACAGTCTTTGCGATCAGATCGTCAAAATCCAGCGCGTTGTTCCTCCGCAGCGTGACCTGATACTCCCGATACACCTCCGCCTGCCTGTGCTTTGCATAATCCCCGGACAACGCCGCGCGCCGCGCAAATTCCTCCGGCGTGACCAACTCGTCCTTCGCCGAGGAGATCGCCGCGAGCAGGGCGCGTTCCTTATAAAGCTTCGTGTCGATCTCAAGCCGCTTGCAGATCTCCTTCATGACCGTCTTGGAATCGTCCGCATCATAGATGGTAAAATTGGTGCCGAACCCGATCCGGTCAATAAACCTGCGCAGGATCCGCACGCAGGTCGAATGAAAGGTCGAGACCCAGATGCTCTCCGAACCATGCCCCACCATCGCGTCGATGCGCTCCCGCATCTCTCCCGCCGCCTTGTTCGTAAAGGTGATCGCTAAAATATGATAGGGATCGACGCCCTTTTCCTCGATCAGATATGCCGTCCTGTGCGTGAGCACGCGCGTCTTTCCCGAACCAGCCCCCGCTAAGATCAGCACAGGTCCCTCCGTCGTCGTCACGCCCAGCTTTTGCTGTTCATTTAAGTGCTCCAGTAATCCCATATATGCCTCTCCGTTTTCTGTTTGTTTTCACTATTATTATATCACACCCTTCCTATAATTTCGATAACAACCTTCCTTTATCCATTTCATATACCGCATCACACAATATCTCAATATCTTCTGCGGAATGCGATGCGAGCAAAATCGTTTTCCCACGCTTCTTAAATTCTGCCAAATATCGGCGCATTTCCAAAACTCCGTCCTTATCAAGCCCATTCATCGGCTCGTCAAGGAGAAGGATATCCGGCTCTTCCATGATTGCCTGTGCAAGTCCGAGCCTCTGTCGCATACCCAGACTATATTTGCCAACGGGAAGCCTTGCATCAGGGTCAAGACCGACGCTGACCATGGTTTTTTTTATCTGTTCGCTGTCGGCTTTCTTTTTCAGCCCTGCAAGCTGCTTTAAATTTTTATATCCGGAATAGTAGGGGATAAAACCCGGAGTTTCAATAACGATACCCATATTTTCAGGGAAATCACAGTCTTTTCCGATCTGCTTCCCATCCACGATGATCCGTCCCTTTGACGCGTTTACAAATCCGCATATACATTTCATCAGCATTGTCTTTCCACTGCCGTTCCTGCCGATCAACCCGTGGATTTTTCCACGTTCAAAAACTACGTTGATATCTTTCAGAATCAAAGCTCCCTTTATCGAGAGAAATAAATGTTCTACTTCTATCATTTAAGCTTGTGCCTCCAGTGAAATTACATGATAATCAAATCGTTTTAGTAAAACAATGCATAAAAGCAAAGCTGTCAGAACGACAGCCGCAAAATAGAGTGCCGAGTATAACAAGGGAAAAACCGGTTCGCGCAGGAACTCCGTATAATGCATCCATACGATGGAATGAGACATCGGAAATATCCACATCATCTTTGTATGGCTTGAGCAAAAAATCGACCCTAAGACTATGAGCAGACCGCAGACGATCATCCCTGCCGCTTTTCTTTTTGCAACCGTAAAGGCAAGCAAAATCATTCCGACCGAAAACAGATAAGCTGCTACAAGCAATGTGCTTTCCACAAGAGCCACAGGCAACGTCATTTGATTGTATAAATTTTCAGGAAGAAGCAGAACGCCAAAGTTTTTTCTTTGTTCAGGGAACTTAGAAGTAAAGTTTGTCGCCACAAGGCTCCAGTTCCTCCCAATAAAACTATATGAGATGGCTCCGGCAACGGATGCTGCAAACATCGCCAGAATGTAGGAGGCAACCATCATAAGCATCTGCAGTACCTGCCCATATAACCAGTTTCTTCTGCCGATACGGAAAATGTAAAAAATCGAACTGCCATCAATGACCGGATAATCTGAAATAAGCGCCAGAAAACCCAGTGGAACGACCAGCAGAACCATGCCCGAATTAAGTGTCGCTATAAATGGTTCAAACAAATTGATCGGCTCGTCCATAAGTCTGGCATTTGCCATGAGCGGCTCTGTAACAAAAGAATACAGAAAAACGCATATACATAAAACAATGATGAGTCTTGCGTCAGTAAGCCATCTTAAAAATCCTCTCCACGCACATAAAAACATTCTTTTACAATTACATTGATTCACATTTCATCCCCCCGCATCTGTCCTGTGCTCCATAACCACGATATAACCTAGCAACGCAAGCACCATAAAGATTCCTGTTACAACGATTGTCAAATAAAGCGTGAAACCCGTTTCAAGATACGGAATCTGTGACGGCGCATAGCATTCAAACGGAAACATCGCCTGATAGACAGCAT
>CANRBT010000130.1 GCA_947628935.1 uncultured Roseburia sp. | reverse complement strand
TACGGGAACGATATCACCGTGAGGTCCCAGTGTTGCCATTTGGCGTCAGGGACGTGCCGAGAAGGGAATCGTTGAAAGAGACAGGGATGCAGGTGAGATTTCTTGCGGTCGGATATTTGTCTGAAGTCAAGGGATCGGATCTTTTGCTCAGGGCGATATGTATGCTGGAACCGGAGGAGCTGGTGCAGACAGAATTTGTCTTTTGCGGGAATCAGGAAAATTGCAATCCGGTATTTTTAGATGCGGCGATCCAGCTGAAGGAGATGATAGGAAATGTACGCATTTTACCGCAGATGCCGCATGATGAGCTGCTGACAATGATGGAGCAATATGACTGTCTGATCGTGGCATCTAGGATTGAGACCATGTCTGTGGTGGCGGTGGAGATGATGATGAAGGAGGGGGTATGTCTGGTATCCGATGCCTGTGGGATAGCGAGATATATAGAGGATGGCGTCAACGGATATGTGTTCCAATCCAGAAATGCAGCCGCGCTGGCTGAAAAGCTCCGACATGTCATTCTGCACAGAGAGGAATGGGAGGAGGTGCGCAGGAGGGGCAGGGCGACGTATGAGACCTATTTTTCCATGGAGGTTTTTGAGGAGAAGGTGACACAGCTCCTGGAGGAATATATGTATCCGAATGAGGTCAGAATGCGGGAACTTGCGGCGGAGATTCGCAAAATACGGCGTGATCAGCAGGAGGGGAGGATCCTACTGTCGGAGGAAGAGAAGAGACAGTTGTCGGAGGCGACGGCAATGGTGCAGAAGTATGTAGATGATTGTGATGATGAGGAAGTTGGAAAGGATTGGCTTGGAGCAGAGCAGGTGTGAATATGGCGAAGATCAGTGTGATCGTTCCGTGTTATAATGTAGAGAGATATGTGGACCGTTGTATACGCAGTTTGCTCGATCAGTCTATCGGGCTGCAGGAACTGGAATTGATCCTTGTGGATGATGCGTCCACGGACCATACGGCTGCGATCCTGAAAACGTACGAAGCGCAGTACCCCGAGCAGATCAAGCTGATTCTGTGTCAGACCAACGGCCGCCAGGGGACTGCCAGGAATATCGGCTTGCAGTATGCGACCGCGCCCTATATCGGGTTTGTGGATTCGGATGACTGGGTCGAGCCGGATATGTATGAAAAGATGTATGAGAAGCTGATCCGTTACGACTGTGATATCGTGTATTGCCGTAATGTTCGTGATCGTGGGGATGGGGGAGCGTTTGAAAGACGTACAGGGCAGCAGGACAATCTGATCATTGTGGAGGAGGAGCAGCGAGGGGATTTTCTTGTCTCGGATGTGATGGGTGTGGGAGCGTGGGATAAGCTGTACAAAAGGGAGTTGATTACGGAGAATCATTTGAAATTTCCCGAAAAGGTTGTCTATGAGGATATCTGCTTTGGAGCGCTGCTTTATCTTTATGCGAAAAAGGTATATATTTTAGAGGAACGTCTGTATCACTATTTTGTCAACTTGGAATCGACGGTTCTGAAAAAAGACGAGCAGTATCATTACGATATGTTTGCTGCCAATGAGATCAAGTGGCAGGAGTACGTTGACAGGGGCGCATTGGAGCGATTTCCTCTGGCAGTGAAATATGATTTTGTTAAAAGCTATTATTTGGCTGGACTAAAAATGTTAATGCTGCGTTATACAGAGCCATCCTATGAGACGTTCCTGCATATGAAGCAGCGTGTGTGGGAGCTGACAGGGGACTATAGGAAGAATCCTTATCTGAAAGATGCGTTTCAACCGGTATATCAGGAGCTGCTCCGGCTTTTGGACGCAGAAGTCAGCGAGGAGGATTTCGCGCAGGTGGTACGAGCTGTAAAACGGATCGCAGGCGTATAGGATTCTTTTTTCAGAAGCATATTGAGAACACCGGCAGCTTGTAGTAAAATAAAACAGAACATAAGATAAGGTTGCAGCCATAAGGAGAGTGCTATGTTTCGAAAGAGAAAGAAAAAGATCACGATGGAAGGATATATTGAGATGGACAATCTTCCGGCAGTCGCCAATCAGGTGTTGAATGTTTTATGGGACAAGAACAGACCAACATCTGTATCAGAACTGACAGAGGCAGTCAACGAGCAGTTCCACGTGGTGCGGAAGAAAGAAGAGATAGAGAAGGCGGTTGCGCTGCTGACAGAGAAGGAGTATGCGGTTCGCGTAGGTGAAGAGACAGACGGTCTGTATGCGGCATTAGGGTATGACCTGGAATATGAATAGGATGCAGATAGGGCACAGGCGGGATGGTTTGTCATTCCGCTTTTGTTCTGTGTGATATATCATGCTGTTACGATCGGGGAGGGGCATGCGGGATGACGATCATCTATTTTATCGGGGTGTATGACACGCTGGATCTCTTTACGGAAAAGCTGAGGGAAGCGTTTGAGGAAAGAGGGTATGATTCCTTTGTCTACGATGCCCGCTGGGAGGAACAGAGCAAGGAGCAGCTGCTTGGGCTGTTGGCGGAGAAGAGGGAGCCTGGAGAGAAGGAGTCGTTTGCCTGCGTGACGTTCAACAATCTTGGCTATAATCTGGATCTGCCGGACGGACGCAAGGTCTGGGAGGCTTATAATGTGCCCTATATCGATATTCTCATGGATCACCCCTTCCACTATGGGAAGCCTCTGCGGAACATGCCTTCCACGGCGGTCATACTCTGTACCGACCGCAATCATGTCAGATATATCCGTCGTTTTTTCCCCCAGATCCGTCAGACGGATTTCCTCCCGCATGCGGGGGTGGAGCTCGGGAGCCGTCACAAGTCCCTTGCGGAGCGCCGGATCGATGTGTTGTATGCCGGAGCGTTGCCGATCTACACCGTGGCAAAGATGATCCCGGATCTTGGCGCGATCCCCGAGGTGGATGGGGAGGAGATGGCGCAGGAGGTTCTGGGAGAGCTGGTGCGCCATCCGGAACGGACGACGGAGGACGTGATCGAGGACTATCTGCGCGGCAGGAGAAATGACCTCTCCGAGGACCGCCTGCAGGAGCTGATCGTCACGATGCGCTTTTTGGATTCCTACGCGACTTCTTTTTTTCGGGAGCAGGCTGTGCGTCTGTTGGTGGAAAACGGCGTCCGTGTGACGGCTTACGGTACCGGGTGGGATCAGTGCGAGTGGAGCGACCATCCCTGCCTGGATTACCGGGGAAAGGTGTTGGCGCCTCAGATTTTGCCGTTGATGAACGATGCAAAGGTCGTGCTCAACACGATGACATGGTTCAAAGCCGGGGCGCATGACCGGATCTTCAACGGAATGCTTGCACGGGCTGCGGTCGTGACGGACGATTCCGTTTATTTGCGGGAGGAGTTTGCCGACGGGAAGGAGCTTTCCATGTTTTCCCTCCGGGAGCTGGGCAGCCTGCCGGAGCGGGTGTTCGCATTGTTCGGACATCTGGATGAGGCACAGCGGATGGCTGACCGTGGATATGAGGCGGCAAAGGGGGGACATACCTGGAAGAGCCGCGCAGACTATATAGAGGAGCGTTATCTGTCATGCATATTTTGATGTACCGATGGAAGGCATATAATTACAGGGATATCGAGCAGACCTTCCGATTGCTGGGGCATACTGTAGACAACATCGAACAGGCGCTGGGGAGCTATGACGTCAGCCCGGAATTTGAGGCGGTCATTGAGGCAAGGATTCGGGAAAATCAGTATGATCTTGTCTTTACCGTCAACTATTTCGCCCTGATCTCCAATGTCTGCCAGCGCACCGGCGTCAGATATCTCTCCTGGACCTGCGACAATCCGCTGATCAGTATGTATCACGAATCCGTGTTCAATGCATGCAACTATATTTTCACGTTTGACAAGACCAACTATCTGGAATTTCGGGGGATGGGGGTGGAGCATATCTGGTATCTGCCGCTTGCTGTGGATGTGGAGCGGCTGGATATCGTGACAGGACAGGATGGAGCCTTAGATAAGTACCGTGGCGATGTTGCGTTTGTGGGAAGCCTTTATGAGCGCAATTCCTACGACAAGCTGAAACATCGTCTGCCGGAATATCTGCGCGGATATTTTGACGCCGTGATGGAGGCGCAGCTGAATGTCAGTGGGGCAAATATCGTGGAGCCAATGCTGACCGCGGATATTTTGGAGCAGCTGGAGGAATATTTTCAGCTGGAAAAATCAGAGGGCTCCTTTTCGGATCTCGGGCTTATTTTTCAGACGACGGTGCTGGGCTTCAAGATCGCGGAGATCGAGCGGAGGCGTGCCTTGATCGAGCTGTCCAAGCGTTACAGGGTTAATGTGTACAGCAACAGCAACGTGAGCGACCTGTTTCGGATCCAATACTGCGGGTCTGTGGACTATTGGAGCGAGATGCCGCGGGTTTTTCGCGCGTCGAAGATCAACCTGAATTTTACCATTCCGAATATCAAGAGCGGGATCCCGCTGCGCGTCTGGGATGTGCTTGGCTCCGGCGGCTTTCTGCTCACGAACTATCAGGCGGAGCTCCCGTATTATTTTGAAGAGGGCAGGGATCTGGTCTGCTTTGACGGCATAGAGGATCTGTGCGAGAAGGTAGGGTATTATCTTTCGCATGAGGAGGAGCGGCAGGAGATCGCGCGCCGCGGTCATCAAAAGGTCAGGGAACGGCACGGGTATGTCGGGCGCATCCGGGAGATGCTTGCGCGGATAGAAGAATAAAAAGAAAAAGCGGCGCCCCGGGGATTGTCCCGGGCGCCGTTTTTGATCCTATGGTCAGCAGTACCGATCCAGCATCATGCCGGAATAGATGGATGTGATATACGGCGTGACAAAATTGTGTCCTGCCGGGTTTTTGTACGCGACTAACAGCTTGTTGACATAATTCATCGGGTCAAGGGATGCGCGCGCAGCCTTGTCGTTCAGGCTGTCCTTAAAGTCGTTTAGAACAGCAAAGGAATCCGCTGCGTCCGGCGCTGTGACGGCGTCCGTCAAAAGGCTGCGATCCACGGAGAGGGAACCATCCTCCTGGAGCGTAAGCCCGATCGCCTCGAGCTCGTTGTGGTAGGACTTGGCAACGCTTTCCATATCCCGGAGCAGCTTGTTGGACTGCTGGGTATTCTCATAATCGTGACTCAACTGAATGATATTGTTGTAGGCATCCACAAGCGATTGCACATTGTCTGCCACGGCATCGGAGTTTGTCTTAAACCCGACCTGCGCAGGAGAACCGTCCATAGAGGTCTGCTTTAAGGTCAGCGCAAACATGTTATTGACGGTAAACGTATTGGACAGGGAGGTATGCTCCGCGCCGTTCAATAAAAAGGACGAGTTGGATGCCATCTGCGCTACATGGTCGATGCCAAGTGTACTCATTGCCTGCATGGAACCGTTGTCGGGGGCAGGAATGACCTCAAAGAGAAACTTCTCGTTTTCGACCAGTCCTGTCTGCGTGGAAGCAATTTGAACCGCTCCATAGCCTCTTCCGTCCTCGATGACGGAGGCGCGCAGACCCACATTTGCGTTGTTGATGAGCCGGACAAGCTTGTCCTGGACATCCCGGTTCGTCTCCTTACCGGAAACGCTATACTGAAATTCATAGGAGCTTAGATCCGTGATCAGATCGAAGCTATAGGAGCCTGCACGAATGCCGGACGCATCCGGCTTCAGATACGTGCCCAGATTGATCTGCGGCGTCGCCAGATGCTTGACCTCAATGTCAAGCCGCAGGGAATCGTCCACATTCTGATCCTGTCCTACATATTCGGCACCGACGGTGTTCTCATCGGAAGACTGCGCGACCTTTTTGGAAAAAACGCCCTCAATGCCGCTGCCGGATTCCGATAACGAGGCGACGACATTCTGGATCGAACGTGTCCTTTCCTTGATATCGATCGCAAAACGTCCGACGTCGCCAGACTGCCTGATCTTGTACAGGGGAGATTCCTTGTTGATCTTCACCATGTTGTTGTAAACAGCACGGAGCTGGCTCTTCTTGTGCGTGTCGTAACGCGACATGCCGGAGCCGCTGTAGGTAGATAGATAATATTGATAGGC
>CANRBT010000129.1 GCA_947628935.1 uncultured Roseburia sp. | reverse complement strand
ACTTTTTTTATTGATACCTTTAAAATTTTTTCCAGAATCTTGCGGCAGATTTCCGTGTCGCTCATTACTTTGGCGAACAGGAAATCATCTTCCAGGTTCAGTTCCTGAATGGTCTTTTCTTTGTCTGACATAAAAATCCCTCGCTTTCTTTGATTATAACATAATCGGTTTCCGCTGTCAGTGGAAACTTTATTTCAGTTTTATACGAAAATGAGGCTGCGCACGAATTAGTGCGACAGCCTCATATTTCAATCAAGATAGTTGCCGGGGCAGCCCTTAGGATTCCACAGCCTGCTGCTTGACCCTTGCAAGCGCGGCAGAGACCGGCGGGATGCTGATGATGACCAGTGTGATCACAGCCTCCGGCAGAAGATAGGAACCCTGGTAGAGGACGGAGTATACGAGCGGGTGCATGCCCTCCGGTGCGTAGGACGCAAAGAAGATGACGCCGGAGAGCGTCGCGAATACAAAACGTCCGAGCACGCCGACCACATATCCGATCTGAAGCCCCCATTTCTTTTTGTGGAAAAATCCGGCAAGTCCAAGCGCTCCGAAGGCGAGCGGATAGTCTAAGAGCATCTGCGGGATCGTATAGAAGATCGGCTCGGTCACGAACTGTACCAGTCCGTAAGCGACTGCGGTCATAATGCCTACATACGGTCCGTACCAGTATGCGATCAGCACGATAAACAGCATGGACAGCAGTGTCACAGAGCCGCCCATCGGCATCTCAAAGAGCTTGATCATGGAGCAGACGATCGCGAGAGCGATCGCCATCGCGGAAAAGACAAGCTGCTTTGTCGTGAGCGCCGTCTTTTTCGACGCGTTCTTCTGGCGCAGGATCGCGGCGATGATGACGAGCAGGATCGCGATGACCGCGACGATGCAGATGCCGACGGCAGTCAGATGTACGGATCCGTCCCCCCATGCGCCTTCCGGGGTTGCAAAAAAGTTGTTCATAAAAAATCCTCCTTACTGTGATACGGTACAGCCAAGGGGGATCTTGCTTTAAGAATGCTTCCTTACGCCGGTATTATCCGGATCAAGTAATAAGGGTCGATGAAGATCATCTCTCAGCAGTATTTTCCGTGAAGCGGAAAAATTGCCCCCCTAGCCATAGGTTCCTCTATTCGATTTTCCGTGTTCCACTATAAGCATTTCATCCTGGATTGTCAAGAAAAAGATTTGCCGGTTGTCACGTTTTCAGATCAAATGGACGATATCTATAGATAGGTACACGGAAGTAAGCAGGCTTTTTAGCAGGGAGGGCGACGGATATGAAAATCGGGGAGGCACAGGAGCTTTACAGGGCGCAGATACGTCAGTACCAGGATCAGAAGGCGAAGGTGGCGGAGCAGCTAAAGACCGTCCGCTCGCGGATGGAGTCCGTACCGGGCGAGGCGGAGAAGTACGGGGAGGAGGCAGCCACCCTGGAGCTGACGCTGGAGGCGCTGAAGGAGAAGCAGGACGAATACTATCAATATATGGATCAGCTTGCGGAGCAATATTGCGCGTACTGGAATGCGACGGTGGCAGAGCAGCAGAAGGACGCAACGGAAGATTATGCGGTCGATATGGCGAAGATCATGGAGGTTGCGCGCCGCCTCATGAAGGGGGCGATCGTCCCCGGGGCGGATGAGAGGAAGCTGATGGAGTACAGCAGCGAGCTCTACCAGATGGCAAAGAACGTCGGGGCTATGGTGCAGCGCCAGAAGCGCGAGAAATACGACTCTCTCTGGGGCGACGAGGAGAAGAAGGAGTACGACGATCCGCAGGAGGCTGCGGAAAATGCAGAGGCAGGAGGCGCGGCGCCGGAGGTCGTGGATGTGGCGGAGACCATGGCAGCTGCGGCACCGGGGGATTTTACAAAATAGGGATTGACAAAAACATACCGTGGAATTATAATCAATCCATACAAAACATAGCGAGTTTATATGGCAATAGGAGATCGAGGAGGAATGTATCATGGCAAAGATTTTGGAAAGCGCAATGGATCTGATCGGGAACACGCCGATTTTGAAGCTGAACCGCTACAGTGAGGCGGCAGGGGCGACGAATGCAACGTTGCTGGCGAAGCTTGAGTACCTGAACCCGGCGGGATCCGTCAAGGACCGCATCGCACTGGCGATGATCGAGGATGCGGAGAAGAAGGGGATTTTGAAGCCGGGCGCGACGATCATTGAGCCGACCTCCGGCAACACGGGTATCGGGCTTGCATCGGTGGCGGCGGCCAGAGGTTATCATGCGATCCTCACGCTGCCGGATACGATGAGCGTGGAGCGGCGGAACCTGCTTGCCGCTTACGGTGCAGAGCTCGTGCTCACGGAAGGGGCGAGAGGCATGAAGGGCGCGATCGCGAAGGCGGAGGAGCTGCATGCGTCCACGCCGGGATCGATCATTCTGGGTCAGTTTGAGAATCCGGCGAATCCGGCGGTTCACAAGGCGACGACCGGACCGGAGATCTGGGAGCAGACGGACGGAAAGGTAGACATTTTTATCGCGGGCGTAGGAACCGGCGGTACGATCACGGGAGTCGGAGAATACCTAAAGGAGAAGAACCCGAATGTCAAGGTCGTGGCTGTGGAGCCTGCGACCAGTCCGGTCCTCTCCAAGGGCACGGCGGGCGCTCATAAGATCCAGGGCATCGGTGCAGGCTTTGTGCCGGAGGTGCTGAACACCAAGGTTTATGATGAGGTGCTTGCGATCGAGAACGATGATGCGTTTGAGGAAGGCAGGAAATTCGCAAAGAGCGAGGGCATTCTGGTCGGAATTTCCTCCGGTGCGGCGCTTAAGGCGGCTGTGATCCTCGCGGCGAGACCGGAAAATGCCGGCAAGAATATCGTCGTGCTGCTGCCGGATTCGGGAGACCGTTATCTTTCCACAGCATTGTTCGGCAAGAACTGATCTTATGTATTGGACATTTGCAGAAAACGTGTTATGATAATACGTACAATGCATAAGCGATCAGGAAACAGAAAATCAGGGGCTGACGGAATATGCATATTCCGCCAGCCCCTCTTTGCGGAGGTTCGGGATGGAAGCAGACAGAGCAAGCAGGATCAAAGAGCTCCAGAAGGAAAAGGACGTAGTGATCCTTGCACATTATTATGTGGATGGCGAGGTGCAGGAAATCGCAGACTTTGTGGGTGATTCCTACTACCTGAGCAAGAAGGCGACGCAGGTGCCGCAGAAGAACATCCTTTTTGCAGGCGTGACGTTCATGGGGGAGAGCGCAAAGCTTTTGAACCCGGGGAAAAATGTTGTGATGGCGGATGAATGTGCGGACTGTCCGATGGCGCACATGGTGACGGAGGAGCGGATCGCGGAGGTGCGCGGGGAATATGACGATCTGGCGGTCGTCTGTTATGTCAATTCGACGGCGGAGATCAAGGCTGTGTCCGATGTCTGCGTGACATCCTCCAATGCGGTCCGCGTGGTGCGCAATATCCCGCAGAAGAACATTTTTTTCGTGCCGGACAATAATCTGGGGCGCTATGTGGCGGCGCAGGTGCCGGAGAAGCATTTTATTTTCCATGACGGGTTCTGCCATGTCCATAAGAGCATAGAGGCGGAACATGTGAAGGCTGCAAAGGCGGCGCACCCGGATGCGCTGGTCCTGACGCACCCCGAGTGCACGGCGGATGTGATCGCGCTTTCCGATTTTGTGGGGAGCACGTCCGAGATCATCGACTATGCGACGGAGAGCGACTGCCGGAAATTCCTCATCTGTACGGAGATGGGGGTGTTCTTTGAGCTGCAGCAGAAGAACCCGGACAAGAAATTTTATTCTGTGGGGCACAGACAGTTCTGCCCGAATATGAAAAAAGTCACGCTGGACAAGGTGGAGGCAGTGCTCGCTGAGCTCCCGAAGGAGGGGACGCCAGAGAAGGCGCTCGTCCTTTCGGATGATGTGATGGAGCGCGCGGCGAAGCCGCTGCAGCGTATGCTGGAGCTTGCAAAGTGATGACTTACGGGAGAACGCCGCAGGAGCTTCGGGAGGAGTCCGGGCAGCAGGAGGAAGCGGTCAATGCAGCGGAAGCGTGAAATGAAAGCTTGCCCCGCCGCCGGGGGCATCGGTCACCCAGAGACGTCCGCGGTGTGCCGCGATGATCTCCCTGGCGATGCAAAGTCCAAGCCCGAAATGCTCCCGGTCCGAGTGAGAAGCGTCCGCGCGGTAAAAACGGTCGAAGATGCGTTCTTTCTCGGAATCCGGGATGCCCGGTCCCTGGTCCGTGACGCTGAAGCAGACGTGCATACCGCGGCGTTTCAGAGTCAGAAGGATCTGTCCGCCCTCCGGGGAATAGGACATGGCATTGTCCAGTAAAATTGCAAATACCTGAGCGATCCGCTCCGCATCACAGTGGACGGAGGGCAGAGAGTCCTCCGTAAGCTGCAGGGAGAGGGATTGCTTTTTTTGATGCGCGGGCAGCTCGAATGTCTCGTAGGCGTCCATCAGCAGAAGCTCAGGCTGGCAGGGGCCTGTCCGGATGGAAAAGGCGCCCTGACCGGAGCGGGCGAGAAAGAGAAGGTCCTGGATAAGGCGCTGCATGCGATTGCCTTCTGCGCGTACGATGTCCAAAAAGTACCTGCGGTCCGCATCGGTCTGCGCCCGGCGGACGGCATCCGCACCGGAGAGCATGACCGTCAGGGGAGCGCGGAGCTCATGGGAGGCAAGGGAGACGAAGGCAAGCTGTTTTTGCTGGTTTTCGGCAAGCGGTTTTAACATGCTTCCGGTAAAGCGCCAGATAAAGAGGGTAAGAAAGAGAAGGGCGGCGAGATCCAGACAGGCAAACAGCAGTCTCTGTGAGGCAATTTGGGAGGAAAGCCTCTCCTGCGGGGCGAGGATGACAAAACCAAGCGTTCCCGTGCCGCGCGAAAGGATTCCGACGGAGGCATAATAGTCCGCGCCGTCGGAGGTGAGCGTAAATTCCGTATGGGCAGGCAGAGAGCGGAAGCTGGTCGCAGTAAAACGGATGTCCAGAGCATCCTCGGCGTATTGCTTTGCCCGTTCTGCGAGAGCGCAGGCAGCAGAGTCCGAGGAAAGCTGCTGCGAGTACAGAGGTCTGTCGTTGTCGTAAAAAAAGAGGAGAAGATCGTTGTCTTCCTGCAGCCGTGCACGCCATTGGAACGAGACGACAGTTTGGCTTTGAAGATAGGAAATGACTGTGTTCAGCTCCCGCAGAAAAGAGATCTCCGCGCCTGCTCTTAAATTGCGCTCGGAGATGAACAGACAGAACAGAGTCAGGGCGATGAGCAGAAGACTTACGATCAGGGTGCAAAAGCAGGTCATTTGGCGATGCAGCTTGCGGAACATGGCGTTTCCTCCTTTCCGTTCTCAGGCAGAGGTTCCAGCAGATACCCGACGCCGCGTACCGTTCGGATGGAGAGCAGGCTGCCGACCTGCGCGAGGCGTTTGCGCAGAAAATGCACATAGGTGTCGAGATTCCCGTCCTCGACCTCGGCGTCGACTCCCCACACCCGGGCGAGGAGCACCATGCGGCGCAAAGGTTTTGCGGCGTCGTGTAAAAAGACCTCCAGGAGTCGTCCCTCCCTTCCCGAGAGGAGGATCGTATCGTCCGGCCCGCTTAATTGGCGCAGCCCTGTGTCATAGCGGATATCGCCGTACGTGAGGACCTCGTGCTCCGCCAGGTGTCCGGTCCGCCGCCCGAGGGAACGGATGCGTGCGGACAGCTCCTCGTAGGCAAACGGCTTGACGAGATAATCGTCCGCACCCTGATCCAGTCCTTCAATGCGGTCGTAAAGCTCTCCGAGCGCAGTCAGAAAAATGACCGGCGTTACGATACCGCGCTCCCGTGCTTTTTTCAGGACCAGCAGACCGTTCATCGTCGGCAGCATGCGGTCCAGCAGCACAAGATCGTGAGCGTCCTGTAAAAACAGGTCAAGCCCGTCGCTGCCGTCGTGACAGACATCCACCTCGTGGCATTCCTGTTCCAGTGAAAAACGCAGCGTGTCGCAGAGGTTCCGGTCGTCTTCGATCAAAAGAATCTTCATGGGAGTCTCCTTTCTGCTCCTGCATATCTAT
>CANRBT010000128.1 GCA_947628935.1 uncultured Roseburia sp. | reverse complement strand
CTCATACACGGTATCGCACAAAACTTCCATATCCTCTTTATGATGGCTGGCAAGTATAATTGTTTTTCCTTCTGCCCTCAACTCTAACAGAATGTTCCGTACATCATTTACTCCCTGATGATCCAGTCCGTTCATCGGTTCATCCAAGATCAGTATGTCAGGATTCTCCATGATGGCCTGCGCAATTCCAAGCCTCTGCCTCATGCCGAGGGAGTATTTGCCGACTTTTTGGTGACTATCGGGATCCAAGCCCACTCTTTCCATGCTCTCTCGGATCTGTTCTTTTCCTATGATCTTACGGATAGAAGCCAAATATTCCAGATTTTTATAACCTGTATATCTGCCTAAAAAACCGGGATTTTCGATAATCATTCCCATATTTTCAGCAAAGTCAACATCCTTCCCTATCTCTTTTCCCTCAACAACTACCCTTCCGCCTGTCGGTTTTAAATATCCGATCATCATTTTAAACAGAACCGTCTTTCCTGATCCATTTCTCCCTATGATCCCATATATTTTCCCCTTTTCAAAACGGACGTTGATACGATCAAGAACAACATCATCACCGAATTTTTTTGTCACATTCTCGATACGGATCACCTCTGTCATAACCATCCCCATCCTTCCTCAAATTATTTTTCCCTTTTTCAGATACTCCCATCCCAGGAAAAAAGCGGCTGCCAGCAAAATAAGCTCCGCAGCGATCACCATTCCTGCCGGAAAGCCGTCCTTTTCAAACAGACTGCTTCTCGAATACATTCCCCACATTCCATACATAACATGAGAAACTGTACGAACCCGATAACCGATCATAAATGTCACACCCTCCAGCAGCAGCAAAGCTCCCGGAACAAAATGCCTGACAGAAAGCAAATCGAACACAGAAAACAACGCCGCCATGCTAACGCTGTGAAACAGCCACAAGATACTGACCTGGACGATCATCTCTACGGAAAGCATCCTTATGTTGCCCCAATAGAAGTCCCAAAGCAGGACAGCCAGCAAAAAGAATATCGCCGTCCTTATGCCTATGACCAATCCTGTTCCATAACGCCTTTTCCACCAGTTTAAAACTGTCCCATAACGATAGACAGAAAACAGTTCCGTTTTTCTGTTTCTTTCTGCATAACATCCCACTGTAAGTAAAAAAGCGCCGATCGACAGAAGCCATTGCCCAAAAGGGATCCATGGTATCGTCTCAAAACAGCCCGAAGGTACTCCGCCAAACAATTTGAGAAACACGCTCTCTGACATTATCCGTCCACCTCCGCTCCCGAATGAAATTCCACCTTTTTCACAAGAATATCAGATAAAATGATCAAGAGAATGATCCATACCAAAAATAAGGCAGCAGAGCGCCAACAGGCACCCGTTCCATCTATAAAATTGCCCGGAACCGCTCTTGCCAACAAGGAAAAAGCGACGTGCCCGTCCATCATCTGCAAATATCCGGTCAAATGTACTGCCATTACCGTCGCAATCCCCGCAGTTCCCGAGATCAGCAAGGCAGCAACATATAACAATACGCCTAAAAGAGCAAGGTACAGATAAAGAAATAGAACTGTCACTGCAAATGCCTGCGGCACTGTCATGACCTGCATCATAGTAAGCCACGGAAAACTGATATTATATTTCACACCGATGTTGTTCCCAACATCTTTTGCCAAAGAGTAAACCGGACTGCTCCACATATTCCCTGTAAATCCGTAAAAACTGCTGATCATGATCGTAAATATCGCCATAACTGCCACATAGGAAAATGCCTGTACCAGTATATAAAAAAGCATTCCCGCATTCCAGCGTCTCCTGCCGCACCGATAGAGCAACAAATAAGTATTTCCCTTTACAAACGGGGCATCCGCGATCACCAGCAGCCATCCTAACAGGAGAAACAATAAATTCACATAATGTTGTTCAACCACGCAGAATGTTTCCAATATGTTAATCGGCTCTCCCGTGTCAGCCACATACTGAAAAAATCCACTCATCCAATAGCCCATGATCGCCAGACCCAGCAAATAGCCCATAACAACCCTGCCGCTTTGCCGCTCCTGCCGGAACATTCCCTTCGTGACCACTCCGAAGTTACCCATTCCGATACCTCCTCACAAGCCCCGCCATGATAACAGCCGAAACCATCACCAGATAAACGCATTCCATCCCCGCCGCCAGAAGATAACTGCCTACATCATCTCCCCGCAAAAGCCGGATCGGATTCAACCACGCTGCGCTGCCCAGTCCGATCCACAACGATTCATACACTACAAAGGGTGCGATCAGCGCCACATATCGATTCGGGATCCATACGGCAAACGCAAAGCCCACAAGCGCCCATACACAGCCAAACAAAAATCCCAGAACCGTTTTCCCCGCTGCGATGTACCAGTCCCCATACTTCAGAATATAAGCAAGAATGACAGTACCCTTGAGCATTCCTTCATCTGATCCCTGCGGTATTCCCGGAACTCCAAAGGTATAAGCCGCAGCACAGGCAAGCGCAATCGGAACTGCCATCATAGTTCCTCCTGACAGCGCAACTGTCAAGATCCGTATCCGCCCAAACCGAAAAGCCCCCATTCGGGCGAAAATCATTCGGTAATACCCGCTCTGATATTCCTCACAAAAGTTTGTCGCATATGCCAATACCGGAAAGACCGCCGCAAAAGGAGTAAACCCGGATGCACCAAATGCATTATATAGAATATAGTAGCTGCTTCTGGTACGGTCCAAAGGCGCTCCCGTTATCTCCGCAGCCAATAAAAGCACTGTCAGCGCACCCATCCCGATGAAGAATCCGGGATTCCGAAAACTTCTTTTGATGTCCTTTAAGAAAAATCCTTCCATTGCTATTCCACCTTTATCAATTCTCCTGTCACAGCATCCAGATAGATATTCCACGCTGCACCTTCCTCAGACACTTTCTGCCATATCGCATCGCCCGAATCCAACGCATCTATCATATCGTCTAACGGAACAAAAATATGCCATGCCGGTGTTAAAAGCAATTCCGAATCCTGAAAAATCGGATAATATACCAATTCCACCTCTGTCAGCTTTGCTTCTGAATTCCCCAAAAGCGTACCGCTTTTCAAATATGCTGACAAAACCTCCGTTACCTGCGGGAATGTCATGATCCTGTTTTTCGATTGTTCTGTAATTTTACCGCAATAGCCGCCGTTATACCCCAGATCCATGGACGCTACGCCTTCTTCTGTAACCCATGCGGTTCCCATAGGCAGAACCTCTCCATAACGCCACTGCCCAAACTCGTTTGCAACGCCAATTCCCTCATATACAGGTGAAAAATCTATTTTATAAAACGCTATATCGCCAAGTTCGTAATAATAAATCTGAGCAGGATAAATATCTGTTTCGTCCAGCACAGCCAGCTTTTCCAAAAGCATTTCTTCTGCATGAGCCAGGGAAAATTTTGCGGAAGCGCTCTCTCCGTTTCCTGTGACATCAATTTCCGGCGCCACTTTATAAATCTGAGAGCATTTTTGCTTTAAGTCCTCATTCACATAACTGACACATGTATTCCATTTAAAAGAAGCCTCTTTCTGACCGTCTGAAAGAATAAAAAACGTATCGTCACCCAAATGCGGAAATTCTTTCGGCTTCTCGTCTTCGTCCAATTCATTCCACTCTTTTTCCTGCTGCTCAAGATATTCCGCCGTAATGTTCCTCACGTTTTCACTGCCTAGCAATTCTTTCAATTTTACTTCATCAAAATCATCTCGTTCCCGCAAGATCAATGTCCGGACTGTCTGCGGCACCGTCTCGATCTCCGCACATATCCAGATACCGTTTTCCTCTGTTCCAACCAAAGCATCATATCGTTCCTTCATCGTTTCTCCGGCTTCTTCCGTATTCCTATCAGATTTCTCAGACGCAATATGTTCCACCTCGCTTTCCCATGCGCTTTTTGCACGATATACATCGCTGTCCGCAGATGCTTCCGGCGCATTCTGGCAGCCTGTCAAAGCGCAGCTTCCCCATATTGCTGTTATCAATACACTGAATAACCTTTTTTTCATTCTGTATATGCCTCCTGTATGTCTCTCATATGAGTGATGCCATAATGATACGCTTCTTTCTCTGCTTTTCCCTGATTCCGGCGAAATTCTACCATATTTTTTCCGAAATCAGCCGAAAGGCAGATGACTCCATGTTCTAAAAAAGCTGCCATGCACACATGGCAGCTCCCGGTATTTATAAATCTTTCATATATAACATGATATCTGTTTTCATTTGATTGTCTTCACAATGCATTTCTATATCGCCATGATACTTCTCCACGATTCTCTGGACATTTCCCAATCCTGTTCCATGCCCAAAGGCGGCTTTTTCCGAGAGTTTCCGCAGCTCACATACCCCTTCCGGGATTCCCAGACAGCTATTTACCATATAGAGGAACAAAACGCCATTTTCCATTCGCATACGGAGTTTCAAATACTGTTCCTCTGTCTGTATCGAGGATGCTATCGCATTATCCAGAAGATTTCCGACGATCACATTAAAATCAAAAGAACGCAGTTTCATTTGCTCGGGAAGCACAATGTCTGTTTCCACTTTTTTCAGTGTTTCCTTCGCACTTTGCAGCTTGAAATTCAACAGGCTGTCCTATGCCTCGTTTCCGGTATACACATACTCTGACGGATTCTGCATAAATTCCTGCATGGAAGAAAGATACGCTGTCATTTCCTCCGTTTTCTTTCCCTTTGCCAATCCCTGCAACGCCATCACATGGTTTTTCATGTCATGCCTGAGCGACCGAATGCGGCTCTGGGACTCCAGGATCACTGCTAACTGGTTCCGGTACGCAAACGTCTGCTGTTTATAAATATCCTGTTCCCTTAACTGCACATAATTTTTGAACAGAATATGGCACAGATAAAATACACACAGATTCAGAGCCACAATGACAGCGCACAAAAATACAGATACGAATCCGGCAGCGCTCTGATACATCAACATCCAAAACGCCGCCACACTCAACACAGGAATCGCAATCAGTAAAAACATCTGCCTTTTATCAAGCACAGATTCCTGATACTCTTTCGGATCAAAAATATGACAGACGAAAATGACACAGACTAACAAAAGCAAGGTCTGGACTGCGCTTTGCTGCATTGCGATCTCCTCTGATCCGGCACAGGAAATCATTCCCCAACAGCCTGTATCTATGCAGAAAAAAATCATACAGATCCAAATTTTCTTTTCATACGCTGCACAATAAAAACACACTGTGGCAAGAATGCCCGCCAGATTGCATAATTCATAAAGAAATGAGGTATGAAACGCTCCGTAGGCAACTGCCGTCAACACATAGTAGCCCCCATAAATCATTTTCGGCAAAATCGGTTTGTTATTTCTTATGGTCAGAAAGGTATCGAACACCTTCTTCAGCAACGCTGTATGCAGAATATTAACAATTAAAATTTCAATCCATTCATAAAGTATCTTATAATACATTGTGCATTTTCTCTTTCAAATATCGTTTGATCTCTGCCCTGACTTCTTTCCGATACGGTTTACTGATGCTTAAGACATCCCCATTCATCATCCTGACGCTTTCATAGGAATACTCGCTCACATATTTCTGATGTATGATATAAGATTGGTGTATCATTAAAAAATCTGACGGAAGCTGCTCCATGATTACCTTTAACTTCCCATAAAACTCTTCCTGTCCTTCCTGTTTCACCATTAGAATTTTTTTATCCATACTCATAAAATACAGGATTTCTTTGACAGGGATCCGAAAAATCTGCCTTCCCTTCTGATATTCAAAAAAGCGCTCCGCATACTTTTTTCGCTTCATGCTCCGTTCCAGCACTTCCTTCAGCCTGAAAGCGGAAATAGGCTTTACCAGAAATTCCAGCGGCTGCATTTTAAAAAGTTCCATCG
The DNA here is from genome assembly GCA_947628935.1 of uncultured Roseburia sp. Taxonomy (GTDB): domain Bacteria; phylum Bacillota; class Clostridia; order Lachnospirales; family Lachnospiraceae; genus Roseburia. The sequence goes on along the minus strand of CANRBT010000128.1, from coordinate 195 downwards.
CATAGCTCTGCTTCGAAGAAATATAAACAATGTGGGTATCTGTATCTCCCATCTCATCACGAATGAAAGCACCCACCTCAATCCCGTTTTTCTGCAATAACTCAATATCGAGAAAGAGGATATCCAGTTCTTCCCCTTTTTTCAAATCCCGCTCAAGGCTCTCTCCGCTATACCATACTTCCGTTTCAAACTTTA
>CANRBT010000127.1 GCA_947628935.1 uncultured Roseburia sp. | reverse complement strand
CTGACGGTATCAGCGGGAGAGAATTCCGGCTGGGTGATCCTCGATTTTGTCACGGCTCTGCAGAAGGATCACGCCCTTTATGCGGGCAATTACACGGACACGCTGACCTTTACGGTTGGGCTTCATTGATTTGCCGCATTTTGGAGGAAGGGAGGGAAAGAAGCGCCGGCGGAGAGGGATCTCTGCCGGCTGTTTCCCATTGCGGCGATTCCGGAAATAAAGCGGAAAATGCTGGATTTATAGCTTATAATGTGGTAGAGTAGGTACAAACGCTTTCGGGGAGGACGGCATGACGACAGACGAGACGTTAAATGAGCTGCTGGTGCGGCTGTTCAAGGATATTATGGAGATCGAGGCGCGCTGCCTGGTGAGCGAGGAGTTCGGGGATATCACATGCAACGATTTTCACGTGATCGAGGCGATCGGGATGGACGAGCCTAAGAGCATGAAGACGGTCGCCGGTCTGCTGCGCGTGACGACGGGAACATTGACGAAAGCGATGGATGGGCTGACGGAAAAGGGCTACGTCACAAGAGAACGCAGCAAACAGGACAAGCGCGTGGTGTGGGTCTCGCTGACAGAGAAGGGACGCGGAGCGTATTTGCATCACGAGCAGTTTCACCGCGAGATGATTGCGAATATCAAGGGGGAACTGACGGAGCAGGAGCTTCCGATTGTTATTTATAGTCTGGCAAAGCTGGTGGATTATTTCCAGGAAAAGTACGAAAATGTGTGATAGCATAGCGGATGTGCACAGACACAGGATAAGAAGCAGGGTGGAGGTTACAGATGAGCAGAGGGTTTGTTGGAAAAAATAACTGGGCGTTGTTTTTGCTGCTTTTGGCAGGTATCGTGCTGGGAGGCTTTATCGGGAATCTGGCGGCGGGTGTCTCAGGGCTTAGCTGGCTAAATTATGGACAGAGCTTTGGACTGACCAATCCGATCGTGTTCGATATAGGGATTTTGGTTATCACGTTCGGACTGTCCATTCGGATCACGATCGCGAGTATCATTGGCGTGCTGATCGCGATCATCATTTATCGATTGTTGTAGCGGACTCTTTAGCAGTTTAACGAGGTAAAGAAAAAAAGAAAAAGGGATTGCGCTCCGGAACGTTTTATAATAAAATAGTCGTGTTGATGTATGCTTTTCAAAAAAAGGAGATTGAGAAAATGGGTTACGTTGATGAAGTTCTTGCAAGAGTCAAAGAGAAAAATGCTTCCGAGCCGGAGTTCCTTCAGGCGGCGGAGGAAGTGCTGGAGTCGCTTCGCCCGGTAATTGACGCAAATGAGGCGCTTTACCGCAAGGAGGCGCTGCTGGAGCGTCTGGTGGAGCCGGACAGGCAGTTCAAGTTCCGTGTTCCGTGGGTGGATGACAAGGGTCAGGTTCAGGTGAACATCGGTTATCGCGTACAGTACAACAACGCGATCGGACCGTACAAGGGCGGTCTTCGTCTGCACCCGTCCGTAAACATCGGTATCATCAAGTTCCTGGGATTTGAACAGATCTTTAAGAATTCCCTGACAGGGCTGCCGATCGGCGGCGGCAAGGGCGGTTCGGACTTTGACCCGAAGGGGAAGTCGGACCGTGAGGTGATGGCATTCTGCCAGAGCTTTATGACAGAGCTTTGCAAGTACATCGGTGCGGATGTCGATGTCCCGGCAGGGGATATCGGAACCGGCGCACGTGAGATCGGATATATGTTTGGACAGTACAAGAGGATCCGCGGCATGTATGAGGGCGTGCTCACAGGAAAGGGTCTGACCTACGGCGGTTCCCTGGTGCGCACAGAGGCGACGGGATATGGGCTTCTCTATATTACAGAGGAGTTGATCAAGTGCCACGGCGAGTCCATGCAGGGCAAGACGGTTGTTGTCTCCGGCGCAGGAAACGTTGCGATTTATGCGATCGAGAAGGCACAGCAGATGGGAGCAAAGGTTGTGACCTGCTCCGACTCTACCGGATGGATCTATGATCCGAACGGCATCGATGTGGCGCTGTTAAAGGAGATCAAGGAAGTGAAGCGCGCGCGCCTGACGGAGTATGCGAAAGCAAGATCCGGCGCAGAGTATCATGAGGGACGCGGCGTATGGCAGATCAAGTGCGATATCGCGCTTCCGTGCGCAACGCAGAACGAGCTGGAGCTCGAGGATGCAAAGCAGCTTGTCGCAAACGGCTGCAAGGCGGTCTGCGAGGGCGCGAACATGCCGACTACGCTGGATGCGACCAAGTACCTTCAGGAGAACGGCGTATGGTTCATCTGCGGCAAGGCTGCAAATGCAGGCGGCGTTGCGACGTCCGCACTGGAGATGTCCCAGAACAGCGAGCGTTTGAGCTGGAGCTTTGAGGAGGTCGATGCGAAGCTGAAGGACATCATGGTAAATATTTACCATAACATCGACGATGCGGCAAAGCGCTATGGCATGGAGGGCAACTATGTTGCCGGCGCAAATATTGCCGGATTTGAGAAGGTCGCGAATGCGATGCTCGCACAGGGCGTTTGCTAAGCGGATCAAAGGGGATATGACTGAGATGCCGGGGGGAGTTCAGCGGACTTCCTGCCGGCATTTCTTTTTCCCGTGATTGGAGAATAAGGACAGCGTTTTGCGGACAAGATATAAAAAAGTATTGACAGGATAAAAAAGATTGTGTACAATCTAATCATAAAGATTGCGAACAATAAGATGATAGGCAATTAGATTGCGCGCAATTGTGCATGCGATTATGTGTGCAATTGTGCGTGCGTCCTGCAATGTATAAACCACAGAAGGGAGAGGAGAGCGTGGGAGAGCGATATGATGTGGCTGTCATCGGGACCGGACCTGCCGGGCTGTCGGCGGCGATCACCTTGAAGATCCGGAACAAGAGCATTCTCCTGTTCGGCAGCAAAAACCTGAGTGAAAAGGTCGGGAAAGCGCATGAAATCAACAATTACCTCGGACTTCCGGCGATCAAGGGAGAGGATCTGGCGAACCGGTTTGCAGAGCATTTGAAACAGATGGAGATCGATATCACAGAGGATGCGATTACATCCGTTTATGCGATGGGTGAGTATTATACCGTACAGACCAGGACCAATGAGATGTACGAGGCGACGGCTGTGATCCTCGCGACAGGCGTGGATTTCGGCAAGCCCTATCCCGGAGAGGAGCAGTTCCTCGGACGGGGCGTCAGTTATTGCGCGACCTGCGATGCACCGCTTTATAAGAAGAAAAGGGTAGCGATCATCGGCTTTTCGCCGAAGGAGGAGGCAGAGGCGGAGTTCATGGCGGAGGTCGCCGCGGAGGTGTATTACATTCCTGTGTACAAGGAGCCTGTTTCGCTGGGGAATCAGATACAGGTGGTGCGGGATGTGCCGGTCTCCATCGAGGGCGAGAAGAAGGCGGAAAGGCTTCTGCTGAAAGAGAGAGAGCTCGCCGTGGACGGCATTTTTATCTTAAGGGAGAGCGTGTCGCCATCCCGGCTTGTGCCGGGGCTTTCCGTCGAAGAGAACCATGTGGCGGTCAACCGGAGGATGGAGACGAACCTCAAAGGCTGTTTTGCCTGCGGGGACATCGTGGGTCCGCCTTATCAATATATCAAATCCGCCGGCGAGGGGAATGTTGCGGCGCTTGCGGCAGTCAGCTATCTGGATCAGAAGAAAAAGGAACAAAAAGAAAAAGCAGACCAATGAGGCAAAGAAGGAGGAAATGGCAATGGTAAAGAAGATTTCGGAGAAGGAATTCAAGGACGCTGTGGCAAGCGGCATCTCTGTGGTCGATTTTTCTGCGACCTGGTGCGGACCGTGCAAGATGGTGGCGCCTGTGCTGGAGGAGGTGTCCGAGGAGCTTTCGGGCAAGGTGAGCTTCTACAATGTGGATGTGGATGAAAACGGAGATCTTGCCGGGGAGTACGGTATCACAAGCATTCCGGCGCTCATGGTGCTCAAGGACGGAGTGAAGCAGGAGATCCAGGTGGGATTCCAGCCGAAGGAGAGCATCTGCAGGTATATAGAGCAGTATCTATAGGAAGCAATGCAAAGGGAGGTAGTGCAATGGGAATTTATGATCTGAAGGTAGAAGCGGCAGACGGACAGGAGGTAGCGCTTTCTGATTACAGGGGAAAGGTCATGCTGGTGGTGAACACAGCGACAGGCTGCGGTTTTACTCCGCAGTATGAGGCGATCGAGAATATGTATGAGAAGTACCATGATCAGGGCTTTGAGGTCATCGACGTGCCCTGCAACCAGTTTGCAGGACAGACGCCGGGCAATGCGGAGGAGATTCATGAGTTCTGCACGCTGAAATATCACACGCAGTTTCCGCAGATGAAGAAGTCGGATGTCAACGGGGAGAACGCGATCCCGCTGTTCCGGTATCTGAAGGAGCAGAAGGGCTTTGAGGGATTCGGACATGGTGCAAAGGCGCTGGCGATGAATGCGATGCTCAAGAAGATCGACAAGGACTACAAGCACAATCCGGAGATCAAGTGGAATTTTACCAAGTTCGTGGTCGACCGCGAGGGAAACGTGGTGGCGCGGTTCGAGCCGACCGAGGACATGAAGAAGGTGGAGGAGTGTGTCGCATCCCTGATGTAGGGAGGAACACGTCAAAATAACGATCGCGGAGGGCATCCCCGGGCTGTGAAGGGCAGCGCGGGGATGTCTTTTTTCGGGAGCTTCAGCAGCAGTCCCAGTTGTAGACGACGCGGTCAAAATCGTGCCGTTTTAAGGCTTCGCCGTTGATAAAGAAATTTGCAACGCCGCAGTCGCCCCAGAGCACGACATCCTCGCCGTTGACAGAATCCGAATCCATCTGGAACAGCAGGGTATCGTAGTACGCGGCAGTCTCCTCGTCCATATCCTCGCGGGGATCGGCTTGCGTAAAGACCGGATATCCGAGCACGCGGTGACCGGAGCTCTGCAGAGCGTTGTATATTTTTTCGTAGTTGCTATCGCCCAGATACGAATAGAGATCGTTGTCCGGCACGGTATCTCCCGTGATCTCCCGGATCACAGCACAGCAGATGTCACTGAATCCCCAAGCGTCGGCGCCGAGACAGGCGGTCGTCGGCAAAAAGTCGACGGCGGACTGACGGTATACCGGCGTGTAGTCATTGGGCTCGTCGATCATGCAGGGGATATCCAATGCCAGGATCTGCGCCTCCGTGACGGACTCGTCGATCGTCTCGTGGAAGATCACGCGAAAATCCTTCTGCTCGTCGGGCACGTCAAAATTCATCCCGAAGCAGTCGTCGTCCGACCGGATAAAGAACTGCAGCATGCCGCTCTTGGGAAGGCGTGCGTCCTTTAAAGCGGCTTTTGTAAAATTGAGCTGTGCCAGCAGCATCATTTTATTGCCGTTGGAGTCCAGGGGATATTCCTTTGCAGCATCCCAGTAAGGCACACCGCCGAATTTGCTGTCGAACAGATCGGGCGTTCGGTCCGGGGCGAGGATGAGCTGATAGGCAGGCATCGCGGTTTTTTCACGGATCCGTTCTATGATTTTTGAAATGTCTGTTATGGTTATGGCACTTTCCATCTGTAAGTCCCTCCTTTGATAAGATACCCCTATTTTACTGTGAGGACCGGCATTTTGCAACGGCTAAGTCTGTTTTTTTGCACATCCGTTCTCTAAAAGGGGGATGCGTGCCAAAGCAAAATAGGGTATAATAAAAACATCATGAATCGAAAAGAGAAGGAGGGGCAATATGAAACCAACGGTATATTTTACGAAGACGATCACAGGGGAAAAGGTGCTGGAGCTGTACCAGAGGGTTGGAAAAGAGCTGCCGGGGAAGGTGGCGGTCAAGGTACACTCCGGTGAGGTCGGCAATCAGAATTTCCTGCGTCCGGATTTTTGGAAGCCGGTCATCGACCATGTGAAGGGTACGGTCGTCGAGTGCAATACGGCTTATGACGGGGAGCGCGACACGACGGAAAAGCACTGGAAGACGATCGAGGTGCACGGCTGGAGCCATTATTTCACTGTGGATCTGCTGGATGCGGAGGGACCGGATCTGGAGCTTTCGATCCCGAACGGGAAGCAGATCAAAAAGAATTTGGTGGGCAAGAACCTGGCGAATTACGATTCGTTTCTCGTGCTGTCCCACTTTAAGGGACATCCGATGGGCGGCTACGGCGGGGC
>CANRBT010000126.1 GCA_947628935.1 uncultured Roseburia sp. | reverse complement strand
GCCGATGCGTTTTTTTTCTGTGCTGTTTTTTCTGACGATCTCATACGTTCTCCTTTTGCCGGCTATTGCAGCAGCATGTCCATCAAATAGGAATAGACGTCCTCGTTTTTCTTTTTCCAGTTACCGCAGATCGCCTCTGCCTGTTCCCTGCTTTTGACCGTCAGCGTCAGGTCGATGACGTCCGCCTCGCGCCCGCGCAGCTGGCAGCGCACGGCATAGTCGCGGTTCGGCGTCCGGTAGTAATCGGCGAGGACGGAGTTGACGCTGCGCAGCTCGAAACGGTTTTTTTCCAGGTATGCGACTGTGTCGTGCTCGATCGCGTCGCTGATCTTGTCCCGGAAAAAATAAAGCGTCTCCCTGCCGGCGGCCGTGATGGCGTACTGTGTGTTCTGATGCGTGGTAGCCGCACGGATCAGCCCCGCGTCGGAGAGGTCGCTTAAGACCTGCTGCACCCGGAAGTAGTCCGTGTACTCCTGCTCCAGAAAAAACTGGGAGATCTGGGCGTTTGTCAGAGGAAAATCCACCATGTCCAACATATTTAAGATCGTGAGCTTGTAAATGGTAAACGGTTCTGCCATGGAGTCACTCTTTCTGTCTCATGAAACATCTGCTTCCGTCAAGATTTCCTGCCGGGAAGCTGCCTACCGGACAATGTGCGACTTGACGGCGCGGCTGACGACATCGGCGACGCGCGGATCGAAGGGCTCCGGCATGATGAAGTCGTCGCAGAGCTGCTCGTCGGACACCAGACCGGCGATCGCCTCCGCCGCGGCGAGCTTCATCTCCTCCGTGATCTGCGCTGCGCGCCCCTCCAGAGCGCCCTTAAAGATGCCGGGGAAGGCGACCACATTGTTGACCTGGTTGGGGAAATCGCTCCTTCCGGTCCCGACGATGCGCGCGCCCGCGGACTTTGCGACGTCCGGCATGATCTCCGGGACGGGATTTGCCATGGCAAAGAGGATGGAATCCCGGTTCATGGAGGCGACCATCTCCGGGGTCACGATGTTCGGCGCGGACACTCCGACAAAAATGTCGGCGCCCTGCAACGCATCCGCCAGAGTGCCGCGTTGGTTTTCCAGGTTCGTGACCTCCGTCATTTTCTGCTGCATCCAGTTGAGGTTCGGGTAGTCTCTGCCGATGATGCCATCCCGGTCGCACATGGTCACGTGCGCAAAGCCGTAGGTGAGCAGAAGCTTTGTGATGGCGACTCCCGCGGAACCGGCGCCGTTGACGACCACGCGGCAGTCCTCCTTTTTCTTGCCCGTGATGCGCAGCCCGTTGATGATACCGGCAAGCACGACGATGGCTGTGCCGTGTTGGTCGTCGTGAAAGACCGGGATGTCGAGCATTTCCTTCAAACGCTCCTCGATCTCAAAGCAGCGGGGTGCGGCGATGTCCTCCAGGTTGATGCCGCCGTAAGCGGGGGCGATGTTTTGAATGGTGGAGATGATCTCCTCTGTGTCCTGCGTGTCCAGACAGATGGGCACCGCGTTCACGTTGCCGAATTCCTTAAACAGGACGCATTTGCCCTCCATGACCGGCATGGCGGCATAAGCGCCGATGTTGCCGAGCCCGAGCACGGCGCTTCCGTCTGAGATCACGGCAACCGTGTTCGCCTTCATCGTGTAGGTGTATGCGGCTTCGCGGTCCTTCGCAATGACCTTGCACGGCTCCGCGACGCCGGGCGTGTAGGCGATGGCGAGGTCCTCGCGGGAATTGACCTTGGATTTTGCGGTCGTTTCCAGCTTCCCGTTCCAGATTCTGTGCATCTCCAACGCTCTCTCGGCGTTGGTCTGATTTTTTTCTTCCATATGTAATGCTCCTTGTATTCTGAATGCTATCATCATATCATTATCACTGAGAGAAATCAAGAAACCGGAGCGAAGGCGTGAGAAAATTTAGAATAGGACTTCCTATTTTGAAAAAAATGATGTATAATACACCTATCGTTGATTCAAGGTCGCCTCTGACTGGATTCCCGGAAAAGAAAAAGAAGCGTTGAGGAGAAGTGAATGAGAGAAAAATATGAGAGCTTATCTGCTGTGGTTTTGAAGGATCTCGCGAAAGCGCGCGGGTTGAAAAATGTGTCCAATATGAAAAAGAGCGACGTCGTCGAGCTGATGCTTGCGGAGGACGAACGCCTTGCGAAGGAGAAGCAGGAGAACGGCGCGCCCGAGGCAGGGGAACGCCCGGCGCGTGGCGGGCGCAGCGAGCGCCCTGCGGCTGCGGAACGTCCGGCGAGAGGAGAGCGCGGCGAGCGGACGGCATCCGCGGAGCGCGGAGAGCGCCCGGCGCACGGAGAGCGCGGCGAGCGGACGGCATCCGCGGAGCGCGGGGAGCGCCCTGCGCACGGAGAGCGTGGCGAGCGGGCGGAGACGGCGCGGGATCCGGCGGCGCCGGATGAGACGATCATGAATCTTGACAGCGGCGTGACGGCGAACGGGATCTTGGAGGTCATGCCGGACGGATATGGGTTCATCCGTTGTGAGAATTACATGCCCGGTGAGAATGACGTCTATGTGTCGCCCTCCCAGATCCGTCGGTTCAATCTGAAGACGGGGGATATCGTCTGCGGAAATACCCGCGTCAAGACGCAGCAGGAGAAGTTTTCCGCGCTGCTGTATGTGACAACGATCAACGGGTACCATCCGAGCGTGACGCAGAGGCGGAAGAATTTTGAGGATCTGACCCCGGTCTTCCCGAACGAGAGGATCCGGCTGGAGCGTCCGGGCGGCAGTGTGGCGATGCGCATTGTGGATCTGGTGTCGCCCATCGGCAAGGGACAGCGCGGCATGATCGTCTCCCAGCCCAAGGCGGGCAAGACGACGCTGTTGAAGGATATTGCAAAGTCTGTCACGAGGAATCAGCCGCAGATGCATCTGATCATCCTTCTGATCGATGAGCGCCCGGAGGAGGTGACGGACATCAAGGAGGCGATCGAGGGGGAAAATGTGGAGGTCATCTATTCGACCTTCGATGAGCTGCCGGAGCACCACAAGCGCGTTTCCGAGATGGTGATCGAGCGGGCAAAGCGCCTGGTGGAGCACGGCAAGGACGTCATGATCCTGCTGGACAGCATCACGCGTCTGGCGCGGGCGTACAACCTGACCGTTCCGCCCAGCGGTCGCACGCTCTCCGGCGGTCTCGACCCGGCGGCGCTGCACATGCCGAAGCGCTTTTTCGGCGCGGCGCGCAACATGCGGGAGGGCGGCAGCCTGACGATCCTCGCCACGGCGCTTGTCGATACGGGAAGCAAGATGGACGACGTGGTGTTCGAGGAGTTCAAGGGAACCGGCAATATGGAGCTGGTGCTTGACCGGAAGCTCTCCGAGAAGCGGGTGTTCCCCGCCATCGACATCGTGAAGTCGGGTACCAGGCGTGACGATCTGCTGCTGGAGCCGCAGGAGCAGGAGGCGGTCGACATCATGCGCAAGGCGACCAACGGCATGCGCTCGGACGAGGCGGTTGAGAATATCCTGAACACCTTTTCGCGCACGCGCAGCAACCAGGAATATATCTATATGATAAAAAAGACGAGACTGGTGTAAAATGTCTTGCAATCGTACAGCGCGTGTGTTATAATGACTCCGTTGTTTGTGCGGGACGTTCCCTTGCGGAGAGCATCATATGCGGATCGGGCATACGGGTGCAAAGGGAAGCGGTGCCGGAGAAGTGAGAACGATAAGAATATAAAGAGGTGATATCATGAGAGAAGGAATCCATCCGGATTATTATCAGGCGACGGTGACCTGCAACTGCGGCAACACGTTTGTGACAGGCTCGACCAAGAAGGACATTCACGTTGAGATCTGCTCCAAGTGCCATCCGTTCTATACGGGACAGCAGAAGGCTGCGCAGGCGCGCGGACGTATTGATAAGTTCAACAGGAAGTATGGTATGCAGCAGTAAGAACACGGCGGCAGATAAGGTTGAGGTTGTAAGACCTCAACCTTTTTTAGAGAGCGGAAAGAGGGGAATGCAATGCGGTATTCCGGAATTGGCGGTCAGGCGGTCATGGAAGGCGTCATGATGAAGAACAAAGAGACATATGCGGTGGCTGTGCGCAAGCCCGACGGGGAGATCGCCGTGGAGACAGCGGAGTACCGGGGCGTCGTCAAAAATGAGAGGCTCCGAAGCCTTCCTCTTTTAAGAGGGGTGTTCAGCTTCGTGGAATCGCTGGTCCTGGGGATGAAAACGCTCACCTTTTCCGCCTCGTTTTTTGAGGAGGACACAGAGACGGAGCGGAAAGGAGGGCGCGGGGAGGACGCCGCGATGGGAGGCGTCGTGGCGCTGTCCATCGTGCTCGCTGTGGCGATCTTTGTCGTGCTTCCGTACGGGCTGTCCCTTCTGCTTCAGCGTTTTGTCGCATCCCGGACGGCGGTCGCACTGTTTGAGGGGCTTCTGCGGCTCCTCATTTTTATCGGGTATGTCGCGGCGATCTCCCTGATGCCGGATATCCGGCGCGTGTATATGTACCACGGGGCGGAGCACAAATGCATCAACTGCATCGAGAACGGGCTGGAGCTGACGGTCGAGAACGTGCGGAAAAGCTCCCGGCAGCACAAGCGCTGCGGCACGAGCTTTCTGTTGATCGTCATGCTGGTGAGCATCGTCTTTTTTCTGTTTATCCGTGTGGACAACGGGGTGTGGCGCCTTCTGCTGCGGCTGCTCTTGATACCTGTGATCGCAGGCGTTTCCTACGAGTTCATCCGCCTTGCGGGGCGCAGTGACCGTATGCTCGTCGATCTTTTGAGCAGACCGGGGCTCTGGCTGCAGCGGCTCACGACGCGGGAACCGGACGACGCCATGATCGAGGTCGGCATTGCCTCCGTGGAGGCTGTGTTTGACTGGCGCGCCTTTCTTGCCGAGCGGCAGGGGCAGCCGGAGGAAGCGGTATGAGATACCGGGAGGCGCTGCGGGAGGGAGAGCGGCAGCTTTCCGCAGCGGGGATTGACGATGCGAGGACGGATGCGTGGCTGCTGCTGGAGATGGTGTGCAGGATGGAGCGGAGCGCTTACTTTCTGCATATGGAAGAGGAGATGCCGGAGGAGAGGCAGAGGGAATATGAGATCGCCCTGCACAAGCGCGCGGAGCACGTCCCGCTGCAGTATATCATCGGCGAGACGGAATTTATGGGGCTGAAATTCAAGGTCAATTCCCATGTGCTCATCCCAAGGCAGGATACGGAAACGCTGGTGGAGGAGGCGCTGCGCATCGTGCGCCCGGGCATGCGGATCCTGGATCTGTGTACGGGCTCCGGGTGCGTCATTGTGAGCATCCTGCACAACGCCGTGGATGTGGAGGGATGTGCGACCGACATTTCCAAGCAGGCGCTCAATGTGGCAAAGGAAAATGCCCGGCTGAACAATGTCGCCGTGCTGTTTGAGCGCAGCGATCTGTTTGACCATGTGGACGGGGCGTTTGATCTGATCGTCTCGAATCCGCCTTACATTCCGACCGGAGACATCTTAGACCTGATGCGGGAGGTGCGCGATTTTGAGCCGCCCGAGGCGCTGGACGGCGGGGAGGACGGTCTCTGTTTTTACCGGCGGATCGCTGCGGATTGCGGCGCGCATCTGAAGCCGGGAGGACGGCTTTTGCTGGAGATCGGCTATGACCAGGCGGAGGCTGTGACGGAGCTGCTTGCCGCCGCGGGGTTTTCCGGGGTGAGGACGATCCGGGATCTCGCGCGCCATGACCGGGTCGTGAGCGGTACGTTTGGAGTTGAGTGAGAAAGGAATGCAGATATGTTTGATAAATTGGAAGATTTGCTGATACGGTTCGAGGAGCTGATGAGCGAGCTGAGCGAGCCGGATGTCGCCAATGATCCCGAGCGGTTCCGCAGGCTGATGAAGGAGCAGAGCGAGCTTGCGCCGATCGTGGAGGCATATAAGGAATATAAGCGGTGCGGACAGAGCATCGAGGACTCGCTTGCGATGTTGGACGAGGAGTCCGACGAGGAGCTGCGCGAGCTTGCGAAGGAGGAGCTCTCCGGGGCGAAGGAGCGCATGGAGGAGTTGGAAAAGGAGCTGAAGATCCTGCTTTTGCCGAAGGATCCGAACGATGAGAAGAACGTGATCGTGGAGATCCGCGCGGGAGCGGGCGGGGATGAGGCGGCGCTCTTTGCGGCGGA
>CANRBT010000125.1 GCA_947628935.1 uncultured Roseburia sp. | reverse complement strand
AGGATCACGCGGGCGATGCACAACAGCTGTTTCTGCCCCTGAGAGAGACTGCCTCCGTCCTCGGAGATCACCGTATCATACCCCTCGGGCAAACGCCTGATAAAGCTGTGGGCATGTGCCGACTTCGCTGCCTCTATGACCTCATCCTCCGTCGCATCCGGTCTTCCTATCGCGATATTGTCCCGGATGGTCCCGCTGCGCAGCCATGTCTCCTGCAGCACCATGCCGTAGCTGTCCCGCAGGCTCTTTCGCGTCAGTTCCTTCACAGGGATGCCGTCCACCAAGATCGTTCCGCTGTCCGCGTCATAAAACCGCATCAAAAGATTGATGAGCGTCGTCTTCCCGCAGCCGGTCGGTCCCACGATCGCCACGCGCTGTCCCGGGCGGACCGTCAGTTGAAAATCCTCGATCAGCCTCTGCCCGGGCGTGTAGGAAAAATACACATGAGAAAGCTCCACCCTTCCCTCTGCCTTCTCCAGCGCAACGGCGCTCTCAGCATCCGGCTCCTCCGTGGGTTCCTCCGTCAGCTCAAATACCCTCGCCGCACACGCGAGCGCATTCTGCAGCTCGGTTATGACGCCGGAGATCTCATTGAACGGCTTTGTGTACTGGTTCGCATAGCTGAGAAGACTGGACAGCTGCCCGACGCTGATGCCTCCCACGATCGCCAGGAACGCACCGACCACCCCGACGGTCGCATACACCAGGCTGTTGACGAACCGCGTCGCCGGATTCGTGATACTCGAGAAAAAGATCGCCCGCAGGGAACACTCCTTTAACCGCCCGTTGATCTCATCAAAACGCTCCAGCGCCTCATCCTCGTGGGAAAATGCCTGCACCACCTTCTGATTTCCCACCATCTCCTCCACGAACGCCGTCTGCTCGCCGCGCGTCTTCGACTGCAGCGCGAACATCGCAAACGTTTTTTTCGCGATAAACGACGCCACGAACAGGGAGAGCGGTGTGATCACGACTACCGCGACAGTGATCGTCACACTGATCGACAGCATGAACAGCAGGGTGCCGAGGATCGTCACGATCCCGGTAAAAAACTGTGCAAAGCCCAGCAGCAGACCGTCCGCAAACTGATCCACATCCGCGATGATGCGGCTGACGGTCTCCCCGTGAGAATGCGCGTCCAGATAGCTTAACGGCAGATGCCCGATCCGTTCAAACGCCTCCATGCGTATATCCCGGATAACATTGTAGGTGATCTTATTATTGCAGGCATTCATGATCCACTGCGCCATGACCGTGAGCAAAATGACGATCGCCATGCGCCGCAGGATCACAGCGATCCCCGCAAGATCCACATGTCCTGCACCTGCAATGAGATCGACCGCCTGCCCTGTCAGGATCGGCAGATACAGCGTCAGCGCCACGGAAAACGCCGCTAAAAGGAGGGAACATCCGAGATATCCCCAATACCTGCGCAGATAGGACAACACCTTTTTGATCGTCTCCCTCTGTCTGTCGCCCGTCCTCTTTTTCATCCCTGCACCCCCTTCGCTTTGGTCTGCGCAAACTGGGAATCATAGATCTCCTGATAGATCGTACAACCCGCCAAAAGCTCCTCATGCGTCCCATGTCCGACGACACGTCCGTCATCCATCACCAGGATCTGATCTGCGTGCTGCACGGAAGCCGCGCGCTGGGAGACGATGAAAACAGTCATGTCACGCCCGAGCGAGGCGATCGCGCTGCGCAGTCTGGCGTCCGTCGCATAGTCAAGCGCAGAGGCGCTGTCGTCCAGGATCAGGATCTGCGGTCTGCGCACAAGTGCACGTGCGATCGTCAGGCGCTGTCGCTGACCTCCCGAAAGATTTCTTCCGCCCTGCTCGATGCGATAATCCAGACCTCCCTCCTTGCTCTCCACCAGCTCGCCCGCCTGCGCTGTCTGCAGCGCAAAAAGCAGCTCCTCCTCCGATGCCTGCCCGTTTCCCCACAGCAGATTCTCACGGATCGTCCCCGCAAACAGAACCGCCTTCTGCGGGACAACGCCGATCATACCTCGCAGCTCCTCCAGAGATCGATCCTGCACGGGAACCCCACCCACGCAGACCTGCCCCTCTGTCGCTTCATAAAAGCGCGGGATCAGATTCACGACGGAGGACTTGCCTGACCCGGTACCTCCGATGATCCCTATCGTCTCCCCCCTGGCAGCGGAAAAATCAATATCTGTCAGCGCGGCATCGCCCGCATTCGCGTAAGTCAGACCGACATGGGAGAACCGCACCATCTCCCCGCCGTCCCCCGCGGCGCAGACCGTCTGTCCGACCGCCGCATCGCGAACCGACGGCTCGATATCCAGCACCTGCGCGATGCGGTTCCAGCATGCCACGGACTTGTTGATGTTGATGATCAGGTTCGCAAGCTTTACAAGCTCCACAAGGATCTGCGACATGTAGCTGATGAGCGCGACAACCTCGCCCTGTGTGATCGCGCCCCCGTCCACGCGAAGCGCTCCAGTCCAGACAAGAGCCACGATCGCCGCATTGATGATGATATAGGTCACGGGATTCATCAGCGCCGAGATCCTGCCGACATAGAGCTGTAAGCTTGTCAGCACGCGATTTCTCTCACGGAACTTCTCCGTCTCCTCCCGCTCCCTGCCAAACGCGCGGATGACGCGGCTGCCGGTCAGGTTCTCCCGCGTCAGCCCCAGAACGGCGTCCAGTGCGGTCTGTACCCTGCGATAGAGCGGAATGCTCACGAGCATCACGCCAAACACGACGACAGACAGCAGCGGTATCGTCACCACAAAGACCAGCGCCGCCTTCACATCGACCGTAAACGCCATGACCATCGCGCCGAACACAATGAAAGGCGAGCGCAAAAGAAGGCGCAGAAACAGATTGATCCCGTTCTGCACCTGATTGATATCGCTCGTCATACGCGTGATCAGCGTCGCTGTCCCAATCGTATCCAGCTCCGAATAGGACAGGCTCTCAATGTGGGCGAACAGCGCATGCCGCAGCTCCGTTGCCGCACCCACAGCCGCCTTTGCCGCAAAATACTGTGCCGTGATAGAGCAGGTAAGCCCGATCACGGCAAGCAGCGCCAATACAAGGCACATCCGCATGATATAACCCCTGTCGGCTGCGGCGACGCCCGTGTCGATGATCGCCGCCATGACCAGAGGGACGATCAGCTCAAACGATGCCTCCCACAGCTTGAACAGCGGTCCTAAAATACTTTCTTTTTTATACGCCCGCAGATAGACCAGCAATCTTTTCATTCCCTGTTTCCTTTCAACGGCTGCTATTTCTTTTCAGCGGCTGCTGTCTCTTTTCAGCGGCTGCTGTTTCCTTTCAGCGGCTGCTGTTTCCTTTCAGCAGCTGCAGTCCCAGGATCAGCGCCCCTCCGATCACAAAGGCAGGAATACTGAAATCGCCCCAGCCCATCGCATGCTGCGGGACATCCAGCGTCGTCGGTCCCATGATGACCGCGTAGACGGAGCCGAGCATCAGCCCGATGATCAGGTAGATCGTCTGCGCACGGAACCGTTCCAGCGCCTTGCGGATGAGCTTGACGACACCGAACACCCCGGCAAGCACGCCGCATCCGAAGAGGAACACGGTCGGGAACGCCGCCAGATCCAGATGCAAAATATCCTTGATCGCCGTCACGATCGGAAGATAGAGCCCCATGATCAGAAGGATCGTGGAACCGGAAATACCCGGCAGCACCATCGCGGATATCGCTACCATTCCCGCAAGGAACACAAAAACGCCGAGCCGCAGGCTCAGATGCTCCAAACTGACGCCCTCGCCGCCAGCCGCAGGGTGAAAGAAGGTGATCGCGCAGACCACAGCGACGCCGAGCAAAAGAAACGGACACCATTTCACCCCTTCGCGCAGCGCTGTCATCTCTTCCTTTGCGACGATCGGTATCGCAAAGAGAATGAACCCGATGAACAGCGAGCTCACCACATAGATATGGGATTCAAACACATTTGCCAATACCAGCATCGCCAGCACCATGCCGCACACCCAGCCGGCGCCGAGCTTCAGCAAAAACAAAAGCGCCTGTTTCTTTTTTTCCATGCTGCCGGTCATCAGGTCGTCGATCGAACCGATGAACCGATCGTAAAAGCCGAGCAAAAAGGCGATCGTGCCTCCGGAGACACCGGGCACGCTGTCCGCCAGCGCCATACAAAATCCTCTGATAAACTGTACTATCATCTCTCCTACCTCTCCCTCAGAAAAGGGACCGCCGCAAGCGTGAACGTTGTGGCAGTCCCTGTTATTGTTACTGACTTTGCCCTAATTTATGTACTTATCCAGCTGATAAGACACATCCAGCACACTGTTCAGCAGATCCTTTGCATTCTCCGCATTGTCCAGGTTCTGCACGCTCAGATCCGCCGCCTGAATGGAGGACGCCGTGACCTCCTCGGTCGTCGCCGACAGATGCATGATGTTCTCCACGATCTGGTTATTTGCCTCCGAGAGATTTGTCAGCAGTCCGTCGATCTCTCCGATGTCGTTGATCAGCCTGTTGACATTCCGGTTCATATCGCCGAAGCTCTCCGACGCCATTGCGATCATCTCATCCTGCGCACCGGCAGCTTCCACGGAGCGCTCCACAGCACCCGCCGCCATCTGTGCCTGGTCCGAGAGCTCCGAGAGGATGTTCGCAATATTTTCCGTCTCCTGACGCGTCTTTTCCGCCAGCTGCCGGATCTCATCCGCAACGACCGCAAAGCCTCTTCCCGCCTCGCCTGCGCGCGCGCTTTCGATCGATGCATTCAGCGCCAGAAGGTTCGTCTGGCTGGAGATGGAAAAGATCGTGTCCGCAATGCTCCTGACCGCGCTGGTGCGCTCCTGCAGCCTTTGCATGGATTCCGCCACCTCGGAGTTCGTGCTCGCAATGACCTCCGACTGCTTTTTGAGGTCTTCCATGATCTTTGCGCTGCGGTCGTTGAGCTCCCCGGATTCCTTCGCAACGGCGACCATCTGCTCGGACCGCTCCAGCGTCACTTCAATGGAATCCTGGATGTTCTGCGTCATCTCCGTCTGCGTCTGGATATTTTCCGCCGTGCTCTGCGTGCTGTCCGAGATGTCTTTCATCGCCCCGTTCACGACCTCTGTCGAGGTGTTGAGCTCTGTGACGATGTTCATCGTGTTCTCCGTGCCCTTGCGCACCTCGTTCGCCACGGCGATCACGTCGTCCAGCATCTTCTGCTGTACCGCCTCCTTCTCCTGAAGGCTGTCGATCGTGTCGGCGTTGAACCGGGCCGCGATGTCCACAGTCCGGTATAACAGCATCATCAGCATACAGATCGCCATCGTCGCGCACCACTGGTCCAGCGCCTCCTCCCCGGAGTAGGCATGCAGGAGGAACACCTTCACGGCATTCACAAAGATGTTTCCCCCGCCAAGCGCCAGCCCCGAAAACGCGGCGAAACGCTTGTCGTAGAACAGCACGCAGCCCGTGAGCGGGATCGCCGCCAGAAAGCGGACGTAATAGTTCGCGAACGCGAATCCCATCAGCATCATGACGATCAGAAGCCCGACCGTGGCGGTATATCGTATCTTCTCGTCCGTCCGGTCCCGCAGGTACAGCGCCACAGTGACCGCCGACATCACCACGAGCACCGTCACCAGCGCCCCTGTGTAGGCGGCGCCCCGCACGCCGCGGATGGTCGCCACAAGCACCAGCGCCGCCACACACGCATAAAAAATCAGGAAACCGACCACGAGAAATTTGTTCGCCCTCCTGATCTGCTCCTCCTTATCCGCATAAAGATATTGTGCATCCATTCATTTCACCTCTTTCGTTCTCTGCAGTCCAAATGCTCCGTCGTGTGTTTTATCATACCATAGAACGGTGCAAAGTGAAATTCTTTTCTCGTATTTTTTGATGGAAAGGTTTCTGTGCGCAGTCACAGCCTTCAGACCCCGCCGCTCTCCTGCCTGACTTTCTCTACGTCCTCTCTCGTACATCCCGTATACTGAAGGATCTGCGCCTCCGGCATGCGGTCGGCGAGGAGCTTTCGGATAAACTCCCTGCGCGCATCCAGCAAGCCTTTCTCACGACCTCTCTCCTCTCCCTCTCTCAATCCTGCTCTCAAGCCTTCCCGGCGACCTCTCTCCAAAAGCCGGTCCGCCTCCGTCTCGATCACCTGTCCTCCCATGACCTCA
>CANRBT010000124.1 GCA_947628935.1 uncultured Roseburia sp. | reverse complement strand
CAAAACGATGCCAAGGCGGAGGTGCTCGAGGCGAACAATACGATCTCCTCCAAGAATCAGACGATCAGCGCGCTTGAAGCACAGATCGACGATCTGACGAACCAGATCACGGACGCGCGTGACAGCGAGGAGGATTACGAGAGCCATATCAGCACGTATGAACAGCTTCTGCAGGCGTACGCGGCGTACGCCGAGGGTGATATCACGGCGGCGGGGACGGCATTGGGCAATGTCAATGAGGAGTATCTCAACGAGAAGTCTGTGGAGGTCTACAATACGGTCAATACCCAGGTGAACGCGGAGTACCTGAAGACGCTCTATGCGGATGCCGTCAGCGCGTACAATGCGTTGGACTACACGGAGACGATCAAAAAGCTGGAGACCGTGGTCGAGATGGATGAAAATTATGAGAACGGCAACGCGCTCTACTATCTCGCACAGGCCTATCGTAAGAATGAGGACCTGGAGTCGGCGAAGGTTTATTATCAGAAGGTGGCAGACCTGTATCCGGGAACGGAGCGGGCATCGATCGCACAGCGGTACCTCGATGACGGGGAAGAGTAAAAAAGAAAAGAAAAAGAACGGAACAACGGGTTACAAAAGATGTCGACGGAGTGCGGACTGGCGCTCTGTACGGCATTTTTTCTTTTAGATGGAAGAAAGTTGGCATTTGGCGAGGAGGAGACGGATATGCAGGCACAAACGGAAGGCTACTGTGAATGGAAGCAGGGGAGCCTCGTGGTAAAGGTGCCCAGGGAGCTGGGGCACCACGAGGCGGATCAGCTGCGGCAGGAGGCGGATCGTCTGATCGACAGCTGCCAGGTGCGGCAGCTCGTGTTCGATTTTTCACAGACGGAATTTATGGACAGCGCCGGGATCGGGGTCATCATCGGAAGATGCCGTGCGATGGGCTATCACGGAGGCAGCGTGGTGGCGCGGAACCTGAGCGGACGGCTGCAGAAGATCTTTGCCGTGTCGGGACTGCACAAGCTGATACAAACAGAACCGCGGGAGGCGGCTGGCAGGAAGAAGGAGGATGACAATGCAGGAGCAGAATGAAATGAAGCTGAGCTTTGATGCACGCTCGGTAAACGAAGGCTTTGCGCGCGTCGCGGTCGCGGCGTTCATCACGGGGCTGAACCCCACGTTGGATGAGGTGGCGGACGTCAAGACCGCCGTGTCCGAGGCTGTTACCAATGCCATTATCCATGGGTATGACAGCGAGGAGGAACAGGTGGAGCTTTCCTGCAGGATCAGGGGAACGGAGGTGGAGATCACGGTCTGCGACCACGGAAAGGGGATCGCGGATGTGGACAAGGCGAGGGAGCCGTTTTTTACGACGAGACCGGAGCTGGAGCGCTCAGGCATGGGATTCGCCTTCATGGAGGCGTTTATGGATGAGGTGCAGGTGGAATCCAGGCTCGGCGCAGGGACCCGCGTGTGGATGCGCAAGAAGATCGGCGCGCAGGAAGGTTGATACATATGGAGCGTTTTGCGGAGTTGATGGGACAGGCACACGCGGGGGATAAAGCGGCGAGGGATCTTCTTGTCTCTGAGAATCTTGGGCTGGTGCATGCCGTCGCACGGCGCTTTGACAACCGGGGATGCGACAGGGAGGAGATCTTTCAGATCGGATGCATCGGGCTGATGAAGGCGATCGATAAATTTGATCTCACATTGAACCTGGCGTTCTCCACCTATGCGGTCCCGATGATCACGGGGGAGATCCGAAGGTTCCTGCGCGATGACGGAATGGTGAAGGTCAGCCGCACGCTCAAGGAGAACGGCTATCGCATCAGCCGCGCGAGGGAGGCGCTGACGGACCGGCTGGGGCGCGACCCGACGCTGGCGGAGCTGTCGGAGGAGACGGGGCTTCACACAGAGGACATCGTGCTTGCGTTGGAGGCGAACCGGGAGGTGGAATCCATCTATCAGCCGGTCTATGAGCGGGACGGGGACGAACTGCTCCTGATCGATCAGATCAGCGGGAGGGGGTGCGGCGGCGGGACGCAGGAGGAACCGGAAAAGGAGGCCGTCCTGAACCGCCTGGTGGTCTGCCAGCTTTTGGGGAGACTGCCGGAACGGGAGAGGACGCTGATCGAGCTGCGTTATTTTGAAAACGAGACACAGAGCAGGGTGGCGGCGCGGCTTGGCATGAGCCAGGTGCAGGTGAGCCGGATGGAGAAGAAGATCCTTCACAGCTTAAGGGAACAGATGACCTGAAAATACTTGCAGTTGCGGATAAAAAATGATACTTTAGGTATGAGATATGTTTTACGCAGGAGGAGTTATGAATGAATAAAAGAACGGTCACAGAGGTGGAGAGGAACAATAAGACAGCCATGTACTGCCATATGATCGAGGCGTTGATCCTTGCTTTTTTCTATGTCATCCAATGGCTGGAGGGACGGCGCACTGTGATTTACACGCTGGCAGTGCTCGTGCTTGCGCTGGGACCGGTCGTGGCGGAGACGGCTGCCTGGAGAAAAGATCATGAGACAACGGCGATCAAGCATCTGATCGGCTACGGATTTGCCCTGACCTATACGTGGATCCTGTTCACAGCGACAGTGGAATACCAGCTTACCTTCCTGTATGTGATCCCGATGCTGCTTGTCATACAGATCTTCAACGACGTTTCCTATTCGGTCAAGATCACTGTGGGCGTCGTCATCGAAAACCTGATCGCGGTCGTCGGCGGTGCGATGACCGGCGCCTTTGGCTTCCGCGATATCACGGCGGGGACCATGCAGGTGGTCGTTATGACGCTGATCGCCGTCTATGCCTATCAGACGGCAAAGACGACCGCGCGGAACAACCAGGACAAGCTGGACGAGGCGAGGGAGGCGAACGAGAAGACCGAACAGGTGCTGGGCAGCGTGTCCCAAAATTCCGAGCAGATGAGCGCGGGCATCGACGAGATCCATCAGAGGGTGGAGCAGCTGAAGAGCGCTTCCCACACGACGAAGAACGCGATGGAGGGCGTAACGGCGGGCGCGGCGGAGACGGCGGAGGCGGTACAGAGACAGATGGAGCAGACGGAGACGATCGGTTCTAAGGTGACGCAGGTCGATGCGGCGGTCTCCGGGATCCTGGACCGCATGCAGCAGACGCTGGATGTCCTCGCGGAAGGGACGAAGGATATGGAGGCGCTGGTGGAAGAGGTGGATCTGGCTGTGCGAAACAGCGTGGACACGGCAGAGAAGATGGAGACGCTCAATCAGTACATCACGGAGATGAATTCGATCGTGGAGCTGATCGGAGGCATCACCTCGCAGACAAGCCTGCTCGCATTGAATGCGAGCATCGAGGCGGCGCGTGCCGGGGAAGCGGGGCGCGGATTTGCGGTCGTTGCGACGGAGATCTCGGCGCTGGCGACGCAGACGAAGGAGGCGACCGCGCATATCACGTCGCTGATCGGAAATGTCTCCAATTCCATTGCGCAGATGGTGACGGTCATCCGCGGCATGATCGGGGGCATCAATCAACAGAAGGATTCGACGGAGCGGACGGCGCAGAGCCTTGGGACCATCCGGGAGCATACCTACGCGATCCGGGACAATGTGGAGCATCTGACCCGCGGCGTGGAGGAGCTGAAGACGGCGAACCAGGAGATCGCGGATTCGGTACAGACGATCTCCGCTGTCTCGCAGGAGGTCTCGGCGCATGCCAATGAGACGCTTGAGGCGGAGGAGGAGAACATGCGGAATCTCCTCCTGATCGCGGAAAAGTCGCAGGAGCTCCGGGAGCTTTCGATGAGAGAAGCGTAGGAAAGTCCATGCTTAAGCATCTGTGATTCCTGTCGATATATACTTTAGAAAAGTGCTCCGGAAGAGGGACGGAGTACACAGAGAGAATGTGTGATCCAGGGAGGGATGCAGGATGGGGATAACGGTTCCGGCATGGAATACAGAGGGCGCGGTATATAGCGCTGCACAGGGAAGGCGGACGGAGGACGGCGGCGAGAGGAGAAATGTATTCGGCGGTTCTCTGACGCTCGCGGACGATCCGATCGCGCAGCGGAGGAAGCAGGCGCAGGAGCAGGCATGGAATGTCGTGAAGAACGCGTGGGAGACCGACCGGGCGACGGACGCCTCGATTCAGTCGAGACGCGATCACTATGCGGAGATGAAGCGGCTCGGGGAAGAGGCGGCGGCTCAGCTAAAGGATATCACGGAGGACGAGAGTGTGCTGCAGACGCTCTACGGGGTGGAGGACGATTCCCGGGAGCAGAAGGATCTGGAGCTTTTGAAGCGGGAGAAGGATGCTGCGGAGGGGAAGGATGTGAGCTTCACAGACGGGGAGCGGGAGCGCCTCGCGCAGCTGCATTCGCAGCCTTTGACGGAGTACCAGGAGCGCGCGCTGGGAATGTACGATCAGGAGACCTATTGGAGGAAGCAGCTCGCGGATGCGGAGCGCCGGATGGTGAACGATACGGCGAATATCCATGCGATCGAGCGACAGCGCCCCGAGTACCAGCCGATGATCGAGGCGCAGGAGGCTGCGGAGGAGATACAGAAGAACGCAAACGAGGAGATCAAGAGCATGCTGCTGGACGAGGCGGTCGACCACATCGACGAGCAGCTGGAGGAAGCGGAGGAGAAGCAGAAGGAATCTGCGGAAAAGAAGGAAGAACGCGAGGAGCAGATCGAGGAGCAAAAGCTTCAGCGGGCGATCCGGGAGGCTCTGATCGAGGGAACGAAGGAAGCCGCGGAGGAGGTCAAGAGAGAGATCCGGCGGTCAGATACGCCGGATATCGAGACGGACGATATGGTGGAACTGGTGCGCGGCAGCGATACGGTCAAGGATGTCGGGCAGAGCCTGGACGATATCAGGAGCAGCATGCGTGTGCTCGAAGCGGATCTGAAGGGGATCAAGGTAGACGAGGAGGTTTGAAAGGGCATAGGGAAACGCCGCGGTGCGAAACATGCGCTGCGGTGTTTTTTATGGCGGAAAATCGGCGGAAATCGACAGAAAAGTGGAAAAGTCTTGCCTTTTTCTTAAAAAAGTATTAAAATCTTGCAGTGGACTGGTCATTCCGGACAGGGGTGACGGTTCCGAGGGAGTATCATATACTATATAGTTAAGGAGGAGAGGAGTTATGTTATTCCACATCTATGGCGAGAATGCCATGTATCAGCTCGTAGGCTGGGTGCTTGTGTTCGCAGGTCTGATCATCTGCAATGAGATTGCCCGCCGGAGCAAGGCAGGAGGCGTATTCTTTTTTATCGCACTGCCCGCGGCACTGACCGTATATTTCATCGCGATCGCAGTCGGTGCAGCGAACGGCGCGCAGTGGGCGCTGAACAATCAGACACATATGTACATGAACGGATGGTTTCACTATGCAAAGCTCTACGCGGCGGATGCAGGGTGTATCGGCTTCATGATGCTCAAGTACAAGTGGGGCATCGGCAAGACGGAATGGTTCAAGGCATTCCCGTTCGTCATCGTGGCGATCAATATTCTGATCGCAGTAGGTTCCGACTTTGAGTCCGCGATCAGGGGTTCGATCGCGCTGGCGGAGACCGGTTCCCGCTATTGGCTGTCCAATGAGGGCGTGTGGCTCTATGGCGGCTGGTGGAACTGGGTGAACGGCATCGCAGGTATTCTGAATATCCTGTGTATGACCGGCTGGTGGGGCATCTATTCTTCCAAAAAGAAGGACGATATGCTCTGGCCGGATATGACCTGGTGCTTCATCATCGCGTATGACCTGTGGAACTTCGAGTATACCTACAACAATCTGCCGACACACGCATGGTACTGCGGTCTGGCGCTGCTGTTGGCTCCGACGTTTGCGAACCATTTCTGGAACAAGGGCGGCTGGATCCAGAACCGCGCCAATACGCTGGCGATCTGGTGTATGTTCGCGCAGGTATTCCCGCTGTTCCAGGTCGGGACAAAGTTCGCGGTCCTTCCGGTTCTCTACAGTGAGGAGTGGACGAACGGACTGGAGCTGTCGACGGCGGCACAGCCGGCTTTTGCAAACCCGACGGCACAGGGCGTGGTCGCGCTGATCGCACTGGCTGCAAATGTGATCTGTCTGACGACGATCATCAAGCGCTCCATCGAGCAGAAGAAGAATCCGTACAAGAACGATATCTTTACGGATCAGAGGGATTACAAGGAGGCAATGGCGAGAGCAGACCGCTAAATGCGCTTCTTGGGAGAGGGCACGCTTCGGCGTGCC
>CANRBT010000123.1 GCA_947628935.1 uncultured Roseburia sp. | reverse complement strand
GAGAAGTGGAGGGTGGATTATATGACGTTGCAGATGCATTATCAGGAAAAATATGAGCAGGGCTATGACGAAGGTTATGATAATGGCTATGACGAGGGCTATGATAATGGATTCGACAAGGGAGTTGACAAAGGAGTTGACAAGGGAGATAGAAAAAGAGCCATTTCGGTAGCGACGAGAATGATAGAAGACGGAGATTTGCCAACGGAAAAGATTGCATTGTATTCTGGACTGACGTTGGAGCAGGTGCTTGCAATAAAAAAAGAACTGCAGCCGGTATAAATGACTATAGAGAAAAAGGCAGACCAATCGATGCAGTTGGCATAATCAATAATTTAATATCAAAAAAACAGCGTAAAGGCGCATGGAACAGTAAATTGTAAACCATGTGCCTTTTTGCGTTCAAAGGAATAAATGGTGAATATGTCCCTGACAGGTTGCAACAGGGGCTGCCTGTCTATGACCTGCGGCGGCGCCATACCCCGACAGCGCAGATCCCCGGCACAGTGACAACGGAGATCAGCTCGCCCAGCCGCCAGTACCATGGTTCGATAAAATCGACCGTGATCTTTCCGGAAAATCCGGCGGGAAGCGAAAACCGGATGACATCGTTTTTGCCGTCTGTGATGTCATAGTGATTTCCCTGATCGTCCCACACCTGATAGCCCCTGTAATGGAGGATCGGCAGATCTATGGAAGCTGCCTCGTCGGAGACCTCGCAGTACAACTCCATATGGCAGCCGTCGCGGGACAGAAGAGAGAGCTCCTTTACATGCTTTGCAGATACCATGCCGTTGAGAGACGATTTGTCCGTTCCCGTGCGAAGATATTCTCCGCCGCTGGTCGCCCAGAGATTCAGCTCCGGGGTGTCATAGTAGAAGTACATATCCGCCCCGTTGCAGTAATCGCTGACAAAGTAACACGCCATGATCACGCATACCGCCATGACCGACAGGCAGGCGTTCCGCGGGAGGACGTTTTTCACGCCGGAGGATGTCCGGGACAGCAGGGCGCCGAGCAGCATCGTCATGGACAGGACCGCGATGCTAAGATACCGCCACGGGAACTGGACCTGTGAGAGCAGCTGCCCGAAGCCTGTGTTCGCCGCCAGAAAGTTCCAGGGAAACAGGTCGGAGGAGACGAACAGGATCACGCAGGAAAAGGCGGTCAGATATTGGATGGCGCGTGAAGCCTTTCGGGCGAGCCAGAGGTAAAGTGCAAGCGCCAGAGCTGCCATCAGGACCGGACCGGGGGTCAGCGCAAGACGTTCGGACACGCGGGTAGAGTCCAGCCCGAACATTGTCTGGAAAAAGGAGAAGAGCTGCGCGGGGTAAACGCCGGCGGTCTGGATCGCTGCCGTGGTGTTCTCGATCGCGTCATTGATCACGGCGTCTACATGGAAGTAGTAGTCGAGGAACGGGATGAGGAAATACAGGTTGAGCAGAGCGGTCTGCGCAGCGGCCAGCGCATAGGTGAGGAGCGGACCTCTGCGGAAGGTTTTGCGCCAGAGCATGAGACAGACGAGCAGGAGGGAAAAAACCGCCATCTCCACGCTCAAAATATGCGTGCCGATGATGCCTGTCATGCCGATCGAGAGGAGCAGTGCATTTTCCGGGATCCGTGTCTCTTTTGTGTAGATCTGCCAGATGGCAAGTCCGATGAGGGGAAGGAACATGGCTGCGCTGAATTCCCCGACAGCGGCGCGCACATACAGGCATACGACGTGGTAGCCTGCGGTCGCGTACACCAGCGAGAGGAGCAGGGCAAGCTTCCGTTTTCCGAACATCTGCCGGAAGCACAGATAGGAGATGACGGTCGTGCCAAGGTTGATAAGGAGAAGGTAGCACTTGTAGGAGGTCACGACCGAAAAGCCTGTCAGGCGGAGGACTGCCGGAAGATACAGCAGAAGATCGCCGTAGTAGATCGAGATCGGGTAGCCGTATCCGTTCATCCACAGGGAGGAGAGACGGACAGGAAAAATGCCGCGGCGCAGCTCATCAGCGATTCCTTCGATGCGCATGAGATGGACATGGATGTCGTGTCCCCAGGCGATACCGTTCATAAAAAGAGGCAGCGAGACCAGCAGCGTAATGCCGCAGAGCGCAAGGATCACAGGGCGGTTCGCTTCGATCGCGCGGCGGAATATCAGACAGAGATCCAGAAGGAGAAACAACAGGATCAGGATGCACAGCGCGCGGGAAAGTCCGGCTGTGTCCGGCGTGATCGTGATATTTTTGATCTGTAAAAAGCCCTGCCCGTTGTAGCGGACGACGACCTCGAGGTTGTCGATGTCCTCGGTCAGGTCGAAGCGGTAGGAAAGGCTGTTTCCAAAGCGGCTCAGGGTGCTTTCCCCCGTGTGCAGGTAGGCGCTGTTCCCCTGCGTGGCGAGGACCCGGCAGGACTGGTCGCTGCTGCAGGAGTAATCGATGCGGACCGTGTAGGAGCCGCGCGCCAGAGAGCAGTAGGGACCGTAGATCATATCTACCGTGTCGTCCGTGGGCAGGGAGGATTCATCCGCATACCAGCCATCCTCGTAAAGGATATAGTCCGAGCTCCAGTCCGAGAGGGAGACACGCACCGCCTGCGCGTTGCTGCGCGAAAAAAGAATAGCGGCAGACAGGGCTGCCACAGCAAGGAATTCAAACAGAAAAAGAAGCGGATAGCGCGTGTGTGGTGTGTGCACGGAACGGTCCTCCTGTAGGTGATGGTATGGGGATATCCCTAACAGGGATTATACTACAATCCGGCGGGAATGTCTTATGATTTCTTTCGTTTTCGCACAGCCTCCGTCAGAAGATACTCGATCTGGCTGTTGATGGAGCGGTAATCGTCCTCCGCCCACTGCGCGAGCTCGCTCCAGAGCGTGGGAGAAAGGCGGAGAAGCACCTGCTTCTTCGCCTTTTCCTTTTCCTTCAGATGCTTTTCCTTTTGCCGGACCTCCTCCTCCAGCCGCTCAATGCGAGCCAGCCGCTCGGCGAGCGCCTGCTCACGCTCGGCAAGCGCGTCCGGCGGGACGGTGGGCTGTCCGTGCTTTGGTGTGTTTGCCGGCATCCTGTCCTCCGATCCTGGTGCGTGTTAGTAGATACTGCCGCTGTTGACGATGGGCTGCGCGTCCTTGCTCCCGCAGAGCACGACCAGAAGATTGCTGACCATCGCCGCCTTGCGCTCCTCGTCGAGCACGACGACCTCCTCCTCGCCGAGCTGGTCGATCGCCATTTTTACCATGCCGACGGCGCCCTCGACGATCTTCTGGCGCGCGGCGATGATCGCGGACGCCTGCTGTTTCTGCAGCATCGCGGCGGCGATCTCCTCCGCATAGGCGAGATGTGTGATGCGGACGTCCTCGATGGAAAGCCCCGCGGGACGCACCCGCTCGGAGAGCTCCTGCTCCATCATCTGTGCGATCTCCTGGCTGCTGCCGCGCAGCGTCTTTTCCTCGGAATCCTCATCGATGGCGTCATAGGGATAGAGCCTTGCGATGTTGCGGATGGTGGAATCGCACTGGATCGAGAGAAACTCCTGGAAATTTTCCACATTGAACACGGCGAGCGTCGGATCCGTTACATGCCAGATCACGTTGACCCCGATGATGATGGGGTTTCCGAGCGCGTCGTTGACCTTCTGCCTGCTGTTGCCGAGCGTCATGGTCTTTAAGGAGACCTTCTTTTTGACCGTGGCAGTTGTCTGTCCCTCATTGACAACGGACCCCGCCGCCGGGGCGAGCGCGCTGCAGAACGGGTTGACAAAATAGTAGCCCGGCTCGCGGATGGTGCCGTAATAGGAGCCGAAGAGCGTCAGGATGAGAGCTTCGTTCGGGTTGACGATTTTTAAACCGCACGTCAGAATGATGCAGGCGATCAGCCCGAGAACACCGGCTATGATGAGGACGGCTGCCGCAAAAACGCTGCGGTTTTCGGCGGCGAGGGCGATGCCGGCGCAGAGGGCGGCGCTCGAGAGCAGCAGTCCAAAGAGGGACAACAGCAGCATGAGGATGCCGGGCTTCGTTCTTGCGTTCTTTTCCGTGATCTGGATCTTTTCTTCCATGACAGGTTCCTCCATTCTGGATATGTGATATTATTTTGATATCATTAAACTATCATACTGCGTGGAACGTGTCAAGTTGTTTTTACAAGGGAGCAGAATGAGGACGGATTTTGCGCATCAGGACGATTGACATTGCCGGGATTTGACATTGCCCTACGCTTCGAGCGTCTCCCCAAGCCCCGTGGCAATGACTGTGACCGTAACGGAATCCGGTCTGCCGTTGTCATACAGAAAGCGCGGCAGCACTGTGGCGGTCTTTCCTGCCAGCTTCTGCACGAAGTCTGCCGCGGTCGTGACTTCGGTCAGCGTGGCATCCCCGGCAATATCCAGGATCACATGGGACGCCCGCCGGATGGCCGTTTCCAGAGGCGAGCTTTGGAAAGCCTGCCGGACGGCGTGCAGACACTTTTCGTCCCCGCTGCCGCTACCCATGCCCATATGGGCGATCCCCCTGCCCTGCATGGCTTCCTGCAGATCGGCAAAGTCCAGATCCATTATATTGGCAGGCACGTTGACCAGGTCGGTCAGGCAGCGCACGCCCTGCCGCAGCGTGTCTTCCGCTTTCTGCGGATCGCCGGCGGGAATGACAATGAGCGTATCTGCCGCTTCTCTGAGGCGCTCCACGCCGCGGAGGATCTGATCCCGCTGCGCCTCTGTCTGAAACGAAGCGGGCGTTGTCACGATCCCTGCGGTCAGGATCCCGTTTTCCCTGGCGATCCCAGCCACGACCGGAGCAACTCCGGCTCCGGTTTCCTCGTCCATGCCGCACGTCACAAACACCATGTCTGCGTCCTTTACCAGAGCGGTCAGTTCTTCCCGGCTCTTCTCGGTCGCCTGCTGCGGGTCCGTATCTATGCAGACCAGCTTTGTGCCCGCTCCCTGCCGGGTCTCCTCTGCCATTTGGTTTATCGTATGATGGCCGCTGCCGCCCACCCCGATCACCAAAATGTTTGCCGTTTCGTTCGTATCGTTTTTCCTGTCAGACAAAGCGATTCCTCCTTTGTTGCCGTTTTCTTTTGTGGCTGTCTGTTTTTTATGATATACTTTTTCAGGTCAATAGGCAAGTTCTTCTGTGACGTTACACAAGCTCTTCTGTAACGTTGCGGAGCGGAAGGTCCGGAAACGGAGAAGTTGTTCTGTCTTTAAAAAATCATGGGAAATGACAAATTTGACAACTCATTTGCGGCAAAATATGGTTTTCTGGTATTCGGAAGGGGAAAAACAAAACAATCCGTAGAAAGGGTTTACCAAAGGAGGGGCTTATGGCGCTGATCGTAACAGAAACCATGGAGGAGATTATGACAGAGATCAAAAAGGAGACCGGAGAAGATACGCCTGTGCGTTACAGGTACTTTGGCAGCCGGCAGGACGTACAGGAGCAGTTCTGCCAGATCATGGAGTGGGACCATGCAGAGGACTTCTTTCAGGACCCGGAGATCAAAGCGTATCTGGAGAGCCACGGGATCCGCTACCGGGGCAATTATATGCTGGAATCGGATGACTGGGAATGGGGCGGGGAGAAATTTGTGACCTTTTTAAATTATCCGCTTCAGCTTGCGTGCCTGGCGCTTTACGACAGAGAACTGCCCGTCATCGTGAAGGCGGGTCGCGGCTGCTATGACCCGACGTATCTGATCTCTGTATTAAAAAAGCGGGACGTGTACCTGCTGGCGGAGAGCTGCGGAGATTGCTTCTATGAGGAACGGAAAGGCGGCGTGGAGGTGCGGGTCGCGGGTCGTTCGTCCGCTGAGATGTCCGATCTTGAATTTTCCTCGTTTCTGCTGGCTTGGAATCGCCGGTGGAAGTACCTGACCAGAGAGGTGGACGCGGAAGTGTTCCCGGAGGATTACCGGGAGAACTATCTCTTTGCGCCGACGCAGGCGGCTTTGGCGGACTATCTGCGCGGGTACGGGGAAGCAGAAGAAGACGCTGCATGTGCGCCGGACATCCGGGTCCTGGTCAACGGGAAAAACAACTTTGACGGCACATGGCGGAAATACCCGATCCATGCGCTCTTTCTTATCGAAGGGAAATGGCGGTATGCAGCTTCGCTGTCGGTCAAAAACCCGACGCTCGGCGAGCTGTTGGAGGACGCGGTCTTTTGTGATGAGGTGATGGACATGAACGGCGATGGGAGAGGGCAGACGGACGTGTCCGCCGCCGAGAAGGTGTTTGCCCTCATACTCGACTGCGACGAGATCTGCGACGTCAGAAAGTATTGGGAGAGGGTCGCCTGTGTGGTCAAATACGATAAGGCGGGCGGCGTGCTGGAAATCTGCGACATCGCCGGGGGCGTGCTGGAGTTTCATGAACTGCTGCAGCAGTCCGGGGATCTGAACGATCCCCATCAGCCGTCCTAAGCTTCGTATTTTTGGCGATCGCGGAAAGCTTTCCGCTTCATTGCGTTGCCATCCTTTTTAAATTATGTTACAAGCTGTCAAATTTGACAACCATATGACCCGTTTTTGTGTTCTAATAGCACTACAGGATCACAATTGGCAAAGGAGCTTCCTGTATAATTCAAATATAGGGAATTCCAAGGAAGGTGGTTGATAAAAAGATACCTCAGAGTAAAA
>CANRBT010000122.1 GCA_947628935.1 uncultured Roseburia sp. | reverse complement strand
GGAAAAAAAGGTTGAAAACAGTGAAAGCCTGTGCTATAATACTCAAAGTTGTGGGTTGACAGTGTTTAGGAGGAAACGATTTTGGAGATAGTAAAGACGATATTGACCGTTATCTTTATATTGATCAGTCTGGCTTTGACCGTTATCATCCTGATGCAGGAGGGCAAGTCCGCGGGGCTTGGAGCGATCGCGGGGGCGGCAGATACCTATTGGGGCAAGAACAAGGGACGTTCCATGGAGGGAATGCTGGTCCGCATCACCAAGGTTCTCGTCACGCTGTTTATCCTTCTTGCTGCGGTTTTGAATATGGGGATCTTTTAAAGGCTTGGGCTGTCGCGGATGCGGCAGTCTTTTTCGTATGGAGACAGTGATGGACCGGGAAATACTGCATGAGAGAATGAAAACCATATACCGCCTGCTCTGCGACGAGCATTATGTTCCCATGAAGGCAAAAGAGATCGCGGCTGTGCTGAACATTCCAAAGCAGCAGCGCGGAGAATTGCAGGAGGTGCTCGCGGCTCTGCTCGCGGAGGGAAAGATCGAGGTTTCCGAGCGGGGCAGTTATGCGAAGGCAAGCACGCAAAGCCTTGTAGGGGTATTTACCGCCCATCCGCGCGGATTCGGATTCGTGACGGTCGAGGGGGAGGAGTCGGATATCTTTATCCCGGGATCCCAGGTGAACGGGGCGTTTCACAAAGATACCGTGCAGGTGTCCGTGCGCGGGGAAGAGGGACACGGACGGCGCAGGGAAGGCGCGGTCACAAGGATCGTTGCCCGCGGCGTATCGCACATCGTATGCACCTACGAGAGACATAAGACGTTCGGCTTTGCGATCCCGGACGATCCGCGGTTTGGCAGGGATATTTTTATCCCGCAGGAGCGTTCCAGAGGAGCTGTGGACGGGCACAAGGTCGTTGTGGAGCTGACGAGCTTCGGAGATGCGGGAAGAAAACCGGAGGGGAAGGTCGTTGAGATCCTGGGACATGTGAACGACCCGGGCGTCGATATTCTCTCGGTCGTGCGCGCGTACGAGCTGCCGGAGCAGTTCCCGGAGAAGGTGCAAAACCAGGCGGAGCGCGTGTCCCGGCCGGTCAGCGATGCCGACCGTGCGGATAGGAAGGACCTCCGCGGCTGGCAGACCGTCACGATCGACGGCGAGGATGCAAAGGATCTGGACGATGCGGTCACGCTGACGCGCGAGGGGGATCGCTACAGGCTCGGGGTGCACATTGCGGACGTCACCAACTATGTGCAGGAGAGGAGCGCGCTCGATGCGGAGGCCCTAAGGCGCGGCACGTCCGTCTACCTGGCGGACCGGGTGATCCCGATGCTCCCCCATGTGCTGTCCAACGGCATCTGCTCCCTCAATGCGGGGGAGGACCGGCTGGCGCTCAGCTGCATTATGACGATTGACGATAAGGGAGAGGTCGTCGATCATGAGATCGCGGAAACCGTCATCTGCGTCGATCGCCGCATGAGCTATTCCAGTGTGAAAAAGATCCTGGAGGATCATGACGAGGAGGAATGCCGCCGCTATGAGGAGTTCGTTCCCCTGTTCGAGCGGATGCAGAAGCTGGCGGCGATCCTGCGGAAGAGACGGATGAGGCGCGGCTCCATCGATTTTGATTTTCCGGAGACAAAGATCTGTCTGGACAAAGAGGGACATCCGGTCCGTCTGGAGCCCAGCGAACACAATGTGGCGACCCGCATCATAGAGGACTTTATGCTTGCCGCGAACGAGACGGTCGCGCAGGACTGCTTCTGGCAGGAGCTTCCGTTCGTTTACCGTACCCATGATACCCCCGACCCGGAAAAGATCAAAAAGCTGGGGATATTTGTCAATCACTTTGGGTATTCCATCCATGCGGGGCAGGAGGAGATCCATCCCAAGGAGCTCCAGAAGCTTTTGCAGAGGATCAAGGGACAGCCGGAGGAGGCGCTGATCGCAAGGCTCGTCCTGCGTTCCATGAAGCAGGCGAGGTACGGCACGGCGGGTACGGGACATTTTGGACTTGCGACGCCGTACTACTGTCATTTTACGTCCCCGATCCGCCGCTATCCGGATCTGCAGATCCACCGCATCATCAAGGACAATCTGCGCGGAAGGATGCATGACGAAAGACGCGCGCATTATGAGAAGATCCTGCCGGAGGTCGCGCGGCAGGCGAGCGAGCGGGAGCGCGTGGCGGACGAGGCGGAGCGCGAGGTCTGCAAGCTCAAGAAGGCGGAATACATGGAGGCGCATATCGGAGAGACGTACGAGGGCGTGATCTCCGGGGTGACGGAGTGGGGATTTTATGTGGAGCTGCCCAACACGGTCGAAGGTCTTGTGCATGTCACGACGCTTGCGGGAGATTTCTTCCTGTACCGGGAGGAGACCTGCGAGCTGGTGGGCGAGCGGACCGGAGTCAGCTATCAACTGGGGCAGCCTGTGCGCGTCACGGTCGCCGGGGCGGACCGGCTGCTTCGGACTGTGGATTTTGTGGTGGCGGAGGATGCGCCCTGACGTATTTTTCCGGGCGGAGACGGAAAAACGGGGGAAAGTCCTTGCACGCCCCGGATTTCTGGGGTATACTATAAAGACGGAACGGATCGGAGGTACGGCATCCGTTTCGCGGAGGGAGAGAGCAGCGTGGCAAAGACGGAAAAGAGACTGATCGCGAACAACAAAAAAGCTTACCACGATTACTTTCTCGAGGAGCGCTATGAGGCGGGCATTGCCCTGCACGGGACGGAGGTCAAGTCCCTGCGGATGGGCAGATGCAGCATCAAGGAAGCGTTCGTCCGCATCGAGAACGGCGAGGTCATCGTGTACGGGATGCACATCAGCCCGTACGAGAAGGGAAACATCTTTAACAAGGATCCGCTCCGGCCCAGGAAGCTTTTGCTACACAAGTCGGAGATCCGCAAACTGACAGGAAAACTGGCGGAGCAGGGCTACACGCTGGTGCCTGTGGAGGTGTATTTTTCGGGAAGCCTCGTGAAGGTCGAGATCGCCCTCGCAAAAGGAAAGAAGCTCTACGACAAGCGCCGGGATATCGCAAAGAAGGATATGAGGCGCGAGGCGGAGCGGGACTTTAAGGTCAGGAATCTATAAGAACATGGGCTTGTAAAGGTTTCGACAGGGACCCTGAAGCTGGAGAAGCGAGCCGCACGGGATGCGTCAAATCCCAACCCTAAAATTAAACGCTGAAGACAATTTGGCAATTGCTGCCTAAGCAGCAGTTTGCGGTTTAGACCGCAGATCCGGCTGCAGCACCTACACTGCAGGAACCGGGTCTCAATGATGTAGGAAACGACACGGGTTAAGCTTTGCCCCCGTGGGCGTATCATGAAGCTACCGAGACCGGGATTGTGCTTATGCAAGCCCGGAGGAGGGAAGGAGCCGTCTTCGGGACGGCGAAAAACCATAAGCTACGCTCGTAGAAGGACAGGGGATCGGTTTTTGGACAGGGGTTCGATTCCCCTCAGGTCCACTGCAAATGCGCCCGGGACGTCCGTTCCGGGCGTCTTTTGAAATGCGCCGGTAAAGGGAGCGTCCTTGCTGCAGAGGATGCGGAACGATGAGGTATGAGATGGGAATGAGCGAATGGAAACGCGATGCCAGGGAGAGGATCCTGAATTATCAGTACTACAGCGACCAGGAGGATATCTGGAAGCTTCTGGATCTCTATGACCGTTACCTGGAGGAGGAGCACACGAAGGACGAGCTCGCGGAGGCGGCGTATCTGCGGGGGGATATCGCCTTCCATATGGGGAGATACGCAGATACGGTAAAGGCGCTCAGCGCGAGCCTTGGTATCGAGAAGTCGCCGCAGTTCCTCTATCTGGAGGCGGATGCCTACAATCTGCTGGGGATGCTGTTCTCCTTTGTCGGGTATGAGGACGTTGCGCTGGAGAATTATCTGCTGGCGGTCGAGTCGGCGAAGAAGGGGCACAACCTGGAGGAGCAGGTGTCCGCCCTGCTGAACGCGGGGCTTTTGTATCAGGGCTTGACGGATTACCGGAAGGCGATGACATACTACAGGCGCGCCTATGAGGCGGCGAGCAATGCGGACGGCACCCCGGATATGCACCTGATGCTGTTCGCCATGATCCAGGAGGCGCAGCTCCTTTTTAAAATGCAGCGTTTTGACGAGGCGCAGAAAAAGCGGCGGGAGATCGACGCGTATTATCAGGCGGTCGCGCGGGGCGAGGAGCTTCTGCCAAAGGATATCCTCGACGTGTGGATGGAGGCAAGGCTCGGGCATGAGAACCAGGTGCAGCGGCTCGTGGAGCAGATCCGCAGGCAGCTTCTGCAGGACGGCAGCTATCTGGAGCAGATCGACTTTTATGTGGATTTCTGCGCTTTTTTGATGGAGAGCGGCAGGCGCGTGGATGCGAGACAGTATCTGGACGTGCTGACGGAGAAGCTGGGCGCGACGGAATTTTTGCACCTGCGGATGCGCATGGAGGAGCTGGAGGTGCAGTATCAGAAAAAATACAGCGGCAGGGAAGGGTATCTCGCGGCTTGCGCGCATTATGTCGAGCTGCAGCAGGAGTATGAGAGAGCCCTGCGGAGCTTTCAACAGCAAAACCTTGGACACATCGAGACGCTTCAGGAGCTGGAGAGCCGGAGGCAGGAGTTTGAGTTCCGCAGCAAATGCGATCTTGCGACCGGGCTTTTGAATAAGAATATGTTCCGGTTTGAGGTGGAGCACTATCTGATCGAGCGGCGGCGCGGGGTCACGGACGTGATGGTGATCGTCGATATCGACAACTTTAAGCTGGTCAACGACAGCTTCGGGCATCTGGTCGGGGACGAGGTCATTGCGCGGCTTGCGGAGTTGATCCGCGGGCAGTTCGCGCAGGATATCTGCGGGCGCTTTGGCGGGGACGAATTTGTCATCTTTATCCGCGAGATCGGCGAGCTGGAGCAGGTGGAGCTGCGGGTCGAGACGCTGCGGGAGGAGTTCTCCCGGCAGTCCTTCGGGAGGAACGGCACGATCCACAACACTGTGAGCATCGGGGTGTCCTACAATCACGACATCCATGCCTCCTACAGCTCGATGTTTTCCTGCGCGAACGAAGCGCTGATCAAGGCGAAGGAGTACGGAAAGAACAGGGTGGCGTTTTTTGAGATCAAAAGAGGGTTGTTGAAGTATGTCTGAGGCGAGCAGGATCATCATAAACGGATTTTCCTTTGCGGATGAGGCGGAGGGAAGACAGGCGGCAAAGGAGGCGGAGGGCGTCCGCTACATCCGGGAAAAGGTGGATATGGACCGCCCGGAGCATGTGCTGCACATCTACAATAAGGTCGTTCGGGAGGAGCTGTTTGAGACCGTGATCGGGTTTTCCTATCTCAAGGAGCTGCAGGAGTATTTAAGGTCGATCCCCTTTATCGAGGAGGATGCGATCCTGGACATTCCGGTCCGTCATACGGCGTTTGAGCGGAGCATCCGCCGGCAGGAGGAGCAGGCGGGGCACAGGAGCCGCGAGGGTGCGCAGAAGACGGAGGTGCGTCATGCGGATTACCGGGTGCGCTACCGCGTCATGCGGATGCTCTGTATCGTCCTCGCCGTGTGTGTGGCGGGCATGTTTGTCATCACGGCGACGTCGAACAGCCCGAATATCCTCAATTACGAGCAGCGGCTCATCGACAGGTACGAGACGTGGGAAAACGAGCTGACGGAGCGGGAGAGAGCGCTTTCCGACAGGGAGGCAGCGCTTTGGGAGGTAGAGCAGGGTGGAACAGATTAAGATTCTGGTGGCAGATGACGAGAGCCGGATGCGCAAGCTGGTCCGGGATTTTCTGACGCGCGAGGGCTACGAGGTGCTTGAGGCGGCGGACGGGGAGGAGGCGCTGGAGATCTTTTATCGGGAGAAGGACATCGCGCTGATCCTGCTGGACGTCATGATGCCCAAACGCAACGGGTTTGAGGTGTGCAGGGAGATCCGCGAGGTCTCCAAGGTGCCGATCCTGATACTGACGGCGAAGGACAGCGAGAAGGACGAGCTCAACGGTTTTGAGCTGGGCGTGGACGAGTATATATCCAAACCGTTTTCCCCGCGGATCCTGGTCGCAAGGGTCGGCGCGATCCTGCGGCGCAGCGGCGCAGTGGGGGAGGCGGACACGTTGAGCGTCGGCGGCATCGTGATCGACCGCAGCGCGCGCGTGGCGTCTGTGGACGGGGAGCCCCTGGATCTGAGCTACAAGGAATTTGAGCTGCTCGCCTATTTTGTGGACAATGCAGGGGTCGCGCTTTCCAGAGAGCGGATCCTGGACCATGTCTGGAATTACGATTACTTTGGGGATGCGAGGACGATCGATACCCATGTCAAGAACCTGCGGGCAAAGATGAGACAGAAGGGGGAATACATCAAGACTGTGTGGGGCATGGGTTACAAGCTGGAGGTGCCGGAAGCGGCGGAACATGAAAAAGAGAAATCGTAACGGGCAGGCGGTCCCGGACAGAAAGAGGAGCAGCAGTCTGGCATGGCAGCTTGCGGGCGGCATGATGGCGCTTGTCGCGGGGACGGTCCTGCTGTGCTGGGTGTTGAATACCGTATTTTTGGAGTCCTATTACATGTGGCACAAGGAGGACGTCCTGGTCGACAGCTTTCATGTCATCGACGAGGCGTGCGC
>CANRBT010000121.1 GCA_947628935.1 uncultured Roseburia sp. | reverse complement strand
AATTGCTCCTCTTCCCCCGCAAAGGCATCGATATCCGCCTTTACCGCTTCCAGCGCCTGCATCGGCGCGGCGTCGATACATGCCGTATTCAAAACGTTCCGCAGCCTGTCCATTCCGTACAGCTGTTTTTCCGCATTCATCGCTTCCGTGACGCCGTCTGTGTACTGAAAGATCCGGTCCCCCTCGCCAAGCCATAGTTTCTCTTCTTTATATTTCATATTTTCCATACCGGCAAGCACAAATCCCGGACGCATGTGATACTGCTCAAAGGAGCCGTCCTTATGGCAGATAAACGGCGGCTCGTGCCCCGCATTCACATAACGGAATTCCCCCGTCGCCAGGTCGAGGACTCCCTCAAAGGCTGTGATGAACATTCCCTTGTCATTGGATTCGCACAGGATGTTATTGACCTCCGTGAACACCTCTCCCAGATCCATGCCGGTCTGCGTGTGGTCCTTGAGCAGTGTCTTGCCGATCACCATAAAAAGAGCCGCCGGGACCCCCTTCCCGGAAACGTCCGCCACAACGACAGCCAAATGCCTCTCATCCACCATGAAAAAATCGTAAAAATCTCCGCCCACCTCCTTCGCCGGGGTCATGGACGCAAAAATATCGATCTCCTCTCTTTCCGGAAACGCCGGGAAGATACTTGGCAGCATATCCGCCTGGATCTGGGTGGCGATATTAAGCTCCGCACCGATCCGCTCCTTCTCAGCCGTCACCTTCGTCAGGTGATCGATATAGCTGTTGATCTCATGCTCCAGCTTCAGAATACTCTCGCTTAGGACCTGTATCTCATCATGCGTGCGGATATGCGGCAGCTTCTCTGAGATCGCAGTGTTGTTCTGCACAAACACCTCCGCCTCCTGAGACACCAGCTTGATCGGAGATACCATGGTCCTGATCAATATCGCCAGGAGCACCAGGAGCAGAAGCGCCGCAGTGATCCCTGCCGTCACGGCGATCCGCAGAATAAAATGCGTCATGTCCGCGCGAAGCGTCACCATGGGGATCTCTACCGCTATGAAAGCGATGGTCTCGCCCTGCGATACGACCGGATACAGAGCCGCCGTCGTATATCCGAACTGACCGTCAGCCAGGAAATAATCCTCCGAATGGATGCCGCTCTCATAGGATTTCAGGATCTCCTCACAGTATTCCGGGAAGATCGCCCCGCTGTCTCCCAGCTTCATCTGAAGCTCCTCCTCATAGTAGCTGTCCATGACATAGATCAGCGGATTCCACTGATTGGCAAGGTCAGCCTGCGCATCGTAATGCTCCAGCTCATCGATATCAAAGACGCAGAGGTAGATGTCGTTCGCATCCATGCCCCTTCGCAAGGCATCGACAAGCTGCTGCAGCTGCCGGTACTCCCCGCTTTCCATGACAGCCTCCCGCTGCTCCTCCGACAGCTCCCCTCCCGCGTAGGCTTTTGCACAGCGAACGTATTCCCTTAACGTCTCCGGCGCGAAATAGGCTTCCACAGTCTCCGCGGTCTGATATGCCGTCTCGTTGTATCTCTCCATGATCGATTCCCTGTGAATGACGATACCGCTCATCACCACGGCAAAAGTGACCAATAACACGGCAATCCCGATCATCAGTGTAAATTTGGTGCGCATTTTGACCATCCGGCTCTTTTTACTCTCTCTCATAGGATTCTGCAGCCTCCGCATATAATTTTTCCGCCGCCTCCAGTGGCAGGACGTGGGGCGGTTTGTTATGTCTTTGTACCGGCAGATGCTTCCCGGTCAGCGCGGCAAATCTCGCAGTGCTCACAGGGACGACCCTCGCCCTTCCCAGCAATCCCAGTCTGCGCAGGTCCAGGTAATCCACGTTCCTGTCCCCGAGCGCGCTGTCAAATTCCTCCTCAAGCCGCTCCCTGTCGCCCGCCGCGCGTTTGACCTCGTCGTCCGCGAGCGCCACCAGCGCATAATACGCGGCAGGGATCCTTTGCAGCGATGCGCCAACGCAGAACCCCTGAACCGGGATCCTCTCCTTGAGCGCCGCAACGGCATCCTCCAGGTGACAGATCTGCATCTTCTCTCCGACCAGGTTAAACGCTACGTTCCGTCGGAACACAAATTCCATGACAGGCATGCCGCCGTCAAAGCCCGTCACCCTCAGCACATCCCCGATACGATACCGGTACAAGCCGGAAAAATTCGTCACCACGATCTCATACAATTCATCCTTCTTCAGCTGGTGCGGCAGGAGCGTCTCCCCGTTTTCCCCGTGCAGGGGCAGAAATTCATAAAACCCGCAGTCGCCGATCAGCCGGTAGCCCAGCCGGTTTTCCCCGGTCGCCTCTCCCATAAGGCATTCCGACGCGCAGTAGCAGAAATAATATCTGCCGATCTCTCCCGTATAGCTTTTGAGCGCCTCCTCCTCCGCCGAATAGGTCCGGCTGCCGATCCCGCAGACCAGCCGCAAGCCCGACCACAGCCTCTCCGCTATGCATGAAAAGCCGGCGCTGCACTCTGCTCTGACCCGTTCCAGTCTCCGCGCATCCGGGCGGACAGACAGCAATCGGCGCCGCAGCCTTGGCGACAGGGCGATATCCGGCGGAATGCTCCCCCTTTCCATATCCGCTATGATCTCTGCCCAGTGGCTCTCCATATATCCAAAAAAATGCAGGATATCATACAGATAGATCCCCTCTATCAGCACAAGCTCCTCTTCCGCGAAGCCAAGCCACACCTTTGCATACAGGACATCCTCCGAGCGGTCGTCAAACAGCCCCTCTTCTCCTCCGACATATTCCTCCGCAGAGAACAATCCCTGTTCGGTCATCCATCTGTAGTATAGCTCCGACAGCAGCATGTCCCTTGTCTCCCGGTCCCCCGGAACCGTCCGAAAGGTATTGACGAACAGTCGCTTCCCATGCCCCGCTTCCCGATAGACCCTTTTCTTGTAACGCTCGGGCCAGTCCGAATAGCGGGAAAGCGCTTCATAGGTAAGCGGGATGTATTTGATCTCTCCCTCTGTCCCGGAGGAGCTGCAATATCCTGCCACCTCATAGGCGGTCAGCACATTCCGCTCCCCCCGCCGCATCGCCCGGATCCCTTCTCTGTAATCGCCGTACTCCGAAACCGCCACGCGCTTGCGATATTCCTCAATATCCCCTATCTCCCGAAAGCCGTGCCGTTTTCCAAAATCGGTATTCTGATTGTCCCGCACGATCCGCATCAGGTTCTCTCTGTTCTGCTCTGCGGCTCTGTCCTCCTGCCCGATCCGGCTGTTCCTCATCTCAGACCTCTTTTCCCTGTCTCTGGCAGAAGGATATCAGAATGATGTTCATGCCGAGGCAATACACGTACTCGATATCCTCCGCCATCCTTCGCAACAGATCGACGCCCAGCATTTCCTCGTTTTCCGACTCCGGGTGTGGTTCAAAGGGATTGTACCGTTTCCCCGCACAGCGGATCCGTATACCGGTCGTCCCCTCCAGTGCAAACGCTCTTAAATCCATGCTTTTCAGCCCGGAGCTCTTCTGCACGATCACGGTCAGCAGTTCTTCGATGGCAAGCTCGATCTGCATTGTCTGTTTCAGGTTCATATGGTTTCTGGTGCAAAACTCCTGTATCTGCTCGCTGGCATCGCAGATGCTCTTGTTGTCGGCGGCAATCGAAAAATCAAGGACTTTATGCTCCCGCTCCAGGCTGTCATCCAGCAGCAGGATCGGGGAAAGCGCATGGACGCCCTCTTTTTTCCCGCGCCGGCAGAACGCCGCCGTCAGAAATTCCAAAAGAAGCGTCAGCGCACCGCCAAACGGCAGAAACAGCCATAGCGGCAGCCCAAGGCTTCCCACAGCCCACATCGCCAGCACAGGAGCCAGGAGCTTCCGCCAGGACACGAGATAATTGGACAGTCTGATCCTGCCCGCAGTGTGATAAAAGGTGATCCCGATGCTGCAGAGCAGCTCCGCCAGAACGTAGATTCCCATGCACAAAAACGGAAAAAACAGATGCTCCTCCACAGCGAAGGCGGCCGCCAGCGTCCTGTGCCAGACCAGGGGAACGACCGCAAAGAGCATTCCGAGAAACAGACCGCATGTTGTCTGAAGACGGACCAGTATGCGCAGTCCGCCGTTCTCTCTCGCCGCGTAATAGGCGCCCATCAGGGGCGCCGCCGCCTGCGGTATACCGGAGGTCAGCGCGACCGATAATTCCAGCAGCGTGTTCAGTACCGCCCACACGGCGGATGCCGCGATCCCGCCTGCTGCCAGGATCATGGTATTGAGGAAAAACAGCCGGACGGAATCCAGAAAATTCCCCAGAGCGACCGGACTGCCGTACCGTATGATCTCAGCCAGTTCCCGGACGGCGACCCTTCGGAATCCGATATGATAATTGGAATATCCTTTCTCAAGCGCCGCGTAACTGTATACTCCTGCCAGAAGCGTTGCGATCAGACTTGCCGACGCCGCCCCTCTCATCCCCAGGTCAAGCGGATATAAAAACAGCCAGTCAAAAAAAAGATCCAGTCCGACCAGAAGCAGCATCGTGTTTACGATCGCCCGCATCTTCCCCTCCAGCTGCAGATAATACTGGGGCAGGTAAGAAAGCATGAGCGGCAGCGCAGTCGCCATCGTGACGAAAACATAATCATAGAGATACGGATACAGGAGCGGCTCCGTGGAAAGAAGCCCTGCGATCGTGCCGCACAGCGGCATACCGACCGCTGTGATCGGTATGCCCGCGGCAACGCAGACCGTAAGCGCGCTGTGGTAATGCCTTGCCGCTTCCTCCATCTGTTCCTTCCCCGCCGCTCCCGCCGACAAAAGGGACGCGCCTGCCGCCACCAGGGAGCCAAACGTACACAGCAGAAAATACACAGGCATACACAGGGTTACTGCGGTCAGACCCAGGCTTCCCAGCCTCCGCGAGACAAACACGCTGTCGATCAGCGTGTTCACCGTGCCGCCCAGTATGGAGAATACGATGGGAAACAGATTTTTCAGGTATTCTCTTTTTAAAAACCGGTCGTCCTGATTCATAGCAGCGTCGTTACCTTTCGTTTCCCGTGCATCACCTCATCCAATATGTCCCCTGTGTCCTTCCCAAAGAGCGGTCCGCAGC
Organism: uncultured Roseburia sp.; assembly: GCA_947628935.1. GTDB lineage: Bacteria > Bacillota > Clostridia > Lachnospirales > Lachnospiraceae > Roseburia. The sequence continues at coordinate 1,623 of CANRBT010000121.1, read as the reverse complement.
ACATCTGCACATCGTTAATACCTCCCAGGCACAGATTCGCCTCGATCAGCACGGCTTCTCCCGCTTCGTCGATCGCCACATCCCATGAGATCAGCCTGAAATGTCCCATAAAAACGTGGGCTTTTTTGACCAGTCTCAGTGCGTTTGCAAAATGCGGAACCTTCTTTCCCGCGAAGGGGTACTGCAGATCCGGATGCCTGGTCAGCACGGTCCCGTTATCCAGGACGCCATAGTCCCTCAGGGAGCCGTCGGAATGAAGTCCGCAATAAATACCGCCCTGGCAGCCGTTATCGGTTTTGGCGCTTCCCGTCCCGATCTTCAATGCCGCCGCATAGATCCGTACCCTTTCCTGCGTCAGCAGCGATACGATACGGATGGTGTTCACAGACTGGGGATGCAGCGCGGCAAGCTCTCTGTGCTGCCTGACCGGACGCTGGATCACCACGTCCTCCCGGATCGCGCCGACAAGACGGCGCACCTTCCTGTCTATCCCGTTTCCGCCCACGAAAAAGACGCCGTGTCCCCCCTCTGAATTGAACGCCTTCTTGACGACGACCTCCGGTTCCCCTTGCACAGCCGCGTATACCTGCTCCCGATCCACTGCGTTGCAATCAGCGTCAAGCCATGTGCCGCCGATCCGCAGGGCGATCGGCTCCGGCTGCTTTACCCCTGCGAACAGCCTGTAATAATAGCATTTGTTGTCCAGATAGCGCGCTTCCTCGCGACGGTTCAGGTAGCGGTCCACATGCATCGCGTAAAATTCCTCCGGCAGGTACTGCGGGTAAAATTTCCCCGATTTTGCCGTGTACAATCTATGGTAACGGCTCGTCATAAACCGGACATAGGGGCGATAGAAGCTTTGCAGCTGCCGGATCTGCTTTCTCGTCAGACGCGGCAGCCCCTTCACAGGCGGCGTCACCGTCTTCCGGTCCATCCGCAGCAGCGCAAGATTGCCCAGGGTATTCAGATCCGCGCTTCCCTCTTCATAATCTCCCTTTAGGATCGTTTTGATGTTGTCCAGGAGGATCTTCCAAAAATCCGAACCATATTTTTCCATAAGCACCTCAACGCATTGCCAAACGCCCGGTCACTCCACGGTCAGGATATCAATGAAACCGGTCATTTCCAAAACCTCCTCCACAGTGTCATTGACGTGGAACAGGCTCATCGCTACTCCGTTTTTGTTCGCAAATTTTTGTCCCTGTAAAAAGGCGCGCAGACCGGCGCTGGAGACATAGGCGACATTCCCCAGGTCGATGCGCAGCGTTTTCCCAAGCGCCAGCTCCTCCAGCAGCCTTTTTTCAAAATCAGGCGCCGTCACCGTATCGATCCTGCCCTCTACCTCCAGGATCCTCGTTTTGTTCTCTTCCTTTACCTGCATCTGCATCTTGTTTTCCTCCCTGCTGCATTTTGACGGTATAAAACCGATCGCTGTATGGTTATACAACGAACCTGCATCCTTTGTTACAGTTTTTTCGGATCGTCCGCCCCTCGCCGGTCTCCCCGGACAAGGGGTCATAAGTATGCGACGTCATAGACCGTCTCCAGACCGCTCCTCACCCTCTCCTCCACCAACGCCGCAAACGCCGCCGGCAGATAGCCCGAATGCGCAGAACGGCAGAG
>CANRBT010000120.1 GCA_947628935.1 uncultured Roseburia sp. | reverse complement strand
TAGCACAGCAGCGCGATCGTCCCCATGACAAGGATCTTAAACCCATTCAGTCTTCCTTCTGTTTTCGGATAAAACAGCAATCCCAACAGCGCGGCAAGCGCCAGGATCACGGTCGTTATGGAAATCAGCATCGTCCGTTCTCCGTTCTATTTTCCCAGCAGGATCTTCAGATACGGCGTGAGAGAGCGCACCACTGCCGTCCCCAATCCAAAGTTTTTGTATAAAAAATGAAACCAGTCCGCAAACGGCAGTCCCTTCCTGCTCTCCTTCTTCCGAAGCCGCTCCCGTCTCGGCAGCGACGCATCCTGCCAGGTCCCGGTCGGATCGTTGTCATCGCATGCCCCTACATAGCGGCTGAACAGCTTAATGTCATACCCCAGCCGGCGGATCTGCAATCCATAGTCGAAATCCCCCATGCTGTGTTGATAGCGCGGATCCATGTCCACCTGCATAAAAATATCATGCGGAACTACCACACAGTTGGCGTTGAAGGTGTCCAAAGAAAGATCCCCCTCCTCCGGTCCGCACATCTGATACCGGATGCCTCTCGTGTACTTGATCCCGCCGTAGCTGAGCCCCTGCCTGGTCTCCCAGGTAACGGCTCCCACACGCACCGTATCGGGGTCAAGCTCCTCCAGCAGCCGGTCAAAAATCCCGGGGAAGAATCTCGTATCGTCATTCATCAGCATATAGTACGCATAATCCCTGTAATGCTGTTTGACATGCCCGATCGCTCTGTGCATTCCGCCGTTCCAGAAAAGGTTCCCGTCCCCCTCCACCACGTCGATCCGGCACGGCAGACCGCGGAGCATTTCCTGCGTGCCGTCCGTGCTGTTGTCATCCACAGCGACAAAATCAAACTGCACCTTCTCGTTCTGCACCAGCGTTTGGACGCTGCGCTCCGTCAATTCTTTCCGATTAAAACAGGTAAAAATCGCCAAGATCCTCTCGCTCACCCGATCACCTTCCCCACACATATTCCAGCGCCGCAATACAGCCCTTTGACACCTCAGAAAAAGCGAACTCATGTGCCTTCTCATAGCTCCTTTGCCCCATCGCGGCAAGTCGTTCACGGTCTGCAAACACCTCGCGGATCGCCTGTGCAAAGCCTTCCGTATCTTCCGGATCCACGATATATCCGTTCCTTCCCTCCTCTATGAGATCAAATGCTCCGTCCGCATATTTTGAGGAGATGACCGGCAGGGACGCACACATCGCTTCCAGGATCACCAGTCCAAAACAGTCCTCCCGTGTCGGCAGGATGAACGCATCCGAATCACTGTAGAGTTTTCGGAGCGCCTCGCCCTCCACAAACCCCGCAAAGGAGATACGATGTGCAATGCCAAGCTCTCTTGCCTGCTGCTCGAGCCGCGGTTTCTCCTGTCCCTCGCCCACGATCAGAAGCCGGATATCCCCGTCCGTCCTCGCCAGTGCAGGGAGCAGCAGATCCAGTCCCTTTCGCTGGATGAGGCTGCCGACATAGATCAACTGCCTGCTCTCATAAGATTCCTTTTTCCGCAGATACTTCTCAATATCCACGGTCAGATACGAGAGGAAGCATCTGTCTGCATCCGCGCCATAGGCGATCTGCGCCTCCCTTGACGCGGTGCTGCTCGCCACATACGCCGCCGCGTGCGGGATCACATAACGGCGCGCAAGCCGCTGCACCCTCCCGAAATTCCGCTCCGAGTGGAGCGTGCCGTCCGTCCAGCTGATGTAGGGGATCCTCCTTCTCCTGCACCAGTGGACCGCCCGCAAGATGGTCGGGTTATACTCCATCGCAAACACAAGGTCCGGTGCGATCTCCCGCAGCGCCCGCTCCACGCCGACCGGAAGGAACACATAGCGGTCGTCGAACCTCTTGCGGATGATCAACGTCCGTGATGTCAAAAAGGCATAATTTGACAGCTTCTCCAGCTGCACGCTCCACTTGCGGTTCTCCATTCCGGCGCCCGAAAAGAGGACATGGAATTCATACTGCGGAACGTTCTTTTGCAGATAGGAAAAAAAATCGACACGATAGGGCGACGGTATATTGGTGATGAACAGTACCCGTTTCATAATGACTCCTCCCTCGTCTCCCGCCTCACAGTCGTCTCCGAATTCATGTCGTAAAACCCGACCGTATTCTTGTCGGAGATCACGGTCACGCCCACCACATCGTACAGCCTGTGATACGCGCGGAACTCGCCGCCCACATAGCCCGTACAGCTCACGGAGAGAAGATACTCGCCGCCCTGCAGGTTCATTTCCTGGCGGAAGGTCGCCACATAGACCTCCCCCGCGCGGGCTAGTCCAACGCCTACCCTCTCATACATCGTGTTTGTGCCTGTGACAGCCGTCCCCTGCACGGTCTTGAACGTGTAGGTAAAGATCGGATCCGGCACGTCGTTCCGAAACAGCACCTTTGACCGGATCTCAAAAACGGTTCCCTTCTGAATGCAGTTCGTGTAGCTCCCGTACTCATCCACGATCGCAAAATCGATGATCTCCGCCTCTCCGGTCCCATACTCATTCACGTCGGGATTGAGCTCGTAATGGTCCTTCCAGAGCTTCCCTCCGGCTTTCCCCGCACTCTCCAGCACCTGTCCGTTCGCTATATTCTGCGACTGATTTAACAGCACCTTCTTGTAAAGATCGATCGTCTCCTTCGGTCTTCCCTCCGAAAGCTTTACGCCCCGGTTCAACAGGATCACTCTGTCACAATACTTTGCGACGCTGCTGATATCGTGGCTGACAAAAATGATCGTCTTTCCCTGCGCCTTGAAGTCCTCGAACTTTTTATAGCATTTCGCCTGGAAAAAGACGTCGCCGACCGAAAGCGCCTCATCGACGATCAGGATCTCAGGATCGATGTTGATGGACACGGCAAACGCCAGACGCACGAACATCCCGCTGGAATATGTCCGGCAGGGCTGGTTCACAAACTCCCCGATGTCTGCAAAGCGCAGGATCTCATCCATGCGGGCGTCCATCTCCTCCCTTGTGAACCCCATCATCATCCCGTTCAGATAGACATTCTCAATGCCTGTGTACTCCATGTTGAAGCCCGCTCCGAGCTCCAGCAACGCGGAAATGCGCCCCTCGATCTCCACCTCTCCCTCTGTGGGACTTAAGACGCCCGTAATGATCTTTAATATCGTGGACTTCCCGGAGCCGTTCGTACCGATAATGCCGACCGTCTCCCCCTTTTTCACCTCAAAGGAGACGTGATCCAACGCGCGATGCTCCGGAAACCGTCCCTTTTTTGCCAGTCCCAGCGCATCGAACAGACGCTCAGACGGCTTATGGTACAATTTATAAATTTTGCTGATATCCTTTACCTTGATCGCAATCTGATCCATACCGCCTCCTGCTAGAGCACATCTGCAAAATGGGGCTTCAGCCGTCGAAACACTCCCGTACCCGCCCAAAACAGCAGCAGCGTGATGACCCAGAACACCAGCGTCTCCAAAGGATGCTCCCAAAAGCCTGTCCGATGGATCAGCGCATCCCGATATCCTGTCACCACATAGTACATAGGGTTGAACCGGAGAATGGCAAGCGCCCATCCCGGGATCTTTGTCATCGACTCAAAGTTCCACATGATCGGCGTCACCCACATTCCGATCTGAAGAAGGATCCCCACGACCTCCTTCATATCCCGAAAAAACACATTCACAGCGCTTGTCGCATAGACAAGTCCCGTCAGGAGCACGATCATGCAAAAGGAATAATAGAACACCTGCAGCACATACCACGTGGGGAAATACCCCATACAGGAAAATACCACGATCGCAAAAACAACAAAAAAAAGATGCGCAAACAGGGCGGAGATCAGCTTCACAGCCGGCAGCACATCGACACCGAACACGACCTTCTTCACCAGATAGCTGTACTCCACCAGCACGCCCGTCCCGCCGCTCATCGCCTCCTGAAAATAAAACCACGGCACCAGACCCGCCATCAGCCAGAGTACGAACGGGATCTCTGCGCCGGTGCGCAGATCGCTTGCCCGCTGGTGCAGACCGAACTCAAAGATGAACCAATAGAGCAGGATCGTGATCATCGGCTGCACAAACGCCCATATCACTCCAAAATAGGAGCCTGCAAATTTTTTCTTCAGATCGTTTTTGGCAAGATTCCAGACCAGCCGCCGGTCTCTCCAAAGTCGCGCCAAAACCGGCGTCTTATCCCTCTTTGCCATGCATGCTCTCCCTGTAATCAGCAAAGCTGCCATTCACCTTGTCCTTGTCCGACAGGATCAGATCCTCCACAGACATGCCCTCCGGCAGGGGCCATTCCACGCCAAGCTCGTCATCGCTCCAGAGAATGCCTCCCTCGTCGTTCGGATGATAGAAATCCGTCACCTTGTAACAGAATTCCGCATAGTCCGACAGTACCAGAAACCCGTGTGCAAAATGCTTCGGCACAAAAAACTGCTTCTTGTTTTCCGCGGAGAGACGCACCCCGTACCACCTTCCAAAGGTCTCCGACCCCTCGCGCAGATCGACCGCCACATCGAACACCTCTCCTTTGATCACGCGCACCAGCTTATCCTGCGGATAGCGGATCTGAAAATGAAGCCCCCGCAGCACGCCCTTCTTCGACGCCGACTGGTTGTCCTGCACAAAGGTGCAGTCAATCCCCGCCTCCGCAAAGTCGTTATAATTATAGCTCTCCATAAAGTAGCCTCGCGCGTCCTCGAACACAGTCGGCTCAATGACCTTAAGTCCCCGGATTCCCCCGCAATCTTCCGTCACCTTGATCTTTCCCATCGCTCACATCTCCTGCCTTTCCGTTTCTTATAATCCCGATGCAATCTCCATCAGATACTTTCCATAGTCGGTCTTCAGCAGCGGCTGCGCCAGGCGTTCCAACTGTTCCCTGTCGATAAAGCCCCGCTTGTATGCGATCTCCTCAATGCAGGAGATATAAAGCCCCTGCCGTTTCTGAAATGCCGACACAAAATCCGCCGCCGTCAGCAGCATGTCGTGATTTCCCGTATCAAGCCACGCAAACCCCCGCCCGAGCGTCTCCACCAGCAGATCGCCGCGCTCCAGATACGCGTTGTTGACCGCTGTGATCTCGATCTCCCCGCGCGCAGACGGCTTCACCTGCTTCGCGATCTCCACGACATCGTTGTCATAAAAGTAAAGTCCCGGCACAGCATAATTGGACTTTGGCTTTTCCGGCTTCTCCTCGATCGAGATCGCCCTGCCGTCCCCGTCAAACTCCACCACGCCGTACTCGCGCGGATCGCGGACATAGTAGCCGAAGATCGTCGCGCCCTTCCTGTGTTCTGTGCGCTCCGCCACGTTCCGCAGGACCCTGGAAAAGCTCTGCCCATAGAAAATATTGTCGCCCAGCACCAACGCCACAGCGTCCGTCCCGATGAACGGCTCCCCGATCAGGAACGCGTCCGCAAGCCCGCGCGGCTCCTCCTGGACCGCATAGGAAAAGCGCATGCCGAGCTGACCTCCATCCCCGAACAGCTCCTGAAACACAGGCAGATCCCGCGGAGTCGAGATGATCAAAACCTCCCGGATGCCTGCCAGCATCAGCGTGGACAGCGGATAATAGATCATCGGTTTGTCATAGACCGGCATGATCTGCTTGGAGATCGCCTTCGTCAACGGATAAAGTCGTGTGCCGGATCCTCCGGCAAGTATGATTCCTTTCATGCTATCACCCTTTCTCACTTAAAAAACGCAAACAAGCAGTATCGCCCGTCGGCGGTACTGCTGCCTGCATCTGTTATTTATTCCGATACATCTCCTCGTAATATTTTTGATAATCGCCGCTCGTGACGCGCTTCATCCAATCCTCATGCTCAAAGAACCAGGCGATCGTCTTTCGGATGCCCTCTGCGAACATCGTCTCCGGCTCCCAGCCGATCTCCTCCCGGATCTTATCCGGCGCGATCGCGTAGCGCCTGTCATGTCCCTTGCGGTCCTCCACGTAGGTGATCAGATCCTTGCTCACATGCGCACGCCTCGGATCATCCTCCGGAAGCATATCCAGCAGTGTCTCTATGATGATATTGACGATCTCGATATTCTGCTTTTCGTTGTGCCCCCCGATATTGTACGTCTCGCCGAGGCGTCCCTTCTCCTGCACCATATCGATCCCCTTTGCGTGATCGTCCACATACAGCCAGTCACGGACATTTTTTCCGTCCCCGTACACAGGCAGCTTCTTTCCCTGCAGGGCATTGTTGATGATGAGCGGGATCAGCTTCTCCGGGAACTGATACGGTCCGTAATTGTTGGAACAGTTCGTGATGTTCGCCGGAAAATGATAGGTGTCGATGTACGCCTTCACAAGCATGTCCGAGGATGCCTTGCTCGCCGAATAGGGACTGTGCGGCGCATACGGCGTCGTCTCATAAAAATAGGTCCCATCCTCCTCCAGAGAGCCGTATACCTCGTCTGTCGAGACATGTAAAAACTTCTTCCCCTCCCGGAAACTCCCGTCCGGCAGCTCCCATGCCGCCTTTGCGCAGTTGAGCATCACCGCTGTGCCGAGCACGTTCGTCCTGACGAACACCTCCGGATTGCGGATGCTGCGATCCACATGGCTTTCCGCCGCAAAGTGCACCACACGGTCGATGTCATATTCCGCAAAGATGCGCTCGATCGCCTCCTTGTCTGTGATATCCGCGCGCACGAATGTATAGTTCTCCCGCTCCTCGACATCGGCAAGATTCTCCAAATTGCCCGCATAGGT
>CANRBT010000119.1 GCA_947628935.1 uncultured Roseburia sp. | reverse complement strand
CCCTCGTTCGTCATACCGCTCGCGATCAGCTCCGCATACCCGGAAATCGCAGTGAGCGGCGTCTTTAACTCATGCGAGACATTTGCTGTGAATTCCTGACGCAGCCTTGCATGATTCAAAATATCCGCATGCTGCCGCTTGATGGTCGCTATAAAAGGGCGCAGCTCCTCATAGACTGTGTTCTCGTCCGCCAGCATAAGGTTCGATGACATACGCTCGATCGGTCCGACGATCCTCCTGGCAAATTGCCCTGCCAGAAACACACAGAGCAAAAATACCGCAGCGCCGACGCACATGGTCAGTCCTGTCATCATCCATACCAAACGGGAAATACTGCCACTGGCCTTTCCGATGCGAAGAATGGTTCCGTTTTCCAGACGCCTTGCATAATAAAAGGTATACCAGCCCAGGGTCTTTGATCTTCGCATCGAGCATCCCTCCCCGTCTGTGAGCGCCTGTGCCACCTCCGGGCGGTCACTGTGATTTCCCATCGCAGCGACATTCTCCCCGCTGTCGTACAGGACCACGCCATCCGAGCCGATGAGCGTCATCCGGAGCGCCTCCTTGCCGTCTCCCTCCGATACCGTCGGAAGATCCACAGCGGGAACCCCGGCAAGCGCCTCCGCCTCCGCCCGCAGGTCGTCATAGATCTGCTCTGTCAGTATATGATAGAACAGCATAACAGCACATACGGCAGTCGCCATAACAGCGATTGCCGCAATCAACAGAAACTGCTTTTTTATTTTTTTTCTCATATCCGCCTCACTCCAACAGATACCCCACATTCCGCACGGTGCGGATGCGGCTCCCCGCCTTCCCGAGCTTTTGGCGAAGCGTCTTGATGTGCACATCCACAGTGCGGCTCTCTCCCTCATAGGAAAAGCCCCAGACCTGATCCATGATCCTGTTTCTGGAAAGAACGATTCCCTGATTTGTCATAAGATATTTCAGCAGCTCATATTCCTTAAAGGTCAGCTCGCACGGCGTTCCCGCCAGCGATACCGCATGACGCTCATCCTCCAGCAGGATATCCCCGCAGCGGAGGATCGTCGGCTTCGGCTCCTCCGCCGTACGGCGCAGCAATGCCTTGACGCGGGAAATCAGCTCCATCACGCCGAACGGCTTGGCAATATAATCATCCGCTCCCAGATCCAGCCCCTTCACCTTGTCCAGCTCGCTGCCCCTTGCCGTGACAAGAATAACCGGCAGCCTCGCGGTCGCAGGTTCGGCGCGCAGTCCGGCAAGAAGCGCAAGCCCGTCCTCTCCCGGGAGCATGATATCGAGCAAAAGCAGATCCGGTATCGTCTCCCTCAGACGCTCCCGAAGCTGCCTCCCCTCCGCAAACTCCTCCACACCAAAGCCGCTGTTGGTGAGCGCATACCGCTCGATCTCACGGATATTGACATCATCCTCGACAATATAGATCACTGCCATCCCATTTCTCCGGTCACAGCTCGTACCTGCTTCCGAACTCCTGCACGAGCCTCGTAAATTCGGCGCTCTCCGCCGCATCCAGCTGATCCGTGAAGCTGTGCTCCTCCAGCTGGGTATCTTTCAGCTGCATCATATACACAGCGATATTGGAGCAGTGGTCTGCGACACGCTCATAATTCATCGCGATATCCGAGAGCACCATTCCAAGCTCCATCGTACATTTTCCCTTGCGCAGCCGCTTCATATGATGCTTCTTGATCTCCTTGTTCAGACCGTCGATCACTTCCTCCAGAGGCTCGACTGTGCGCGCAAGCGCCAGATCGCTCCGCACAAACGCCGTGGTCGTCCGTCCCAGGATATCCCGGATCGCATTTCCGTAGACCGCCATCTCCTCCTTGCCCTTCTTGGAAAATTCCAGGGATTCCTTCTGCATCTGCTCCGCGCACTCCACCACATTGATCGCGTGATCGGAAATACGCTCAAAATCCGTCAGGCAATGCAGCAGGGACGTCGCCCGGATGCTGTCCCTATAAGACAGCTTCTCACTGCGCAGCTTGGTGAGATAGGCGCTGAGCTTATCGTCGTAGGTATCGATCCGCTCCTCCTTCTCGACAACCTCCCTCGCCTTCTCCTCGGAATAGTTTCCGATGACGGTCATCGCCTCCAAAAAACTGTCGCGGGACATCTCCGCCATCCTGCTCACAAGGGAGCGGCACTGCTCCAGTGCAAATCCCGGCGTACTGAGGAAGCGATCGTCCAGTATGCCGAACACATCCTCCTCCTCCTCCTTTTCGTCCTCGGTCAGCGGAAGCGTCAGGTACGCCAGACGCTCCAGACCCTTGGTGAACGGAAGCAGGACAAGCGTTGTAAACAGGTTGAACGAGGTATGTATCAGCGCGATACCCGCCACGCCGACCACCTCATTCGTAAAGGGGAAGTGAAACAGGGCATTCCCCGCATAGAACAGGGTCAGATACAAAAATGCGCCGATCATGTTGAAATACAGATGGACAAACGCCGCTCTTTTCGCCCCCCGGTTGGCTCCCAGCGAGGAGAGCATCGCCGTCACACAGGCTCCGATGTTCTGCCCCAGAATGATCGGGATCGCCGATCCGTAGGTAAACGCGCCCGTCACGGACAATGCCTGCAGAATACCCACAGACGCAGAGGAGCTCTGGATGACCGCCGTCAACAGCGTGCCCGCAGCCACGCCGAAGACCGGATTGTTGAACATCGTGAGTATATTCGTAAATTCCGGCACATCCGCCAGCGGCTCCACAGCCCCGCTCATGGTCGTCATCCCCTGCATGAGAACGGAAAAGCCCAGCATGATCTCCCCGGCGTTCTTTTTCCAGTCGCTCTTTCCCCCCATGACCAGAACAATGCCGATCATGGCGAGGATCGGCACGAACGAAGAGGGCTTGAGCATCTGCAGGAAAAAGCTGCTGCCCTCGATCCCGGTCAGCGAGAGCAGCCAGGACGTCACCGTTGTTCCGATGTTTGCGCCCATGATGATCCCCGTCGCCTGCGACAGTTTCATGATGCCGGAATTGACGAAGCCGACGACCATGACCGTCGTCGCGGACGACGACTGGATCACGGCAGTGACCCCGGCGCCGAGCAGCACAGCCTTTAACGGACTCGATGTCAGACCCTCCAGAATGTGCTCCAGCTTTCCGCCCGACATTTTCTCCAACCCGGCGCCCATCACGCTCATTCCGTATAAAAACAGCGCCAGACCCCCTATGAGGGTCAGTATTCCAAAAATATCCATCTGATTCTCCTTCATCCCCGCGGGAGACATGCCCCCTGTTAAACGCATACACTTCCTTTATAACGTATTTCCCGCGGTTTTGCAATTATAATCGACGGATATATGAAAAATCGTCCACGGTCAGTCCCCGTGCTCTCCCGTGATCGAATAGATGACCCATTCCGCAATGTTGGTCGCATGATCCCCAATGCGTTCAAAATACTTTGCGACGAGCAGCATGTCGGTCGCCTGTTCTCCGTTTTTGATATTTTCACTGATCTTTTGGATCAGCTGTTTTTTAAACTCCGCGAACAGTTCGTCCACGATATCGTCCTGCCCGATCACCCGGCGGGCAAGCTCCAAATCCTTGCTGACAAAGGCGTCCACGCTCTTTATCACCATGTCTGTCGTCGCTTTTGCCATGCTCTCCACGATCTCGATGTTGACCTCGCTGTTCTCATAGGCGGCGCCTGACATCAGGATCGTCATCTCTGAAATATCCGCAGCGTGGTCCCCAATGCGCTCCATATCCGTGATCATTTTAAGCGCTGCAGATATCAGCCGCAGATCCCCCGCCACAGGCTGTTGCTGAAGCAGCAGCTTCATGCACAACGCCTCGATCGCCTTTTCCTGCGCATCGATCTCCTCATCAAAAGCGATCGCCTGTTTTGCCTTCTCGACATCCTGACGCACCAGCGCAGAGATCCCCATTTCAATCGCTTTTTCAATGAGACTTCCCATCTCGATCAGCTCATTGTTCAGCTCCGAGAGCTGTCGGTCAAACCGGTTTCTCATGTCCTCTCCTTCCCACGATCATCCAAACCGTCCCGTGATATAATCCTCCGTCCGCTTATCCTGCGGCATGGAAAACATCCGCTCCGTCTCCCCGCTCTCGATGACCTCCCCGAGCAAAAAGAACACCGTCTGATCCGATACGCGGACCGCCTGCTGCATATTGTGCGTGACCATGACGATGGTATAGCTCTTTTTCAGCTCCAGGACCAGATCCTCGATCTTGGAAGTCGAGATCGGGTCCAACGCCGAGGTCGGCTCATCCATCAGGATCACTTCGGGGTCGACTGCCAGCGCCCGCGCGATACAGAGCCTCTGCTGCTGCCCTCCCGACATACCGAGCGCGCTTTTTTTCAGCCGATCCTTTACCTCATCCCAAATTGCGGCGTCACGCAGGGATTTCTCCACGATCTCATCCAGCCTTGACCTGGCATGGATCCCGTGTGTCCGCGGTCCGTATGCGATATTGTCATAAATACTCATAGGAAACGGGTTCGGCTTTTGAAATACCATGCCAACCCGCTTTCGCAGCCGGTTGACGTCCATGCCCCGGTAGATCTCCTCCCCGTCCATCTGTATGCTTCCTGTGATCCTGCATCCCTCCACCAGATCGTTCATCCGGTTCAGGCATTTGATAAAAGTGGACTTCCCGCAGCCGGACGGTCCGATAAACGCTGTGATCCGCCGCTCCTGAATGTTCATCGTGATATTTTTTAACGCCTGAAAATCCCCATACCAGAGATCCAGGTCCCTGATCTGAAATTTATTTTCCATATCCTCTCCCTGTTCCCACGCTATTGCTTTTGTGCTTCAAAACGCTTTGCCACCCACGAGGATACGGCATCGATCAAAAGCACGATCACAAGCAGCACAACCGCCGTTGCATTCGCCTCGTTCTTGTGAAGTCCCTCGTTTGAGAGCACATACATATGGATCGCGAGCGTGCGCCCGGAATCCGTCAAGCCCGCCATGCCTGCCACTGTACCTGCCGTATAGATCAGCGCAGCCGTCTCCCCCACAATGCGGCCCACCGCAAGGATAATGCCGGAAAGAATGCCCGGCGCCGCCGCCGGAAGCACGATCCGAAAGATCGTCCGCAGTTTTCCGGCGCCCAGACCGAAGCTTCCCTCCCGGTAAGAATCCGGCACACACAACAGCGCTTCCTCCGTCGTGCGCATGATCGTCGGCAGCACCATGATGGCAAGCGTCGCGGCTCCGGTCAGAATGGAATATCCCCAGTGAAGCGCTGTGCCAAAAAACAGCATGCCGAACAGTCCATAGATAATGGAAGGAATGCCTGTGAGCGTTTCCGCCGTGATACGGACCAGCCCGACAAGTCGATTCCCTTTTTTCGCGTACTCCACCAGATATACCGCTGCCCCCACGCCGAACGGAACCGAGAGCGCCAATGTCACTGCCGCCGTCTCGATCGTGTTGAGGATGGCAGGCATCATCGACACATTGTCGGAATTATAGATAAAGGAAAAAAGCTCCGGCGTCAGATTGGGAACACCCTTCACCAGTATATAGCCTATCAAAAACAACAGCGTCGCCACCGTCACTACGGCGGCAGCCGCCACCAGCAAAAGCAGTAGAAAAGAGCCCGGATGTCTCAGATATGCCCGGATCCTGTCCCTCACAGACAGTCTGTTGATCGTAAGCATTTTTTACTCCTTCCCGCTTCTCTTAATGGCAGAAAAGCACAAATTTATAATCAAAATAAAGACAAACAGCACAACGCCGGTCGCGATCAACGCCTCCCTGTGCAGATCCGTCGCATAGCCCATCTCCAGAACAATGTTTGTCGTCAGTGTTCGGACGCCTGCCAGAATACTCTCCGGCACGCGCGGCTGATTGCCGACCACCATCATGACCGCCATGGTCTCGCCAAGCGCACGTCCCACTCCCAGGACAACCGCAGCGAAAATACCGGATTTTGCCGCCGGGACCAAAACCGTGAACACGCTCCTCTCATGTGTCGCGCCCAGTGCACGCGCGCCCTCATAGCAGCTCTGCTCCACAGCGCGGATCGAGGGCTCCGCTGCCCCGATGATCGTCGGCAGGATCATGATGCCAAGCAGAAGACAGGCGCATAGAATGCTCTGTCCGTTGCTTCGATCAAAATGCTCCCGAATCCAGGGGACCAGCACGACCAGACCGAAGAATCCGTATACGATGGACGGTATGCCCGCCAGCAGATCGACGGTCGGCTTTAGGAATCTGTACACGCGCCGCGGACAGAACCGCGCCAGAAAGACCGCCATCAGAATACCGATCGGCACCCCGATGACGAGGGCGCCGCCTGTCACATAGATACTTCCCAGTATCATTGGAAGAATCCCGTACTTATCGTTTCCCGGCTTCCAGGTCGTTCCGCCCAAAAACTCCGCAATACCGATCTCCCGCATCGCCGGTACGCCGTTTGCGAACAGGAATACGCAGATCAGCGCGACCGCTATGATGGATATGACTGCCGTGGCGAGAAAGATACCCTGCACCACTGCCTCCCTGACCCGGTTCCATGTGATTTGCTCCATATGCGCCTCCTGTGTGGCATTACTGCGGCACACTGTCCCAGGTCGCCGCCACGCCGGTAAAGATCTGTTTTACGGCATCAGAGGAAAGCTCCTCGACCGGGTTGTCCTTGTTGACAATGACAGCGATACCGTCCATCGCGATCGTGATCCCGGTCAGACCGGATTCGATCTCCGTATCCTTCAGCTCTCTGGACGCCATGCCGATATCCAGCGTTCCGTCCGC
>CANRBT010000118.1 GCA_947628935.1 uncultured Roseburia sp. | reverse complement strand
TCCTTCTCCTTCTTCGGAACGGAAATCTCCTCTCCCTCAAAAAGCATCCTCTTGGTCTCCAGATAATACTCCCGCTTAAACCCTGGTTCACCCTTTACCCAGCAATCCGGGAAAGAAAGACAGGTCACATAGTCCGCCCTCCTTTCATCATACTTTCTTGCCAAAAAATCAAGTGTCTGAAACGCCTTTTCCACAGGTATTCGATTCAACAGTCCAAACCACAACCGCATCCCGGCTGTCTTACAACTCACCTTCCCCACCTCTGACCACATGATCTTTCTGCAGCAGACTCGCGTGGCATTAAAAATGACCTTCTCTATGGGGTTCTTCGGGATCCCATCCATCGGAAAGATCTCTACATATACGCCCCGTCTCATCTTCATATGCTCCTGCCCATATCGTACAAAAGAAGTACCGTTCTTCAAGATTTTGGCATATCCCCAGCGATATTCCGGATCCGTGTCATGATTCTGAAAAAAATATTTCTCCTGATCCAGCTCCTTCTCGCACACTCTGCAGAACTTCCGGTATTCACTCCGCACCATAGCAATGTCTACATCATCATCCCAGGGAATGAAGCCCTGATGACGAACGGTTCCAAGAAGCGTTCCGCCTTCTACGGAATAAGAGATATGATGTTTTCTGCAGATGCGATCTACCTCCGCTAACAGCTCAACCATGAGAAGCTGCATTCGTCTCAGTTCTTCAGGCGTCATTTCCCGGATAGTATACTGCGCTGTTTTCGATCTTTTTTTTGTTTTCATATGTCTACATCCTCCCGACACACTCCCGATACTCCTCCCTGATATTACAGTTCTCCCACGTCGCAAGCGGCAGCAGCTCGTAGCTGTCTTCATCCAGACCCGAAAAATACGCCTCCACGAACTCCAGATTCGTCCCTTCCCATACTTCCTGCGGCAGCTCCCGCACCAGCTCCCGCACCCGTCCGACATCCGTAAACCTCCAGATCTGCCCGGAATTGTAGACCGCCAGAAACGGCTCCGGGATCTGCACAGCCCCGTGACTTGTGCTGAACACATAGTGCAGGCGCCCCTTCTGATCCGTATAGGCAATGACCGCCTTACGGCTGATGATCGGCTTATCGTTATAAGTCGCCACGCTGACCGGAGACTCCTGCACAGCCGCAAAGGATCCCGCATCGAAAAACAGATCGCCCTCGATCAGTGTGATCTCCGAGCACTCCTGCTCCCGCAGACATTCCTCCAGACCGACCTTTAATGTATACCCTGTTCCCCATTTTTGATAGTACGGGTTCTCGACCAGCCGGAGCTCAAACGGAAACTCCCGGCAATACTCCCTCACATAGCTCTCCAGCTCCGGGTACCGATAGCCCCCCACCAGCACAACACGGTCAAATCCCCCGCATTTCTGCAGGATCGAATACAACAGGGTCTTCGTCTCATCGGATGTCGTATAGATTCCCTTCAGGACCGGCTGTTCCTCGCCCTCGTTAAAGCGGCTGGAAACGCCCGCCATGGCTATGATCGCGTTCTTCATCTATCTGCCTTCCGTCTCCCTTCGATATTCGACGCACATCCGGATCCCCTCCTCCAGACTGATCCTCGGCTCCCAGCCTGTCCGTTCCTTTAACTTCCTTGCGGAGAGGACACGCCGCACAGGATCGGACTCCCGATAGCCCTCAAAAAGGATCTCCGGCTTTTCGATCCCGATCACCCTGCCGCACAACTCTACCAGCTCCAGCATCGAGACCTCCTGCTCCGTCGCCACATTGTATACCGTCCCGTCCAGCGCGGCATCCGTGTCCGCCACGGCGAGAACGGCCGCACAGCTGTCAATGTTATGTAAAAAAGTGCGCTTATTCACTTTGGAATTTTCCAGCAGCGTCACTCTGCCGCTCTCCATCAGGCTGGTGATCACATGTGGGATCACATGCTTTGCAAGCAACTCATTTTTACTGTAGACGTTGGCAAAGCGCAGCGAACAGCCCCTGATCTTTCCGGAATCCACAGCATCCTTCAGGAAGAACTCCGTGAGCAGCTTCCCTGTCGCGTAGCTCGTCCGCTGGCTGTGCTCCGCCGTCGCCAGCAGCAGAAAATCCTCCTCTGCCACGCCTCCCTCCTTCCAGGACTGCATCGAGTAAACCTCGGAGGTCGAACAGTTGATATAACTGTCCGCTCCGACGCGGATCGCCTGCTCCAAAAAACTCTTCATGCCAAGGACGTTCGTCTCAAAGGTCCGATTCACATGGTAAAAATGCTCCGTGTGCACAACCGCCGCACAATTGATATAGACGATCCTGTCACAGGGCGCCCGCAGCCCGGACACCTTCTCCTCCAGATTCCGCATCCATGCGTCGTCGTTGACATCCGCCTCGTAAAATTCCATCCGTTCCGACTCCAGCACATCCCGGATCGTATCGATCGAGGACGCAAAAAAGTTGTCGAACCCGATCACAGCATCCCCTCTCCTCACGAGCTGACGCGCCAGCTCGTTGCCTGTCATCCCCGTGACACCGCTGATCACATACAAATTTTTCATCGTCTACCCCTCTTCCACAGGAACCAGCGACAGGATCTCCTTGATCGACATGCAATCCTGGCTCGCCTCATAGCACCGCTCGTTCTCCAGAACGGATCTTGCCACTCTCTGCATCGCAGGAAACGCGGCGCGAAGCATATGGTTGGCGTAGATCACAACATTGATCCCGTGCGCCTCCAGCTCCTCCTCCCTTACCTTATTATAAGTCGTCGGAACTACCACAAGCGCTGTGTCTCTGTCCGTCTTTCGGAACCGATCCGCAAAGTCGAAGATCTCATCCGGCTCCGCCGCGCGCGAATGGATCATAATGCCGTCCGCCCCTGCTTCCACATAGGCGTGCGCGCGCGCCAGCGCATCCTCCATGCCCTGATCCAGGATCAGGCTCTCGATCCTGGCGATCAGCATAAAAGCGCTTGACCGGACCGCCCTCTTTCCCTCCCGTATCTTTTCGCAGAAATGCTCCACACTGTCCTGGTGCTGCTCCACCTCATTGCCCAACAGGGAATTCCGCTTCAGCCCTACCTTGTCCTCAATGATAACGGCGGAGACCCCGATACGCTCAAGCGTCTGGATGTTATACACAAAGTGCTCGATCAGCCCTCCTGTGTCCGCGTCAAAGATGATCGGCTTGGTCGTGACTTCCATGATATCGTTGACGGAGTTCATCCGCGAGGTCAGATCCACCAGTTCGATATCCGGCTTGCCCTTCGCAGTGGAATCGCACAGGCTGGAAAGCCAGATTCCGTCAAACTGCCTGCGCTCCTTTTCATTTTCGACAGCCGTCTTCTCCACCAGAAGCGCGCTCAAACCGTCATATGCGACCATGACCTTCACGATGTCCCCGGAGCAGATCTTCTGGCGCAGGATCTGGCGCCGCGCCTCCGGCAGCCCTCTTCTCTCACTCATGCTGTTCTCAAACAGATGCGTCCCCGCGCTCTTGTAATAAGGGATCTCGACCAGCTCTCCGCCCCATTCCGCCAGCAGCTCGATCACCCGCTCTCTGACCTTCTTCTGATAGCCGGTCTTCCAGTTGTCCCCGTGAATGACATAGTCCGGCTTCAGCGCACGGATGTTCGCATCGTAATAGATATCCTCCTGCACGACGACACGGGACACGCCCCTGATATTCTGAATGATCTTCATTCGTTCCTCCAGCGGGAACATCGGATATCTCTCGTACATCGCCACGCAGCGGTCGCACAGCACGCCGACCGTGACCTCCCCCAGCTCCGCCGCCTTCTCTATGATATGGATATGCCCCGGCTGAATGATGTCTGTGGACATACACAAATATACCTTTTTCATCTCAGATCCCTAACCTTAACCTTTCTTTATAAAACGCATCCACCTCGTCGGAAAACAGGGCGATCTCCCTCTCTACATCATAAGGGATGCTTTTCAGCTGGACTGACAGCGTGTCCGTCTCCACGACCGCATAATGCGCGCCCGGCGTATGATTCCTCGGCTGACCCACCGAGCCCGGATTGAGGAACACAGTCCGCTTCCGGTCCCGGTATGCAGCGCGATCTGCAGCGCAGATTGCGCTGCAGATTGCGCTGCAATTTGCGGGATAAAAATGTTCAAAGAAATGCGGGATATGCGAATGACCGGAAAAGACCAGATCATAGGCTGCATACGCCTCGCCCTGCTCGCCGTGCGGGATGCTCTTCCAGTACACGTCCTCCAGCGAACCGTGCACGGCGAGACAGCGTCTGCCTCCCAGTGTAAACTCCCGCATGCCCTCACGGTCCATCGCTGTCTCGATATAACGCAGAGACTCCTCTGTCAGGCTCCTCCTGGTGTGTTCCGCGCAGAGACTGCCGCGCCTGCTCGAAAACCGCGTGTAATCCTGCTCTGCGATCGCCCTCTCGTGATTCCCCCAGAGATTCGCAAGGACAAGCTCCGACGGAAGCTCCTGTATCCGCCGTATCACCTCATTGGAACGCGGACCATAATCAATCAGATCGCCCAACAACAGGATCCCCGCAAACCGCTCCGCAGGCTCCTCCTGCAGGATCCTCTCCAATGCCGTCAGGTTGCCGTGTACATCCGATATCACCAACAGTCTCTGCATATCCGTCTCTCTCGCTTTCAGGCACAACAAAAAGGCTGACACCCATGCTTTCCATGCGAGTCAGCCTGACACTCTCCATGTTTTCTCTTTCGGCATCCTCCATGATTGTGTACCCGACCCTCTTGGTCGCCCTTTCCTTATCAATTTATATATCGGCATATCTGCCGTTACACTTTAGCGCTATATCTGTTTCAGATAAGGCTCCTGTACCCGGTAAAACGGGTACGCATGACCTCCGCCGGTTCTCCTCGGCGTCATGTACTCCTCGCCAAACATCGTCGCCAGCACCTCGTGATACGCTGCGGGCGCCGTGACGGAAAGCATCTCGAACGGAAGCTCTACTGTGTCCTCATACCATTGCTTTGGATAGCCGAATGCGGCGTCCCGATACACCCTGATGGGGAACCACGACAGCACGTCTCCCTCCTCCTCTCCGAACATCGCACAGATCTGATCCCCCAGCAGGCACAGCTGCCTGCGCAAGGGTCTGCTCCGATCCAGACGGACGTTGCAGAGCTCCTCGATCCTGGGCAGGCACTCCTGCAGCTCCCCGCTCTTCTCCAGCTCCTCAAAGCGTCCTGCCGCATCATAAACCGCACTGTAAAGCAGACGCTGTGTCTCCGCAAGCTCCGGATCCCTGGGCACCGTATCCAGCGGGCACACATCCACTCCCACAATGTACGGACATCCGTGATACCGGCTCAGAAATTCCGGACTCTGGTCGACCCTTGTGCTGTTCATCACACAGCTCAACGGCTGTCTGTGGCTTTCCGACGTGTAATAGCTGCTGATGCTCCACCCCTCCGGCATCTCCCCCGGCAGCACCTGTAGCAGCCGCATATAATCCTTCCGCTTGAGCGCGATATCGATATCGTCATCCCACGGAATGAATCCCTGGTGGCGTACCGCTCCGAGCAACGTTCCCCAATCCGCATAGTATGTGATATGATACTTTTTACACACACGAATGATCTCTGCCAGAACCTCCAGCTCCGCCGCCCAGGCACGCTTCATCATGCTTTCTACATAAAAGTCCGAAAGACTCTCCCCTTCAAAATATCCCTCATGAAACTGCAGCATATTTTTTCTCCGTTTTCTTCAGAAATCCTGCCAGAGAGGTGCAAATCCCCTTCATGCGCTTTGCATACCTCTCCTGCCCGCTTTCCTGATAATATTCGCATATTTTTGTGACGCATGCCAGTCTGTTGTCAGCCTCATACAGAATCGTCAGGATCACAGCATCATACGAAATCGTCCCGGATCTGACCGCCTGTGCCAGCTCCTCATAGCTGCCCTCCGGCTCTCCCTCGGAGATACACCGCAGCTGCCCGCACAGCCATCGGTATTTCTCCTCGATCCGCTGCCAGCCTCCTTCTCCGTAGAGACCGTCAAAAAAGCCATGCTCCACCTCGTCCGCGAACTCCTTCTCATAGATATCGCACAGCACCCTCAACTGCTGCATCCCCTCGCTCCACATGCCGCTCTCATTGTACTCGTGCGCCGCGTCGCACGCCTCCTCCCAACTGCCCTGCTCGATCCTTGCATGAACATCCTCCAGCAGCAGGTCGCTGAGCCTCCGCCATTCCTCATAATTCTGCTGCTGCCGCTCATAGAACGGATAGTCATGACTGTGCCAGATCCGCGGCGTCAGATATTCCTTTCCGAAAAGCGCCTCCAGACATCCTGCCGTCTGTATCGGCGCCGCGATCTTCGTATTTTCAAACGCCAGCCAGTCCTGCTTTTCATACCATTCCTTTGGACATGCTCCTGCGCTCCCGACAAGATAGTGATACAGATCTGTCACCTCATCGGACTGCTCCCCGGAGAACATCCCGCACAGCCGGTCAAACACGATCAACAGCTGTCGTTCCAGGGACATCGTCCGCTTCAGCTGCACCTTGCAGTACCTTTCTACCATCGCGAGCAGCTCCTCCCGGTCAGCCGCATTCTCCCGGACCGCATCCCTGGCCGCCATAACCAGCCGCAACAGCCCTTCCCGTCCCCGCTCCTGCTCCTGATCCCTGGACAGATAATCCCTCGGGAAGATATCGATCCCAATCTTATAGGGGCAGCCATGCCAGCGCTCCAGATGCTGTCGGTCGTAACGCACGCTCCTCCCGTTAATGACCCTGGCAAAGGACTGGGCATAATGCTCATCCGTATAGA
>CANRBT010000117.1 GCA_947628935.1 uncultured Roseburia sp. | reverse complement strand
AATTATAATCGATTTTTCTGTCCTTAAAATAATACTCTCTGTCATGCTCATTGACTTCGCGCAAAACGCGGCACGGGTTGCCGACCGCCACAACATTTGCGGGAATGTCCTTTGTAACGATACTGCCTGCGCCGATTACGGTATTGTCGCCGATCGTTATGCCCGGCATTACGATAACACCCGCACCCAGCCAGCAGTTTTTGCCGATATGTATGGGCATATTATATTGATAACCCTGCTGCCGCAGCTCCGGCAAAATCGGGTGTCCCGCCGTGGCAAGGGTCACATTCGGGCCGAACATTGTGTAATCGCCCACATAGATGTAGGTATCATCCACCATCGTCAGATTAAAATTCGCATACACTCCCTTTCCGAAATGCACATGAGCGCCGCCGAAATTGGTATGAAGCGGCGGCTCGATATAGCAGTCGTCGCCGATTTCCGCAAACATTTCTTTTAGCATGGCGCAGCGCTTTTCGTACTCCGTGGGTCGTGTCATGTTGAAGTCGTAAAGCCGGTCAAGGCGTTTCGTCTGATCGGCCATGATCTCCTCGTCACCAGGCAGATAAAGTTCACCCGTGTGCAGTCTGTCTTTCATTTTAATCATGTCGTATCTCCTTTTACCGTCAAATTATTTACCCATTTGTATTTTTTATAATGCCTGTACACAGCCGGCAGCTTGATCATCTCATCCAGATTAACGATCAGATAAACCGCAAGCACAGGCCATTTCAGCACAAAGGCCGTAAGCATCCCCAGCGGAACGGTAATGCACCACATGGTCACCGTATCGCAGAGGAAGCCGAATCTGGAGTCTCCGCCCGCGCAGAAAATCCCTCCTATCGTCGTGCTGTTGACGGATTTCCCTACCATATAACAGGCGCACATGACCAGCATCCATTTCAGATACCTGTCTGCTGTGCCGCTCAAATCGGTCACGGCAAAAATCAGCGGACTTATAATAAGCAGCACTGCGCCCGAAGCGGCTCCGCTTATAACGGACAGCCTGCAAAGCTGGTTTCCGTATGCCTTTGCCCGCTCAAGATTTCCTGCGCCGAGTTCATTCCCGACAATTACCCCGGCGCCGCTTCCCAAGCCGATGCAGAAACATAAAGCAAGATTTTTGACAATGCCCGAGATAGAATTTGCCGCAACGGCATCAGTGCCGAGATGACCTAAAATCACCGAGTACATGGTAAATCCTACACCCCAGACGATCTCATTGCCCAGAACGGGAGTTGTGTACTGCCAGAAATCGCCGCGGAGCCGCTTGTCGTCATGCAAAAGGCAGTTTAGTCGCAGCTTCACGCTGTCCTTTTTTAACGTTTCAAAAACGCACCATGCTGTTTCGATTATTTGTGTTATTACAGTCGCAAGCGCCGCTCCCGCTATCCCCAATCTCGGAAGACCCAGCAAGCCGAAAATGAGGAGCGCGTTCAGCGCGATATTGAGGATCACACTGACGGAGCTGATCAGGCTCGCCCTGGCCGCCCTTCCCGTGTTCTTCAAAATACAGAGGTATATCTGCGAGATGCCAGACAAAATGAATGACAAGGATACAGTGCGCAGATATGTGGCTCCGCCGTCAATAAGAACGGCCTCGTTTGTGAAAATACGCATCAGCAAACGGGGGACGAAAAGCGCAGCGGCAAAGAAAAGTATCGAAACGGCGGCGGTTATTTTCATCACATACGCGAATATTTGCTCAACAGCCGCGACGTCGTTTTTTCCCCAATACTGCGCTGCGAAGATCGAGAGTCCGATGGTCATGGCGGTCAAGAACAGGCTTTCCACAAAGACCACCTGACTTGCCAGCGATACCGCCGAAAGGGAATCCTGCGTCAGTTTCCCGAGCATCAGCGCGTCAGTGGCGCTTACAAGAGCGAGCATAAACTGCTGAAAGGCGATAGGAAGCACAATGGTCAGCAGCTTCGTCAGGAAATCATCCGAAGATTGTTTGGTTGCTTTTTTTCCGAACTTATATTTCATGAAAACCTTTCGCCCTTTTAAAGTGAATGAAAAATTGGCTTCATTTTTTCATAGGTACAATAGCTTGTAAAGCCGAGCTCGCGCAGCAGTGTTTTCGCTTCCTCAATGTATGTCCCCAGATGTGCCGGCGTGTGGCTGTCACTGCCAATCGTAAGGATGCTGCCGCCCAAGTCTTTATATAGACGCAGAATCTCTACGGACGGCATGGGTTCCGCAAGGCCGTAGCGGTGGAACGAGGTATTGAGCTCAATGCCTTTGCCATCGGCAATCACGGTTTTCAAAATCTCCGTAATGAGAGGTCTTACCTTCTCAAAAGGATAGATGCCGGCATTGTCATAACGCTTGATGAGATCCAGATGTCCCAGAACGCTATAATTTTTGTAGGCCTTTACAACATCCAGCATTTCCTCATAATAGCGTTCATTGTACTCACTTTGGGTTCGACCCTGCTGGAAATCCTGCGTCCAGAACTCCTTGTCCTCCACCTGATGGATGGACAGAATGATGAAATCGAACGGATAGCGACGGAAAAGGGCCTCATATTGTGGGATAGTGTGCGTCTGAACCCCAAATTCCAAGCCAAGTTTTATTGTGATGGCATCCTTGTATTTCTCTTGAAGTTCCGCGATTTGCGCCACATATCGGGGATAATCCACATTAGCGAATGGCTCACCGTTACGATATCGTATCTTCTCGCCGCTGTCCCAATCCACCTTTATTCCATAGTCCACATGGTCAGTGACGCAAATTTCATCAAGCCCCAGGGCAATCGCGTCCCGAACCACATCTTCCATGGGATAGACAGAATCGTCGCTATACTGTGTGTGCACATGGTAATCTGTAAGCATGAAGGCCCCTCCTTGACTGTGCCCATTTCATACAATATAATGATAAGGCGCAATAGAGAGGATTTCTATAAAAAACCTGCTTATTTCTATAACAATCCTGCGAGGTGAGTATATGTCCATCCTTATAGAACTGAAGGATGACCGATCTGAGAAAGTGCAGTATGATAACATATCTTATCCCATTTACATACGCCGTGGCATACTTTCCCATTATCCTGACTATGCCGCACCCAGCCATTGGCATGATGACATCGAACTGATCGCTGTTCTGGACGGGCAAATGGACTATAACGTAAATGGAGAAATCATTGCTCTGCATAAGGGTGATGGGATTTTTGTCAATTCACGCCAGATGCATTTTGGATTCTCTGCGTCTAAGACAGAATGCTTTTTTATCTGCATCCTTCTCCACCCCGCGATACTTTGCCCAACGCTTGCCTATGAGCAGGATTTTATTCTGCCGGTCGTCCACAATCATAACGCGCCGTATATTTTTCTTGACCCAAACAGCGAGTGGCAGATGGATATTTTAAGGAAAATCTATGAAATTGATAAATGCAACGGACAAAAAATAACACCTCTTAGGGTGCAGTCGTCGTTTGCAAAGATTTGGTCTTTGCTATATGAAAATATACCCCAGGAGAACAATGCCGCAAGCGCGGAAAGCGGCGATTTGGCGGCGATCAGAAACATGGTCGGATTTATCCAGAAAAACTACGCTCGAAAAATATCCCTTCGAGAAATCGCCATTTCCGGGGCAGTGGGTCAGAGTAAATGCTGCAAACTATTTGCAAAATTTTTCGGTCAGTCTCCAAATACATATCTCAACCGCTATCGCTTGGGAAGAAGCTTGGATCTTTTGCAAACCAGTGATAAATCCATGACGGAGATTGCTATGTCGGTGGGCTTCGGAAGCGCGAGTTACTTTGCGGAGATATTTCATAAACATTTCGGAATGACTCCAACAGAGTACAGAAAACGAGCCGATAAGACGACCGACGGCCCCAGAAAAGAACAGGAAATAGTAAGGGCCTCCGAAGTTGTTGATTGACCTATCTGTTTTTATATTTTTAATGACAGTCCTAACTCATATGCCAGTTTTGGATAGATACTGCGCCTTGTCATCTCCGGCGTGCCGCAGCCTTTTCCAAGTACCCTGCCCTGATCTTCCAGGTTCAGATACCGCACCAGCGTGTCATAATGCGATTCCAGCGCCTCAAACGTCCAGGCGTCGTTATTCCATGCCACAGTTAAAAGCGCCGACTTCATATGCTTTCTCTGGATGCTGCCGTTAAAAGCACAGAACCGGTCGATCAGTGTTTTCAGCTGGGCGCTCATGCCGTAATAGTAGATCGGCGTCACAAACACCATCATGTCCGCGTCCAGTATGGTCTGCCTGATCTCCTCTACATCATCTTTTTGCACGCAAGGCCCTTCATACCCGCAATGGATACAGCCGATGCATGGGTGGATATCGGCATGAGCGGCATCAATCACCTGTACGCTGTGTCCCGCCTCCTCTGCTCCTTTGCGAAATTGCTCCGCCAGCATATTGGAAGAGCCGTTTTTGTTGGGACTGCCCTCTAACAGTACGATCTTCATAACGTATTCACCCACGCTTTCAATTCGGCTGTAGAAGGATTACCGTTCAACAGCTTGCCTTCCGTGATCACCGCGCCTGCTGCCTCTGCAAGATTCTTTGCGACCTTTGCGGTCGTTCCGCTCGCCGAAAAATAAGCTACCAATGTTTTACTCATGTCTGTTTCCTCCTGTTTCCATTTTATTTTTTATATTTTTTTCACTCTATGCGCCAAATATTTCACTGCACTGTTTCAGATAATCCGTAATCTTCAGATGCTGCGGGCAGGCACGTTCGCACTGTTTACAGCCGATGCAGTCTGTGGCACGGTGTCCCTCCGATATGCCGGCGTAGCGCTCTTTCGCCTGCGCTGCCTGCCCGTTTCCAATCTGCAGGTTGGCCGCTGCAAAAATATCGGGGATCTGGATCTGTTTCGGGCATCCGTCCGTGCAGTAGTGACACGCCGTACACGGGATCTCCGCCGAGCTGCCGAGAATCTTCTGCGCCTGCCGGATGATCTTCTGCTCTTCTTCATTCAACGGCTGAAAATTCTTCATATAGGAAAGGTTATCTTCCATCTGCGCCACGCTGGACATCCCCGAAAGCACGGTAATGATCCCGTCCAGACTTGCCACAAACCGGATCGCCCACGAAGCCGGCGACATATTAGGAGCGTACTCCTGAAACAGCTTTCTGACCGCCGCCGGAGGATTCGCAAGCTTGCCGCCTTTCACCGGTTCCATAACGGTAATGGATTTTCCGTGTTTCCTCGCGACCTCATAGTTTGCACGGGACGATACATTCGGATCGTTCCAGTCGGCATAGTTGATCTGCAGCTGAACAAAATCAACCTCCGGATGTTCGGTGAGCAGGCGGTCGAGAAGCTGCGGCCCGGCATGGAAAGAAAACCCGAAGTGCCGGATCAGTCCTTCCTCTTTCTTTTTCCTGACAAAATCCCAGATATGGTACTGGTCGTACTTTTGATAGTTATTCCCCATGAGCGCGTGAAGCAGATAATAGTCAAAATATCCTGCCCCTGTGCGTTCCAGGCTTTTATAAAACTGCCCCTGCGCCTCCTTCTCACTGGAAGCCATAGAAGCGTTGAGTTTCGTGGCAAGGGTGTAAGATTCCCTCGGATAGCGGTCAACCAGCGCTTTCTTAGTGTCCTGCTCGGAGGAACCGTAAACGAAAGCGGTGTCAAAGTATGTAAATCCCGCCTCCATGAACAGATCCACCATCTTTTTGACCTGCTCAATATCGGTGCCGAGTAACTTCTTCGGCAGCCGCATCAGTCCGAATCCCAGCTTCGGTGTTTCTTTTCCAAAATAGTCAGCCATAATAACATCTCCTTCCGTCAGTCATACACTTTCTGTTTTTATTACAAAATCTTATAAAACCGGCAAAGCATCATACTGCTCCATATTATCCGGCGCAAGGGTCACGCCTCCTTCCAGACATCCTTCGCCAGACGGAACACCGCCCACGCCTTGGGCCAGCCCACATAAAAACCGACGTGAGTGACAATGGCTGCGATCTCCGCGCGGGTTACGCCGTGCGCTTTGGCATTTTCCAGATGATAGGTCAGCGAGGAGTCCGTGATCCCTGAACTCATCAGCGCCACCACGGTAATGATGCACCGCGTCTTTACATCAATGTCCTGATTGTTCCAGTTTTCTCCAAAGAGAATGTCGTCGTTGAAGTGGGCAAAATCCGGCGCGAATCCGCCAAGCTGATCTCTGCCCGCAGTCTGTGTGATTTTTTCCATTGTAAAATCCTCCTTTTTCTTGAATCTATTTCCGTTATCTATTTTCTGCCGGATGTTTTAATGGGTCTGCATCTTTTATCCCATATCCACTAATGCCAACACCGTAAACCATTCCGGGAGAATTGCGCAGCAATTCTCGTGACGCAGACTGCCGAGTCTGCGTCTTTTACACTACATTTCCCGCCTTCTGCTTCCCGTTCTGCGCCATCACGCCTACCAGCGCATGTGGCACATATAATTCTTCCAGATAGTCGATCTCGTCCTGCGTCAGCTCCAGATCGACCGCCTTTGCTGCGCCGTCCGCATGGGAGAACTTTGTCGCGCCCACCACCGGAGCTGTCACTTTCGTCAAAAGCCACGCGAGGGATATCTCCGTCATGGACACACCGCGCTTGTCAGCCAGTTCTGCGACACGGGCGATGACCCGGCCATCCGCCTCCGCCGTGGCGTCATATTTTCCTTTGGCATAGGCGTCCTGCTCCAAACGTTTCGACGTCTCGCCGGGATGCTTGGAGAGCCGCCCGCCTGCCAGTGCACTGTAGGGCGTCATGGCGATATTCTGGTCTGCGCAGAAGGGTGCCATCTCCCGTTCCTCCTCGCGGGCAATCAGGTTGTAATGCCCCTGCACGGA
>CANRBT010000116.1 GCA_947628935.1 uncultured Roseburia sp. | reverse complement strand
CCCGAACTCCGCCGGGGAGATGCT
This sequence comes from uncultured Roseburia sp., assembly GCA_947628935.1. Taxonomy (GTDB): domain Bacteria; phylum Bacillota; class Clostridia; order Lachnospirales; family Lachnospiraceae; genus Roseburia. Next base: position 6,867 of record CANRBT010000116.1, on the reverse strand, counting down.
CGCCTGATAAAAAGCGTCATGATACATGATCTCAAGCTCCATCTGCCCGTCCGACATCTCCTCCCCAAGAAGCCGGAGTCCCGGCAGCTCGCGAATGCGCCGCAGGATCTCCTGGGGGTCTTCCAGATCTTTCTCATTTCCAGGGATCATGATCATATACGACGTCCTGTCCATGCCTGTTCCTCCCTAATCCGCCAGCTGTTCCGCGACCTCCGAGACGACCATCTCCACGATGCTCTCACTGTCTCCCTCTATCGAGAACCCCGCCGCCCGCACATGACCGCCGCCCTGGTGGCGCACGGCGATCCGGGAGACATCCACCTGCTCCACGGAGCGCATGCTCGTCTTGAAAGTACCGTCTCCCGTCTCATACAGGAACACAGCGACCTCCACATCCTTGGTCACGCGCAGCTGGTTGACGATCCCGTCCAGATGCTTCGGCAGCACCTCAAACTCTGCCATCTCCTCCGCTGTGATGATGCTGGAAATGCATCTCCCATCCAGATGCAGTCTGCTCTTGAGCAGGGCAAGCCCCATGATACGGTTCTGGTTGTAGGTCTTCGTGTAAAACGTCTCGTCGATGATGCGCGTGTAGGCAATGCCGCGCTCCATCAGCTCCCCCGCCACCTCCATCGTTCTCCTGGAGGTGCAGGAATACTGGAACACGCCCGTATCGTGCACGATACCCGTGTAGATGCACTCCGCGATCGCCTTCGTGACGCGCTCCCCGGGCAGCAGCCCATAGATCAGCTCGCAGGTCGAACTCGCGTCGGGATAAATATAATTCTCCTCCGCAAAGCTCTGGTTGCTGACGTGATGATCGACACAGACGGTATGCTTCGCGCTCTCAAAAAAATGCCTCGCGCCCCCGAGCCGTTCCGCATCCCCGCAGTCCTGCGCGATAAACAGGTCGTACCGCTCATCCCCGCTGAAATCCGAGACGATCTGTTCCGCTCCCTCCAGGAATCGGAAGATATTGGGAATCGGCTCCAGATACACGGTCACAGCGATGTCGGGATACCAGGTCCTTATGTAATTGCAGGTTGCAAGACAGGAACCCACACAATCGCCGTCCGGTCGAATATGTCCTCCAATGGCGACCGTGTGAACGTCTGTCAGAAATTCGTCAAAATTCGTCATTCTCTTCTCCATCCTCCGACGCTATATCCGCCCCGTGCAGATCCTTTGTCACATCGTCGATCATCCTTGACATGCGGACTCCGTACTCGATGGACTGATCCAGGATAAAGGTGATCTGCGGCGTGTTCCGAAGATTGATACTGTGGGCGAGTTCACGGCGTATATAGCCCTCCGCGCTCCGAAGTCCTGCAAGCGTATTCTTCTGCGCCTCCTCGTCTCCGAGCACGCTGATATACGCCCTGCAGGTCTTTAAGTCCGGCGCGACCTCGACCGCCATGACGCTCGTCATCGGCGCGATCCGCGGATCCTTGATCTCCCCGCGGATGATATTCGATAATTCGCGCTGAACCTCCCCGTTAATGCGGGTATTTTTGATACTGTTCTTTCTCATTCTGCCTCTCCTCCGAAAGAGCGCTGCCACTGCGTTCTTTCCGCTGAACTGTCGTTGTTTCCCTTACATCTCAGCGCGGCACCTCGACCATCGTGTAGGCTTCTACGATATCCAGCTCCGCAATGTCATTGAAGCCCTCGAAGACAAGCCCGCACTCGTATCCTGCCTTGACCTCCTTCACATCATCCTTAAAACGCTTTAAGGATGCCAGGTCGCCCTCAAAGATCTGCTCACCCCCGCGGGAAATACGCACCTTGCAGTTCCGCTGGAACACACCGTCGAGCACATAGGAGCCCGCGATATTGCCGACGCCGGACGCCTTGAAGATCTGGCGCACCTCCGCGTGACCGAGCACCTTCTCCTCAAAGATCGGATCGAGCATGCCCTTCATCGCCGCCTCGACATCCTCGATGGCGTTGTAGATGACCTTGTAGAGCCGGATATCCACATTTTCCTTCTCCGCCGTCGTCTTCGCGGTCGGATCCGGACGGACGTTAAAGCCGATGATAATGGCATTGGATGCAGAGGCAAGGCTGACATCGGATTCGTTGATCGCACCGACGCCTCCATGAATGACCTTCACGACGACCTCCTCGTTCGAGAGCTTGACAAGACTTTGACGCACAGCCTCGACCGATCCCTGTACGTCTGCCTTTACGATGATGTTCAGCTCCTTCACATGACCGGACTGGATCTGCGAGAACAGATCGTCCAGGGACATCTTTGCCTTGGTCTCCTCGATCAGGCGGGTCTTGCTCTCGGAAATGTAGGTCTCCGCAAAAGCGCGCGCCTCCTTCTCCGTATCGGTCGAGACAAACGTCTCGCCTGCCTCCGGCACGGAGGACAGTCCCAGGATCTCCACAGGAGTGGACGGTCCTGCCTCCTTGACGCGTCTTCCCTGATCGTCGATCATCGCACGCACCTTCCCGTAGCAGCTGCCGCAGGCGACCGGCTGCCCGACCTTTAAGGTTCCCTTCTGTACAAGAACCGTCGCAACGGCGCCGCGTCCCTTGTCAAGCTGCGCCTCGATGACAAGCCCTCTTGCGTTCCGGTTCGGATTCGCCTTCAGCTCCAGCACCTCCGCCGTCAAAAGGATCATCTCCAGCAGATTCTCGATCCCCTCTTTGGTATGTGCGGACACCGGGCAGAAAACCGTGCTTCCACCCCAGTCTTCCGGAATGAGCTCATATTCAGACAGCTCCTGCTTCACACGCTCAATGTTCGCGCTCGGCTTGTCGATCTTGTTGATCGCAACGATGATCTCGACCCCCGCTGCCTTTGCATGGTTGATCGCCTCGACCGTCTGCGGCATCACACCGTCGTCCGCTGCGACCACCAGGATCGCGATGTCCGTCGAGTTTGCGCCGCGCATACGCATCGCCGTGAACGCCTCGTGCCCCGGCGTGTCGAGGAACGTGATGTTCTGACCGTTGATGGACACCACGGATGCGCCGATATGCTGCGTGATGCCTCCTGCCTCCTTGTCGGTCACACGCGTGGAACGGATGGCATCCAGCAGGGACGTCTTGCCATGGTCTACGTGTCCCATGACACAGACGACCGGCGGACGCGCCTTCAGAGTCTCCTGCGGATCGTCCTCCTCCTTTAACAGCTCCGCGATCACATCGATCTTTTCCTCCGGCTCGCAGATACAGTTGAACTCGAGCGCAATTTCCTCCGCGGTCTCATATTCGATCTCCTGGTTGACCGTCACCATCGTTCCCTTTAAAAACAGCTTTTTGACGATGACCGACGGCTGCACCTTCATCTTATCCGCAAGCTCCTTGATCGTAAGCTTTTCCGGAAGGATCAGGGTGCGGATGACATCCTCCTCCTGCTTTACCGGATGCTGCTGCGGCTTCTTCTTTCCGCCGTTCTTCTCAAGGTTGACAAGACGTTCCTGCTTCTTTCCGCCAAGTGCGTCATAATCCCCTCTCTGGCGGTTATTTCTGCCGCGATCCTTCTCACGTTCTCTCGACTCCTTGCCGCGCAGCTCCTCCGCCGAGCTCTGCGACTCCTTGTTGAACCGATCGATCTCACGGTCGAGCCTGCCAGATTGACCACCGCGATGCGAACCGCCGCGGCCGCCGTTTCTGTCACCCGAACCGCCAGCCTGATTCGGTCTGCCGTTTGCATAACCTCTCTGACCATCCGGTCTTCCTCCTCTGTTTCCGCCAAATCCCTGTCCGGGTCTTGCCGGACGGTCTCCCGACGGTCTTCTCTCTCCCGCCGGTCTCCTGTCCCCCGCGGGTCTCCTCTCTCCCGACGGTCTTCTCTCCCCCGCGGCGCGGTCCCCGCCGGACGGACGTGCATCCGCGCTCTGCGCGTAGACATTTCCGTAAATATTCTGCGGGCGGCTCTCCTGTTTCGCAACGGAATCCAGCGTCCTTCTCTCCCGTACCGGCTCCTTCTCCGGGGTATGCTTCTGTGCCTGTACCCGCGCCGTCTTCTCCACCTCATTGGCAGCGTCCGGATTGATCGCACGCTCAAATGCCTTGCGCACGTCGTTATTGTTTGCCGGACGGCGCTCCCCGTTCATCGGGCGGCGCTCCCCGTTCGCAGGACGTCTGTCCCCTGCTCCCGGTCTGCGCGGACCGCCATGCATCGATCCCTGTTTACTATACTGCGCGTTATACACAGCCGTTATACGCGGTTTCTTTTTCGGGCGCTCTCCGGGACGCGGGTTTTCTCTGGTCGGTTCCTTTGCAGGTTCCTTGGCGGGCTCGGTCTTTGGCGCAGCAGCGGCTGCCGCTGCGGGCTTTTCCGTCTTCGGAGCGTCAACAGGCGCGGCCGCAGGCTGCCTGACTGCCTGTTCCTTCGGCGCCGTCTCCTGCGGTTTCTCTGCGCTCTTGGCGAATTTTTTGCGCACCAGCGCCTGTACGTCATCCTCGATACTGCTGCTGTGTGATTTTACCGCATGCTCTGTCGTACTTAAAAATTCAATGATCTGTTTATTTTCCACTCCCAGCTCTCTCGCCAGTTCATTCACTCTCATTTTTGCCATATATCCTGTTTTCCTCCACTATTCAGTTGTTGACATTTCCTGTAATCTATCCTCGATCGAACGGGCAAGCCCCTCGTTCGTCACGGCGAGCGATGCCCGGAATTCTTTTCCGATGGAGTGCCCCAGCAGCTCCCTGTCTCCGTAGCGATACATCGGGATGCCGCGAAACGACGCCATATCCGCAAACCGTTTCCGCGTGTTCTCCGAGGCGTCGCCTGCAACGATGACAAGGTACGCGCTTCCCTCCTTGACCGCCTTTTCCGTAGAAAATTCTCCGCTCACAATGCCGCCTGCCTTCGCCGCAATGCCAAGCATGGCGATCACCTTATCTGCCTTCAAGCTCTTCCATCTCCTTTGTCAATGTCTCATATACCTCATCGGGGATCGCTGTCTTTAACGATCGCTCCAGCCCCCGGCTCTTTTGCGCTGTCCGCAGACATTCTCTGTTCCTGCACAGATATGCGCCTCTGCCATTCTTCTTTCCGGTCGCATCCAGAAGGATCTCCTCTCCGTCGTCCTCCCCGGCTGTCCGGATCACGCGGATCATCTCTTTTTTGGGCTTCATTTCCCGACAGCCCACACACTGGCGCATCGGTATCTTTTTGGGCGTCTTACTCATCCTCTGATTCCCCGTATGCTCCTTCCTCCGCGTATTCCCCGTCGTCGGCGTATTCTTCCCCGTACTCACCGTCCGCGTACTCCTCGTCGCCGTACTCATCGTAGTACTCCTCATCCTCGTACTCGTTCTCGTAATCAAGGAAATCACCGGATTCTCTTGCCTGCGTCTCGCTCTTAATATCGATCTTAAAACCGGTCAGCCTCGCCGCAAGTCTTGCATTCTGTCCTTCCTTACCGATCGCAAGGGACAACTGATAATCGGGAACGACCACCTTTGCCACCTTTTCCTCCGCATCTGCGATGACGGAGATCACCTTCGCAGGACTGAGCGCATTCTCGATGAGCATTGCGGGATTCTCATTCCACGTAATGATGTCGATCTTCTCTCCGCGAAGCTCGTTCACGATGGCATTCACACGCGCGCCGTTCATACCGACACAGGCTCCGACCGGGTCCACATCGGGGTCGTTCGACCAGACCGCGATCTTGGTGCGGCTGCCCGCTTCGCGCGCGATCGCCTTGATCTCGACGATCCCCTCCTTGACCTCTGTCACCTCGGACTCAAACAGGCGCTTTACAAGCTCCGGATGGGTCCGTGAAACGAGGATCTTCGGTCCCTTGGAGGTGGATTTCACCTCAAGGATATACAGTTTGATGCGCTCGGTCGGCTGGAACACCTCCCCCCGCACCTGCTCATTCTCTGTCAGGATCGCATCGACCTTGCCCAGGTTGATGCTGACGCTGCGCCCGATATAGCGCTGCACGACACCGGTCACGACATCCTTCTCCTTGCTGTAGTACTGATCGAACAGCACCTTCCGCTCCTCCTCCCGGATCTTCTGGAGGATCACGTTCTTCGCGTTTTGTGTCGCGATACGCCCAAACTCTTTGGACTGCACCTCGATGTTCACTGTGTCGCCAAGCTCATACTTGGAATCGATCATCTTGGCATTGGTCAGGCTGATCTGCTCCACAGCGTCCTCGACCTGTTCCACTACGACCTTCTCCTGGTACACATGGTACTCACAGGTTTCCGGGTCGATCGTCACACGCACGTTCTCCGACTTTCCGAAATGGTTCTTGCATGCAGTGACAAGGGAATTTTCGATCGCCTCCAGCAGCGTCTCCTTGCTGATGTTCTTCTCCTGCTCCAGTATGTTCAACGCTTCCAATAATTCACTGTTGCTCATGTTTTTCTCTCCTCCTTATATTTACTAAGCGCAATCACAACAAATGTCAAAAGTCAACCGCCAGGCGGATGAGCGCCAGATCCTTTTTCTGAAACGTCTTACATCCGCCATCCTCCTGCTCTATGGTAACGGAATGCTCATCGCACGCTGTGAGGATTCCGCAAAATTCCTTCTCATGTTCTATGGCGCGATACGTCCGAAGCTCGATCTTTTTGCCCATGCTCCTCACATAGTCCTTCTCCTTCCTGAGCGGTCTGCCGAGCCCCGGGGAGCTGACCTCAAACACATATGAATCTTCCACATAATCCTCCCGGTCCAAAATCTCATTCATCTCCCTGGCGACCGCCTCACAGTCGTTGATCGTAATGCCGCCTTCCTTGTCAATGTAGGTCCGCAGATACCAGGTCCCGCCTTCCTTCACGTACTCCACATCCACCAGCTCAAACTGCATCCGTTCGAGGATCGGAGCGATCAGTTCCTCTGTGCGCGCCTCGTATACCTCATGTTTTGACATGTGTACACCT
>CANRBT010000115.1 GCA_947628935.1 uncultured Roseburia sp. | reverse complement strand
GCATTTGTCTGAAAATGACCGGGATGCGCCCGGAAAGACTCTCTCTGAAATGTAAAAAAGAAAAAGGAAACAAATGCTGTTCAGATGATCTGATGATAGCATATGTCTCCTTTGATGACAAGTATCGTTTTATGAAAATTTTCTTAAATCCCGAAAATCCCGGCATCCTACAGAAACCTGTTCCGATATCCCGCCCTTAAGCCGGGTCCATTTTAACTCACCATACCTCCCGCCATGCCCGACACAGCACACAAGATCAGCGTCGTCACGACCTTTGCGGGTTCCATGTCGAATCCGCCCTCCACCAGCGCGGAGGCAACGAATAAGATCACAAAATAGATCACGCCCGCTGCCAGCCCCCACAGATACTTCTGCGTGCGCATGATCCTTCCTATTAAAAGCCCGCCGAGCAGCCCGGCGGCAACATAGATCACGACGATCCCCACTCGCACGACCGACTCGGAAAGCTCCATCTTGTACAGGAGCAATGCGAGCAGCAACAGCAGCAGCCCGCTGCATACGAACATCGCGAACACGGATGCGAACATCGCGCGCGCCGGCTTTCCCTTCGCCTCTCTCGGCTTTATTTTATGCTCTGTTTTCATGTTGATGACCTGCCTGATCTGATATATCACATCTATATGCGGCAAGCCCTTCCTTTATGCAAAACGGATCGCCGTACGGACGGAAGCATGTTCCCACTACAATACATAGCGGTACATGAAAATAAAATGGCAGATGCTCCCCGCCATCACGAACAGGTGAAACACCTCATGGCTGCCAAAATTCGCATGGCGCGAATTGAACAGCGGAAGTCGGAGAGCATAGATGACCCCGCCCACAGTATAGATCACGCCGCCTGCGAACAGCCAGCCGAACGCCGCTGCCGACAACGTGTCAAACAGCTGTCGGAACACGAACACGCAGACCCATCCCATCGCGATATAGATAACGGAGGAGAACCACTTCGGGCAATTGATCCACACAGCCTTGACGAGCATTCCCACGGCGGCGATGCCCCATACCGCCGCAAGCAGGGTGTAACCGGATCGCCCGCCCAGCACGATCATGCATACCGGCGTATAGGAGCCCGCAATGAGCACGAAGATCATCATGTGATCGAGCTTGCGGAACACACGCAGCACCCGATCCGACGCCACCACGGAATGATACAGCGCGCTCGCCCCGTAAAGCAGCACCATGCTCCCCATGAAGACCATCATCGCTCCGACCGCCGAAGCGCTTCCCGACAAGCCCGCCTTTGCCATCAACGGTATCGCTGCAAGCCCGGCCATGAGCATTGCAACGAAATGTGTGAGTGCGCTCCCCGGTTCCCGAATTGTGATCTGCATCTCTGAATCCTCCCCTGTCTTAGTCTCTTATTCTCTATCATGTGGTTTTAAAAACTATGTGATATAGCTATACTACTCTTATTCTTCCGATCTGTCAATCTTTCTATCCTGAAAAATTTTTCTATCCAACAAAAATGGGCTGCCGCAGAATACTGTGGCAGCCCTTGTTTTTTTTACAGTTCGCAGTTGTTGACCGTACGCGGGAACGGGATCACGTCACGGATGTTCGACATGCCGGTCAGATACATGACGCAGCGCTCGAACCCGAGACCGAAGCCTGCATGCCGCGCAGTGCCGTACCTGCGCAGATCCAGGTAGAATCCATAATCCTCCTCGGACAGACCGAGCTCCCTGATACGTGCCAGAAGCTTGTCGTAATCATCCTCCCTCTGGCTTCCGCCGATGATCTCACCGATGCCCGGAACCAGACAGTCCACAGCCGCGACCGTCTTTCCGTCGTCGTTCTGCTTCATATAAAACGCCTTGATCTCCTTCGGATAGTCCGTGACGAATACCGGACGCCCGAACACCTCCTCCGTCAGATAGCGCTCGTGCTCGGTCTGAAGATCCGCGCCCCAGGAAACCTTGTACTCAAACCTTTCGTTGTTCTTTGAAAGGATCTCGACCGCCTCCGTGTAGGTGACGCGCGCGAAATCAGAGCTGACGACATTGTTCAGACGGTCCAGCAGTCCCTTGTCGATAAAGCTGTTAAAAAATGCCATCTCCTCCGGCGCATGCTCCAGCACATAGCGGATGATATACTTTAACATGCTCTCCGCCAGTATCATATCATCCTGCAGATCGGCAAAGGCGATCTCCGGCTCGATCATCCAGAACTCCGCCGCGTGGCGCGTCGTGTTGGAATTTTCCGCGCGGAACGTCGGTCCAAACGTATAGATGTTCTTGAACGCCATCGCGTAAGTCTCACCGTTGAGCTGTCCGCTCACAGTGAGGTTCGTCGGCTTGTTAAAGAAATCCCTGGAAAAATCGACCCTGCCATCCTGTGTGAGCGGCAGATGCTCCGGATCCAGCGTCGTCACCCGGAACATCTCCCCCGCGCCCTCGCAATCGCTGCCCGTAATGATGGGCGTGTGCACATACACGAAATCCCTTTCCTGAAAAAATTTATGGATCGCGTAGGCGATCAGGGAGCGCACGCGGAACACAGCCTCAAAGGTGTTCGTCCGCGGACGTAAATGCGAGATCGTCCGCAGATATTCAAAGCTGTGCTTCTTTTTCTGCAGCGGGTAATCCGGCGTGGACTGCCCCTCGATCTCCACCTTCTTGGCCTGGATCTCAAACGGCTGCTTCATCTCCGGCGTCGCAACAAGCTTCCCGGTCACGATGACCGCCGCTCCGACATTGAGCTTTTCCACCTCGTCAAAATTCTCCAGCACATCGGAGAACACGACCTGCACAGGCTCAAAGAATGTGCCGTCATTCACCACAATAAAACCAAAATTTTTGGAATTGCGGATGCTGCGCACCCAGCCGCCGACAGCTACCGTCTGATCCACATAGTTCTCCTGCCTGCGGAACAGCTCCCTCACATCGATCAGTTCCATACCTCTCCTCCTATTCCGTTTCGGTCTCCTCCACGGATTCCGTTCCATCCTCCGCCTGCTCCTCCGTCACGGCGGCGTTTTCGATCAGCCTGTCCAGTCCGCGGTTATAGCGGTAGATCTCCCGAAAATACCGCTCCCCATACGCCGTATCTCCCGCCCCGTAAAGCGAGTAGAGCTCATCCTCAGACTGGCAGCCCTCCTCCTGGACGGCCTGAGCGACATACTGCGCGTACTCGTCCTCATCGATCTCAATGCCCATCTCCTGCGAGATCGCATCCATCACGAGCTCCAGGCTGACGGTCTGGGAGACGGCATCCCGCCACAGCTCCATCATCTCTTCCTCCGTGTTGCCCTGGTATTCCTGCAGATATGCCCCGAGCTGGCTCTCGTCCCCCGCGCAATACGCTTCAATATAGCGATGGCGGTAATCGGAGACCCTCGCCTCCAGATAATCCTCCGGTATATCGATGGTACAGTTTTCCAGCAGATACTCCTGGACACCGGCAAAAATATCGTTCAGGCGCTGCTGCTCCAGGTTCATCTCGAGGATCTCCTGCAGCGCGCTCCTGACTTCTCCCGCCGTATCTGTCTGAAACAGCGCCAGAAACGTGTCCGTGGGGTACAGCTTCCGCTCCGCATCGCTCCACAGCTCCCCGGGATCCGCAACCTCCTTCATAACGGCGTTGACCGTAAAGGTGAACACGACATCCTTCCCCGCCAGGTCCTCGTTGGTGTACTCCTGCGGGAACGTCACAGGACAATCCACGACATCCCCCACCTTGGCGCCCTTGAGCCCGTCCGTAAAGCCGGCGATATACCCGCTCGCATACATGCCCACCGAAGAGTTGTTGTCGACATCAATGATCTGCTGCTCGGCGCTCCCGTTGTCGAACGCCACGCCGTCCAGCTTTCCCACATAATCCACGTTGACGATATCCCCGTCCCCGATCACGGTCTTGGAATCGTCCGTCACATAAAACGGTCCGTAATACCCCATGATCTGCTGCATATAATCCTCTACAGCCGCGTCGTCCGCCGTGTAGCTGCCCGTAATCGTCACAGGGATCGCGCTGTAATCGCACAATGTCACATACTCTTTCCCGTCCAGGTCAAAGGCTGCCGCCGCCGGAACCCAGTCGTCCTCCGCCGCTCCCGCGCCGGTCTGTTCCGTATCCTCCGGCAATACCGCTTCCGTATCATCCGCGCTTCCGTCCGCTCCGCAGCCCGCTGCCAAAAGCATCGTCATGCCCATCAGACATGCCACTAATCTCTTTTTCATCATGTCAAAATTTCCTTCCTATCATCTTTCCCGCCTAACCTAACTAACATACCACACTTTCCGTAAAAAGGAAAGATTTACACAAAAAATTCACGAACTGCATCGGAGATTGCATTTTTATCCGATCAATGGTAAAATGATTCCTGAATTTGACACAAGGGAGGTTTTTTACATGTCGACACTTACCATCGTGCTGCTGGTGATACTTGCCATACTCATCGTCGGTCTGATCGTCCTCTATTTTCTCGGGAAAAAAGCGCAAAAGCGCAAGGAAGAACAGGACGCACAGCTCGCTGCGAACGCACAGACCGTCTCCATGCTCATCATTGATAAAAAACGAATGCGCATCACGGAATCCGGACTTCCGCAGGTCGTCATCGACCAGATGCCAAAGCTGATGCGCCGCACCAAGGTCCCGATCGTCAAGGCAAAGGTCGGTCCGAGGGTCATGTCGCTCATGGCGGACGAAGCCGTCTTCGACACGATCCCGGTCAAGAAGGAGGTCAAGGCGACCGTCAGCGGCATCTACATCACCAGGGTCGCGGGCTTGAGAGGTCCCCTGGAAAAGCCGGAGGGCAAAAAGAGCTGGCGCGTCCGCCTCAGGGAACGGGCAGCCAAAGCGAACGACCGGCTTTCGCAGGAAAAAAAGGCGCTTGAGAACGAAAAGAAAAAGAAAAAATAACCAAAAGGAGCAGGGCTTTCGGACATCAGAACCAAAAATCCCCTGCTCCCTTATTTTTTACCTTCAGCTCGATCTTGCAGTCCGCCACATGCTCATAGTTGACCTCAAGCGCGTAATCGACCTCCACATCCAGCTCCTGCTCCGCCTCCACGACCGCGATCCGTTCCGCGTCGATGCCGATGAGCAGGCTTCCGTAAGGCGTATAGTAGTATGAGACATTCTTCTTTCCCTTCTCGAACATCATATGTACATTGACCGCGCCGCGCTTTGTGATATCGAACTGATCCTCCCCGAGCTTGATCACATTCCGGGTCGGCTCCTCCATGCCCTCCGCGACCTCGTCGAACAGAATGTAATGCTTCCCGTTCTTTTTATAATAATTCCCGGAGGTGATCACCTCGACGGGCTCATTTCCCTGCCCGTCTGCAAATTGCAGCCCCCGGATCGATACCAGCACCTCTTTTGTCATCGCACATCCAGTTCCTTCCCTGTGATCTTTCCAGACCATCTTACTCATTTTCCTCAAAATAATCAAGCAGAAAAGAAAGATACCGGAACCGGATCTCATAATTTTCGGACGAAAGTACCGCCCGGTACTCCTCCGCGGACAACGTCTCCCTCAAAAGCTCCCCCGTCCGCCCGTCCGCCACCTCATAGACGGTTCCCGAAAAACATAAATTGGGGTACATGACGCACCACCAGTTGTGTCCCTCCCCCTCCCCTATGACGACATTCAGCGCCTCATACGTGCCGGACGGGAACACAAAGCTGCCGTACCTCTTGATCGGGAAATGCGTCTCCCCCAGCTCCGCCCGTATCTCATAATCATATCCCTCCTCCGCAACGACCTCCCTTGCGATGCGCTCGATCTCCGGCAGACTGCCCTGTACCCTCTCCTCACATTCCGAGCGGCTCTCTGCGCCTTCCAGCAGCTTGGCCATCTTTGCCCCCACAGCATCCCGCACGGCAAGCTTTAATGTCTGGTCCTCCTCGGAATCACTGTTGGCGAGCACATGAAACCGCAGGATCTTCTCCGCGATCCCCTGCTGAAGCGACATCTGTCTGTTGTACTGTATGCCGAGCACAGCCATCAGCAGCAGCCCCGCTCCGCTCAATATGTACCATAGGCGCTTTCCTCTGTTCTGTCTCATCTGAATCCCTCCTCTGGCGGATCCGTCATCTGTCCGCAAAAGGAGGATTCCCCTTTTGGGACAGATTATACAGCCTTCGCTCCAAAATATGAAACCGGATCAGGTGACCCAGTCGATCGACACGCGGTAGACGACCTCGAGATCCCGCTCATAGCAAGCCCCCTGCTGCCCGCAATACCTCTGATACCATTCCCTGCTGCCTCCGCCGATCTTCCGGTAGCTTCCCGAAAGGTCGATCTCCTGCTCCTGTAACGCCGTCTGCGCCAGCCCGTTCATATACCGCTCGATCTGACGCTCCACAAGCGCCTTTGCATCCTCCGTCGCCACTGCCTCGCTCCCATATGCCTCCAGCTTCCCGCTGCAGGTGATCTCCACGACCGCCTCCTGCTCCTTAGCGGCGTCCACAAAGCGCACGGCGTTGTGCGGCGAAAACAGCGTGACGACGGACCCGTCCGTCAGAGAGAGACCGTATTCCTCCATCTCGTTTGCGCTGAAGTAGGCAAGCATTGCCGTGCTGCCATCCACGGTGCCCGCCGGCTCTCCCCTCCGCCACACAAAATATTCCCGAACGACCGGGGTGTCCTCCTCGACGGAAACCACAGGCAAAAACAGCGTTTCCATCCGGTTCGCCTGCTCCTGGCAGAGCATGCCAAGCGTCGGGTACGCCTGCTTCCGGATCCGGGAGACATTTTCAAACTGTTCCTCCAGGTAGTTTCCGACCGACTCGCCGATCGTCTCCTGCGTTCCCATCAACTCCTCCACATCCTCCGCCACGACCACGTAAGTGTTTCGCGGCAGCTCCTTTTTATCTGCCGCAAAATCCAAAAGTCCGTTCATCGCATCCGCCTGCTCCGCAAAGCTCCTGCTGAGGATCAGGACCTTTAAATGATTATAGTCGATCATGCG
>CANRBT010000114.1 GCA_947628935.1 uncultured Roseburia sp. | reverse complement strand
GCGGCAGGCAATATGGTCGCATCCCCGAAGACCGGTGAGACGGCATCCCTGCTTCCGGTCATCGCGCTCCTTGGAGCGGCAGGCGTTGTGTTCTGCACCAGAAAATCTGTGATGAGCAGATAAGAAACAACCATTTCTTCACTTTTGTGTGTGTATGTGTATGATGCATTGTGTATATTTTTAAGTGCTTAAAAATTTCCTTTAGTGACATGTGGTATTCAGGATGGCTGCCTGCGTCTGCGGGCAGCCATATCATACAGGACGGCAAGGGATAAAGAGGAATGAAACATGCGCTCATTATAACAACGATCGGCGGCTTTGTGCCGCAATTTGAACGAAATGACGTCAAAATCTTACAGGAATACGGGTATACCGTCCATTATGCATCAAATTTTCATCATCCGGTCTATCGGTTCGACCGGGAAAGGTTGAAGGAAGAGGGGCTGATCCTGCATCAGATCGATATTCAGAAAAGCCCCTTTCAGATAAAGGCAAATTATCGGGCATTCCGCCAGCTCCGGGAGATCATACGCAGGGAGGACATCTCCCTCGTCCATTGCCATAACCCGATCGGCGGCGTTGTGGGAAGGCTTGCGGCGCTGCTGCAGAAAAAGAGACCCGCCGTTCTCTACACGGCGCACGGGTTTCACTTTTATCGGGGTGCGCCGGTCTCTCACTGGCTGCTTTTTTACCCTGTGGAACGTCTGCTTGCCCTGTGCACGGACTGCCTCATCACGATCAATGCGGAGGACTACGGAAGGGCGGAGCGGTTCCGGCTCAGACGGGGAGGCAGAACGGAGCGCATCCCGGGGGTCGGCATGGATCTTACGAGGTTCTGCAGACGGGAGGAGCTGCGGGAGCCTGTGCGGAGGAAGCTTGGCATCCCACCGGACGCGTTTCACATCGTCTCGGTCGGGGAACTCAACGACAACAAGAACCATGCGGTCATGATACAGGCGATGACGCTGCTTGCGGATCTGCCGGTCTGCTACAGTATCTGCGGAAAGGGGCAGGAGGAGCAGAGGCTCGCGGAGCAGATCCGGTCGGGGCAGCTGCAGGCGCGCGTGCGTCTGCTCGGCTATCGCACGGACGTGGAGGAGGTCCTGCAGAGCGCCGACTGCTTTGTCTTTCCGTCCAAACGGGAGGGACTGGGGATCGCGGCGATCGAGGCGATGGCGTGCGAGGTGCCGGTCATCGCGGCGGACAGCCGGGGGACAAGGGAGTATCTGAGAGACGGGGAGAACGGGATCGTGTGCCGGGAAAATACGGCAGGCGAGTACGCGGACGCCGTCAGGCGTCTCATCGAAGATCCCGATCTTCGCGCCCGGATGGCGGTCAATGCGAGGAGCATGGCGGAGCGGTTCGGCATTCAGAGGACGGACGGCATTATGCGGCGCGTCTATCGCGAGGCGTCGGGGGATAGGAGTGTAGGAGAAGGATGAAGCCGGAAAACAAGGTGAAGGTGTCCGTCATTATGGGCGTATACAACCAGTGGGACAGAGACGCGCTGCGGGCAGCCGTCATGTCCATATTAGACCAGACCTTTCAGGAGTTTGAGTTTATCATCTATGACGACGGCTCGGCGCCGGAGGCAGCCGGCTATCTGCGGGAGCTTGCGTCCCTGGACCCGCGCATCCTCCTGATCGGAAGAGAGGAGAATCACGGGCTCGCGTTTTCGCTGAACGCCTGCATCGCGCGCTCGCGCGGCGTCTATATCGCCCGCATGGATGCGGACGATATCTCCATGCCGGAGCGTCTCGCCGTGCAGTACCGTTTTCTGGAGAAGCACCCGGAATACGCGTGGTGCGGCTGCAACGCCGAGCTGTTCGACGAGAACGGCGTGTGGGGGAGCAGGATCATGCCGAGGATCCCGTCGGACAAGGACTATCTGCCGTTTTCGCCCTATGTGCACCCGTCCGTGATGTACCGCAGCAGCCTGTTTGAGAAAAACGGCGGCTATCAGGTGTCTCCCGAGACGCTGCGCTGCGAGGATTACGAGATCTTCATGCGGCTGCACCGGGCGGGCTATCAGGGCTATAACATCCAGATGCCCCTGTTCCGCTACCGGGAGGATCAGGCGTCCTTTTTGAAACGGAAGTTCTGTTACCGGGTCAATGAGGCGAAGCTGCGGTACCGCAATTTCCGGGCGATGCACCTGCTGTTCCCGTTTGGATGGCTCTATGTGCTGCGACCGGTCCTTGCGGGGCTGCTCCCCGCGGCAGCGCTCGCCGGAATCAAGCGGAGGCAGTCGGCGTATGGAGAAGAGAGAGATGGAAGAGAACCGGAGATTACAGTCCTACAGACGCATCTTGCGGAAAAATCCCCCCTTTGAGCGGGCAGTGCGCGCCGTGCTCTCCGGGGAGGGGAGCGATGCGTATTCCCCGGAGGAGAAGCTGTATGTCTCGGCGTGCGCGCCCGTGCTGCTCTGCTTTGTCATGTGGGCGCTCGGCGAGGCGAGGGCGGCAGGCATCCGGCGGCTCTATTTCCTGGCGCGCGACGGCTATCCGATGTACCTTGCGGCGCGCAAGCTGTGCGCGGCGTGGGGCGTTCCGATCGAATGCCGCTATCTGTACGTGTCGCGCTATGCTGTGCGCAGGGCGGAGCATCTGCTCTTAGGACGGGAGTGCGTCCGCGACATCTGCGCCAGGGGCATCGACGTCACGTTTGAAAAGGTCATGCGCCGTGCCGGGCTGGACGGGGAGGAGGGCAGCCGGGTGGCGGCGGAGCTGGGTTTTGCGGGGAGAGAGCGCGAGATCTTATCCTATCGGGAGCTTGACGTGCTGCGGGAGCGGCTGGGCGGCTCCGGGACGTTTCTTGACGCCGTCCGGCAAAGGGCGGAGCAGGCATATCCGGCGGTGATGGGATATCTGGAGCAGGAGGGGATGCTGGAGGATATTCCGTATGCGCTGGTGGACAGCGGCTGGGTGGGGACCCAGCAGCGCAGCTTACAGAGGCTGCTCTCCTCGAAACGGAAGGGGATCCGCCTGACGGGATATTATTTCGGCGTCTATGAGCTGTCGGAGGACATGCGCGCCGCAGAGTACCACGCCTATTATTTTTCGCCGCGCTCGGGGCTTTTCCGCAAAGCGTATTTTTGCAACAGTCTGTTCGAGACGCTCTTTTCGGCGCCCCACGGCATGACAGTGGGTTATGAAAAACAGGACGGCAGGTATGTACCGGTCCTGGATGCCGGGGAGGGACTCAACGCGGCGTGCCTGAAACGCTATGAGGAGCTGCTGCTGCGGTTCGCGGGGGAGTATGTCAGAGAGCAGGGAGGCGGAATCTCACGCCGGGAGGGGATCCGCCTGACCGGGAGGCTGTTGTACCGTCTGATGGCGAGACCGACGGTCTGTGAGGCGGAGGCATTTGGCGGGCATGCTTTTTCGGACGACGTGTGGGAGGACGGAGCGGGACCGGTCGCCGCAGAGCTGTCCGCGGAGGAGCTGCGCACGGCTTATTTTACGGCGCGCGTGCGCGTCCTGCTCTCCGGCGGCAGGAGGGTGGTGCGCGAGAGCGCCTGGACGGAGGGAAGCATCGTCCGCGCGGGGCGTGCGGCAGGGGGAACCTGGCACGCCACTTTTTACAAGCTGGCGCTCTATGCGCGAAAGCATGTGCAGGGACGGCGCAGGGCAAAGGAGGAGAGCTGATATGAGACGGAACAGGGAGGAGCTGCGGCAGTATTTTTTTGTCATCCGTGAGCTGGTGGCGCGGGAGATCAAGCGGAAATATGCGCGCTCCTTTCTGGGGATCATCTGGAGCGTGCTCAATCCCCTGCTCTCGATGGCGGTCATGTCCATGATCTTTACGACGATCTTCAAAAGGAGCATCGAAAATTTCCCCATCTATTATCTGACCGGGCTGATCCCCTGGCAGTTTTTCTCGGAGACGACCAACGCGTCGATGACCTCGCTGGTGGACAACCGGAGCTTTTTGATCAAGACCAAGATCCCGCGTCAGGTCTTTGTGCTTGCCAGAAGCTATACGGCGCTGACGAACCTGGGCTACACGAGCATCGCCTATGTGCTGATGCTCCTGGTCTTCCGGGTGCGCCCGAGCGGGTATCTGCCGCTGCTTTTGGTGGATGTCTTTTTTCTGCTGCTGTTCGCGATGGGGATCGGACACATGCTCTCGATCGTGTATGTGTTCTTCGCGGACATCAAATATCTGTATTCCATTCTGCTGACGATCTGGATGTATCTGTCCGCGATCTTTTATCCCTGGCAGAACACGACGGCGCTGATGCAGCGGGTCATTGCGGCAAATCCGCTGTTCCAGTACATCCACTTTGCGCGCACGATCGTGCTGGAGCGGCAGTGTCCCTCCCCGGGGCAGTGGTTTGCCGTCGTGGGATGGGGCGCGGGCAGCTTTTTGCTGGGGTACCGCTTCTTTCAGAGAAGGCAGAACGAGGTCATGCAGAGGGTGTAGGGCAGTCGGGAAACGGAGAGTGCGATGAGAGGTCATACAAAGGGATGGAAGAAGAAGGGATGGCAGGCGCTGTTTTTCGCAGCGGTATGCGTCTGCGCGGTACTTTGCCGGACGCCGGAGCGGGTGCAGGCGGCGGGGGCGACGGTGACGTTCGGCTCCAACTATTATATGGCGACGGACAACGAACGCTTTCCGGTCGGCATCTATATCGACGCGGATGAGCGGATCGGAGCGTTCCGCGTGGAGGTGTCCTACGACAACCGCAGGCTGCAGTATGTAGGCGGCGGCGATTTTGAGAGTGACGGCGTGATCACGCTGGAGGGGACCGGACAGCGCTCGCAGGTCAAGTATATGCTGCAGTTTCAGACCCTGAGCGGAGGAACGGCAAAAATCGCCATCCAAAGCGCGAGTGTCAGCACGCAGGGCGAGGACGCGCAGGAGCTTACCGTGGAGGAGCTGATCGAGACCGAGGTGCGCATCGACGGGGAGGATATCGTGGGGGAGGAGGAGCCGGAGACGGAATCGGAGCTGCCGGAATCCGGGTATGCGGCGGACATCCCGCTGATCGGGGAGACGACTGTCGAAAACGAGACCTACGGGATCGTCGATCTTGACGCCTATCTTCCCGCGGAGCTGGACTGGGATTATCAGCTCGTGAGCGGACGGTTCGGGGAGGAGCGCGTGACCTGGGCGACGAACCTGGATATGACGGCGCTTTTCCTGTATCTGCTGGATCACGACGGCGGGCTGCATCTGTACGCCTACAGTCGGGAGCATGAGCGTCTCTATCCGTGCAACTCGCTGACGTCCGGCGGCGAAAAATTTTATTTCATGTCCCCGTATGTGCCGCAGGAGTGGCCGGACGGGCTGACATTGCACACGATCCAGGAGCTGTCCATCGTCTATGTGATGGACACCAACGGGCAGTGCGGGTTCTGCCGGATCGGCAGCGGAAATGTGCTGACGCCCTGGGAGGAAGCGGAGGGGACAGAGGGGATGGACCGTCAGACCGTGCTGGTCCTCTCGGTCCTTGCTGTGACTGTGGCGGTCGCCGCGATCGCAGTTGCCGTGGCGGTCTTTCTGGACCGCAGGAGCAGACGGCAGGAGGGGACGGCGGGCATGACGGCAGAGGAGATCGAGGAGCTGTTCCTGGAGGATTTTTCCCTCGACGTGTCCCAGGAGGAGATCCTCGCCTGGCGGCAGGAGGCGGAGGAACGCGCGGATAAGGGGGAGCCCGTGATCGCCGTGAAAAACGTCACGATGTGCTTCCGCGTGGCGACGCAGAATGTCTCCGGCATCAAGGAGTATGTGATCTCCCGGATCAAGGGACAGATCTCCTACCGCGAGCTCTGGGCGTTAAAAAATATTTCCTTCTGCGTCTATCCCGGGGAGGTCGTCGGCATCATCGGGACGAACGGCTCGGGAAAGAGCACGCTCTTAAAGCTGATCTCCGGCGCGCTGCGCCCGACGGCGGGCAGCGTGGAGGTCGACCGGGGAAAGGTGCAGCTGTTGACGCTTGGAACCGGGTTTGACATGGAGCTGACCGCGCATGAAAACGTGTACTTAAACGGCGCGATCATCGGCTACAGCCGGGAGTTTCTGGATGAGAAGTACGACGAGATCGTGGAATTTGCGGAGCTGGAGGGATTTATGGAGGAAAAGGTGAAGAACTTTTCCTCCGGCATGGTCTCCCGTCTCGGCTTTGCCATCGCGACGGCGGGGGAGGCGGCGGAGATCCTGATCCTGGACGAGGTGCTCAGCGTCGGGGACGCTTTTTTCCAGAAAAAGAGTCTGGAACGGATCAAGCAGCTCATTCACAGCGGCTCCACGGTGCTGATGGTATCTCATTCCATGGGCACCATCCTTGACAACTGCACCAAGGTGGTGTGGATCGAGAAGGGAAGGCTGCGGATGGTCGGAGAGGCGAAGGAGGTGTGCGCGGCGTACCAGAGGCAGGGGAAGGAAGCGATGCAGGAGAGGTGAGACGGCGCAGAAAGAAGGAGAGGTCCTAAGGGATCTCTTTTTTTTATGGTATTGCATGTTGACAAGTTACGTTAATAACGTATATAATGTATACGTTTAAAACGTAATAAGGAAAAAGAAAATGATCGTTCAACGTGTGATACTTCCCGATGACGTCTGCTGCGGGCAGGAGCTCTATTATCGCACAGACGGAGCTGTCAGGCAGGAGACGGGGTGTCTGCGGATCGCGCAAAAGACCAGGATCTCCACAGACAGCTATATGAACCTGTTCGATGCGGCGACGTGGCATCGCTATACGGGGATGGAACAGTGGGAGCTTGTCCTGCGCATCAGGGGAAGCGGAACGCTTTGTCTGTACGCATGCGATGCAGACGGCAGAGAGCGTCTGATCGTAAAAGAACAGTTCTCCTGTTCCAAATGTGAGCAGCTTCAGTTCCCTTTTCGGGAGAGAGAGGCTTCCTGTGTCTATCTTTCCTTGTATACAGAGACAGAGACAGAATGTTACGATGCATGGTATCTGTGCCGTGAGAACCGGGCAAAGGGGAGGATGCCGCATATCCGCGTCATCATCTGTACCTACCGGCGCAGGGAGGCGTTGGAGGAGAACCTGGCGCGGCTGCGGGCGAGCCG
>CANRBT010000113.1 GCA_947628935.1 uncultured Roseburia sp. | reverse complement strand
GCCTTGTACGCCGTCTCCACAGCCTTCTGAAACGCCTCCGCAAGGATCTGGACATCAATTTCGTCATACTCTCCGATTACCTTGGCAAACCCGCGGAACAGCTGCGACAAAATCACGCCGGAATTGCCCCGCGCACCGCGCAGCGACCCCGAGGAGATCGCCTTGGCGAGCGCCTTCATATCCGGGCGCTCCAGCGCCGCCACTTCCCTCGCCGCAGACATGATCGTCATCGACATGTTCGTGCCCGTATCGCCGTCGGGGACCGGAAACACATTCAGCTCATTGATCCATTCCTTCTTCGCATCCAGATTCTTCGCCCCTGCCAGAAACGCCTTCGCAAGAGCCTCAGCATTTATCGTAGTGATTTCCACTGCCCAAATCCTCCTTAATCGATCACTCGTACGCCTTCGACGTAAATATTCATTCTCCGGATCTCCATCCCGGTAAACTCCTCCACCTTGTACTTTACCGTCTCGAGCAGATTGTCAGAAACCGTGCTGATGCTGACGCCGTACGCCACGATGACATGAAAATCGATCATGATCTGATTGTTTTCATCGACGGACACGTTGATTCCGTGCGTCAGATAATCTTTTTTCAAAAGCCTCACCAGACCGTCCTTCATATTGACCGCCGCCATGCCGACAATGCCAAAGCACTCTACGGCGACTGACCCCGCGTAGGTCGCGATCACCTCCGGGTCTATCGTCACTTTCCCCAAACGGGTCTCCATCTGTCCATTCATATGATACGCTTGCTCCTTTCAAAGCCATATTGACGCTAGTATATTGCTATTATAACCGTTTTTTCCCAAAATTCATAGACATAATTTGCTTTTTATATTTTTTCAATTAGCACTTGCATTATAAGGTGAAATCTGGTAGAATAACCATGTTGTGGGCTTGTATGGTCCAAATATCTGCAAGTAGATCATGGCAAGGAGGTGCAAAAGCATGGCAAAGTGTGCAGTGTGTGGAAAGGGCGCTCATTTCGGTTGTAATGTCAGCCATTCTCATAGAAGATCCAATCGGATGTGGAAGTCGAATATCAAGCGCGTGAGCTGTAAGGTGAACGGAACACCGAAAAAGTTGTACGTGTGTACTTCCTGTTTGAGATCCGGCAAGGTCGAGAGAGCGTAATCGCCGCGTGAGACAGCAGAACACCTGCGGGGGGCTTCCCCCGCAGGTGTTTTTTTGCTGCAGCGACCGGTTTTTAGAAGTTGAAATACAAAAACGGGCTCACTCCTCCCAAAGCCAGCACACACCACGCGAGCAGGACCGCCATGCCGACCGCCGTGACGGCGCGCGGCCGGAGCTCCCGCATCCGCTCGCAGGTATTCCGGCTCCCCAGGATCAGGACGATCGCAAGCACCAGATACAGCTGCAGGAAAAGAAACGGAAAGCTGTGAAAGATCTCCGCGACCGGATCGAGCCACAGAAACTCCTTCAGTTGAAAGCACTCCGTGACATCCGGGTTGATCGCTCCAAATTCAAAGCTGACGGCGTGATACAGCAGGGCGATGGCGTCCCGCAGCGAAGCGGCGCGGAAAAAGACCCAGGTCACATTGACGAAGGTGAAGGTGATCAGCCAACTGAGCACCGGATTCAGCCTCTCGAAAAATCCCTTGAAGCAGCGGGTGATCACGCTGAACACGCCGTGGCAGATGCCCCAGACCAGAAAGGTAAAGCCCGCTCCGTGCCAGAGCCCGCTGATCAAAAAGACGATCAGGACGTTCACACAGGTGCGCACGTTCCCCTTCCTGCTCCCGCCCAGCGGGATGTAGACATATTTCGTAAAGAAGCGCGTCAGCGTCATATGCCAGCGGTCCCAGAAGTCCGTGATCGTCAGCGCCTTGTAGGGCGAATTGAAATTCTGCGGAAGCTCGATGTTGAGCAGCTTGCCTATGCCGATCGCCATATCGCCGTAGCCGCTGAAATCAAAATAGATCTGCAGCGTGTAAAAGAGCATCGTGAGGATCGCATTGGTCGCATCCAGGGTGCTCACATCCATGTACCCTACGTTTGCCGCATTGCCGAACGCATCCGCGACCAGCACCTTTTTTGCCAGTCCGAACGTAAAGATATAGATCCCCCTCGAAAACTGCTCCCACGAAAACCGCTTTCTCTTTTCATCCAAAAACTGCGGGATCAGCTCGTCGTGCGTGACGATCGGTCCCGCGACCAGCTGCGGGAAAAACGTCACATAGGAGATATAGTACAAAAACCGGTACCGCGGGACCTCGCCGCGATAGCTGTCCACCAGAAACGAGATCTGCTGGAACGTAAAGAAGCTGATGCCGAGAGGCATGAGCACCTGCTCCTCAAACACGGGAAGGTCCAACCCCAGATAAATGATCCCGATCGCCGCAAAAAAATTCAGATATTTGTAATAAAACAAGAGCGACAGGTTAAACAGGATCCCCGCTGTCAGTATGATCTTCCGCCGCCTTGCATGCTCCTGCCCGACCCGATCCATGCACAGATAGATCAGGTAATTCACAGTCACGCTTGCGAGGATGATCACGAGAAAGCTCGGCTTTAGATACGCATAAAACCACAGGGACATCCCTGTGAGCCAGAGCTGCCCCAGACGGTACAGCCCAAAGCGGTTCAGCCCGTAATACCCCGCCATGCACACAGGCAGAAAAAACAACACAAACAGATACGAATTAAACAGCATGTTCTAGTCCTCTCCAACCGCCGAGCCGGTCTCTTGTGTCTCCGGATACGGAAACCGTCCCTCGTAGTCATAGTTCATATAAAAGTCATATTCCTCTTCCCAGTAGTCCATATAGTTCTCACGCGTCAGCTCATGCGTGCCGTCCCGCATCCATTCCAGGATCCGGGAGTTGATCTCCTCGGAATAATGGCTGTCGTCCGCGTAATTGTCCAGATCGCAGATCATCTCAAACTCCGTCGAAAAAGAAAACAGATGGACATTCTCGCACTCCAACAGCAGCTCGATCGCATATTTTTCCGCCAGAAGCTGCCATTCCAGCGCGCCCTTGCGATACTGGGCGTCCCACCAGCAGATGCTGTAGGGCGGAAAGAACAGATAAAACTGCGTGTCGGGATAGCTTTTTGCAAGCGCGATGAAATTCTGGGAAAGATTTGCCTCTATCGCCTCATAGTTCTCCTGCGTGATCGGAACGCTTCCCTCCAGCTTTTTCTCCGGCACATAGCCGATCGCCTCCTCCCCGAACTGCAGACGGTCCTGCCAGTTCTCATAGTCGTCGAAGCTGGTCGTCTCCCCGCCCCCGAGCGTGTTTTTGATCACGCGGACCGTGTCGTTTAAAATGCTCCTGTTCAAGACATAGTTCACGTCATTGATGATGTTGTCGTCATACAGATACGTCGGAAATCCCACATATGCCATATAATCCTTATCCTGCGCCAGCCAGAGCCCGTCGACCGACCGCACGACCATCCGGATATCCGGGTTTGCCTCAAGCGCCGTCTCCACGAGCCCGTTGACCTCCTTATAGCTCGCCCCCGCCAGGGAGACCTTGACGGTATTCACCCCAAACAGCTCGTCCAGCTCGGACGCCCGGAAGTTTTCCGTCATGCTCGTCCCCGTGATGAGGGCGTCGTAGTCAAAGTGCTTCACGATACCGTCGTTCTGATAGCGCTCGTTGTCCAGCGGGTACGCCAGTCCCGCCAGCGGCTTATGATAGTGGAAATACGGGTCCACGATCGCCGTCAGCGCCCCTGCAAAAACCAGCAGCAGCAGACACACAGCAAGTAATACGACTCCCCAACGTTTCATCCTCTTATCCATCATGCCCTTCCTCTCCGTCCCCTGTCCATTGGCGGGCCACATCCCCGGCTCCCGCGCTTACACCTCGCAGGCATCCCAAAGGTTCTGTATGTAAGCCCGCGCCGCAAGCGCATTCTCCGGCACGGTATTCTCCAACGTCACATGGACGTGCGGTTTGCGCCCCTTGATGAAACGGATGATCTGTGCGTAGTCCATCTCTCCCGTCCCCGCGGCGACCGACACGAGCGCGCCGTCCCTCACCTGGAAATCCTTGATATGCACCATCGCGATATCCTCGCCGAGCAGCTCGATCGCCTCCGCAATAATAGCGTCCCGCTCCTCGTAATTGCCGACGTCGAGCAGATTGACCGGGTCGAAAATGATCTGCAGGTTCGGGGAGCCGATCGCGTCGAGCACCTGCCGCGCCCGCTTCGGGCAATACACGATGTGCTTATAGACCGGCTCGATCGCAAAGATCACGCCCATCTTCTCCGCGTACTCCACGACCGGGCGCAGATTGCGGACAAAAAGGTCGAGCGCCTCGTCGGAGTGACACCGCTCCTCGAACCGGTACTCCTCGTTCGGCGCGCCGGTCTCCGTCCCGACCACGCCCGCGCCGAGCAGCGACGCGAACCGGATGTGCGCCAGATATCTGTGCGTGATCTCCTTCAGCTTCTGCGGGTTCGGATGGGCAAGGTTTAGATAACAGCCGAGCACAGCCACATCCAGCTCGTTTTGGGCAAACAGGCGCTTTAGGTACATCGCATAGCCCGGCGTGAGCGCCGCGTCGTCCACGGGATGTTCCGAGACGACCTTCGAGAGCGCGAGATGCCCGCAGGTAAAGCCCTGCTCGTGCGCGATCGCCAGCCGCTCCTCCAGCGGCGCCTTCTTGATATCATGTAAACGGATTCCCAACTGCATCGTCATTCTCCTTTCTTGTTTTCAGTCCCCGCCGTACTCGCGGTTCTGCTCCGCCATCGCCGCGAGCTCCTCCTCGGACAGATATTTCTTAAAGATCCGCTCCAGGATCAGATTCTGCAGCAGCATGTAGATGACCGGTACCACGAACGCCAGCAGCGGCGTCACCCAGATCAGCACAGCCGCGAGGAGCAGGATCACAAACAGCAGGATCGTCCAGAGATAATTCGTCACGGCGATGTACGCCGCGTTGAGGTACATGCGCAAAATCCCGGTCTCGAACCGCGCGAGATAGGGGAAAAGATACTGCGCCCACAAAATGACCGCCACGACCACCAGAAGATACAGGGCGAACTTTAAGCCCCCCTCGGAAAAATAATACATCATCATGCAGGTGACTCCGAAAAAGCCGCCGACGGCGCCGAGCAGCAGCCCCGCCGCAGCAGCCCTCTTACCGTTCCCGCGAAAGGCGCGCCAGTACTCCTTCCAGATGTAGCCCCTGCCGTGGCGGATCACCTTGTTCACGGTATAGTAGAACGCCGTCAGCGCCGGTCCCGCAAGCGCCAGCGTCGCCCAGCAGATCAGCCAGTACAGGATGATATTCCTCTCCCGGAACGCCACATAGAAGGACGCGATCGTCGGCGCGCAGCAGAGCAGCCAGAGAAGGTTCAGCCAGACGCTGTCCAGCACCTTCTCGACGCCGACAAAAAACGGATTGTCCAGTTTAAACAGATCTCCCATCTCCACACACTCCCCTAGCGGATCAGCTCATCCACGCCCTGCAGGATGACCGCCTCGCCCTCCTGTCCGGTCACGGAGACATCCCGTAACGTGAGCTTCTTCACATTGTTCGCAAAAATACCCTTCCGGCTGCACGGCTCCACGCCCTCCGACATCGCCGGCACGTCGCGCTTCGGGTTCTCGGCGTAGCTCACGGCGACATGCTCCATCACGATCTCCTCGATCTTCTGCTCCGGCAGTCCGTCGAAATGCGCCGCCGCGACATGGCAGTTTTTCGCGTCGATATTCCGGAACACCAGCCTTCGGATGGACGGCGTCCCGTCGTCCACGGGCATGCACTCCCTGCTCTGCACGTAGGAAGTCCTCCCGTCCGGGTCGCAGAAGTAAAAGCTGTTCACCACAAACGGCGTCATCACATGATCCATCCGGATATCGCAAAAGGCGATCTCATCGAGGATCGCATCCTTCCCGCGCCCGCGCCGCGTCTTGATGCGCAGCCCGCGGTCCGTGTGCGAAAACAGGCACCGCTCCACGGTAAGGTTTTTCACGCCGCCTGCCATCTCGCTCCCGATCGTCACGGCCCCGTGCCCGTTCTCCATCAGGCACTGCCAGATATGAACGTTCTCGGACGGCTTTTTGTATGTTCTTCCCATATAGATCTTGCCCGATTTGACCGCGATGCAGTCGTCGCCGAGCGAAAAACGGATGCCGGCGATCTCGACGTTTTTGCAGGATTCCGGGTCAAGCCCGTCCGTGTTCGGCGAATCGCTCGGGTTCTCGATGGTCAGACCGTAAAATTTCAGGTTGTCGCTGAAAAACGGGTGGAGCGTCCACGACGGGCTGTTGCAGAATTTCACGCCCGCCACGGTCACGCCGTCGCAGTGGTTGAGGAAAAACAGCCGCGGGCGGAACGCCCCCCTCATCACCTTCGGATCGTGCCACCAGTTCTCCCTGGACGCGTTGCCGTTGATCGTCCCCTTCCCGTAAATGAGCACGTTCTTCACCCCGATCCCCGTGATGATGCCGGCGTACATCGGCAGCGGGTTCCCCTCCCAGGTCCCGAGATGGTACTCGTCCGTCTCGTCGTAGCTCTGGATGAGCGCCGGAAATTTCGGGTACGCCTCGCGCTGCGTGTCCGCGCGAAGCTCCGCGCCCTCGGCGAGCTCCAGCGCGAGGTCGCTCTTTAAAAACAGGCTCGTGATGCGATACACGCCGCGCGGTACGAGCACACGGCTCTTCGGCGGGCAGGCGAGGATCGCCGCCTGGATGAACTTCGTGTCGTCCTGCACGCCGTCGCCCTTCGCGCCGAACGCGCGCACATCCAGCGTCACGAACTCCTCGTCCGTCCGGAAACGCAATTCTCCCGCCCGCTCCCCGGAAGCGCGCTCGACCGTCACCTCATAGTCCGTCATCGGCTTTAGGTCAAACAGGGAGACGATGACGGTCTTCGCGTCCGTCACATGCGCTCCGTTGACAAAGACCCCGTAGGTCTCGACCGTGCGGTAAATGCCCCCGTCCGCCAGCTCCAGCACAGCGCTGCGCGCGGACTTCATGATCAGATTTATCTCCATCGCTCTCTCTCCTTTTACCGTTCTCTCAACAGAAGCCGTCTCTGCGCGCAGACCATGAGCAGCACGCCTGCCTCCGCCGCATC
>CANRBT010000112.1 GCA_947628935.1 uncultured Roseburia sp. | reverse complement strand
GTACTAGGAAGGGAAGGAGAAAGACAATGAGTGGATTATCCCATCTGGATGAGCTTGAGGCGGAAGCGATCTATATCATCCGCGAGGTGGCGGCGGAATGCGAAAAGCCCGTCATGCTGTATTCCATTGGAAAGGACAGCTCCGTGATGATGCACCTGGCGATGAAGGCGTTTTACCCGGAGAAGCCGCCGTTCCCGTTTCTGCATATTGACACGACCTGGAAATTCCGGGAGATGATCGAGTTTCGGGACCGGATCGCGAAGGAGAACGGCATTGAGATGCTGGTGTATACCAATCAGGAGGGGGTCGCGCAGGGCATCAATCCGTTTGAGCACGGGGCGGCGTACACGGATATCATGAAGACGCAGGCGCTCAAGCAGGCGCTGAAACAATACGGCTTCACGGCGGCGTTCGGCGGGGGAAGGCGCGACGAGGAGAAATCCCGCGCGAAGGAGCGGATCTTTTCCTTCCGCAACGAGGCGCAGGCGTGGGATCCGAAGAACCAGCGCCCGGAGATGTGGAAGCTCTATAACACAAGGATCCATAAGGGCGAGAGCATCCGGGTGTTCCCCATCTCGAACTGGACGGAAAAGGACGTCTGGCAGTACATCAAACGCGAACAGATCGACATCGTGCCGTTGTACTTTGCGGCGGTAAGACCGGTCGTTCGCCGGGACGGAAACCTGATCATGGTGGATGACGACCGCTTTCAGTTCCGCGAGGGCGAGACCGTAGAACATAAGATGGTGCGTTTCCGCACGCTCGGCTGCTACCCGCTGACCGGCGGCATGGAGTCTGAGGCGACGACGCTTGACGAGATCATCGAGGAAACCCTGAGCGCCGTCTCCTCCGAGCGCACGAGCCGTGTCATCGACAACGAGGCGGCGGGCAGCATGGAGCGGAGAAAGCGGGAGGGATATTTCTAAAGGGAGCGGCACGGCAAAGGGAGGATAAGAATGAACGGATTACTGAAATTTATCACCTGCGGAAGTGTGGACGACGGGAAGTCCACGCTGATCGGTCATATTCTGTACGACGCGAAGCTGCTCTACGCGGATCAGGAGAAGGCGCTTGAGCTGGACAGCCGCGTCGGGAGCCGAGGGGGCGCCATCGACTATTCGCTCCTGCTGGACGGTCTGATGGCGGAGCGCGAGCAGGGCATCACGATCGACGTGGCGTACCGGTATTTTACGACGGAGCGCAGAAGCTTTATCGTTGCCGATACGCCGGGGCATGAGGAGTACACCAGAAACATGGCGGTCGGAGCCTCGTTTGCGGAGCTCGCGGTCATCCTGGTGGACGCGTCCCAGGGCGTGCTTGTGCAGACCAGACGGCATGCGCGCATCTGTGCGCTCATGGGCATCCGCTATTTTGTGTTCGCGGTCAACAAGATGGATCTGACCGGCTATGACAAGGGGAGGTTCGATGCGATCGCGGAGGAGATCGGCAGGCTTGCAGGGGAGTTGTCCCTGGAAAGCGTCAAGATCATTCCCGTGTCCGCGACCGAGGGAGACAATGTCACGGTAAAATCGGACCGGATGCCGTGGTATGACGGGGAGACGATCCTTTCTTATCTGGAGCAGGTCGATGTGACCGAGAAGGCGGCGGAGGAGGGATTTTATATGCCTGTGCAGCGCGTGTGCCGCCCGGACCACACCTTCCGTGGATTTCAGGGACAGATCGAGTCCGGGGAGATCGCGGTGGGGGAGGAGATCACGGTCCTGCCGGGTCATGAGACAGCGCGCGTCAAGAGCATTTTGGCTGCAGACCGGGAGGCGGAGCGCGCCGGCAGGGGACTTCCCGTGACGATCCGGCTCGACCGCGAGGTGGATGTGTCAAGAGGCTGTGTGCTCGCCAGAGGGACCTCGCTTGCGACGGCGGGAAGGTTCGAGACGACGCTGTTGTGGATGGACGATGTGCCGCTCGCGGCGGGCGGCGACTATCTTGTCAAGCTTGGCACAAAGCTGATCCCGGGCACTGTGACGGACATTGCTTACCGCATCGACGTCAATACGGGGGAGCAGCGGGAGGCGAAGGAGCTCAAGAAGAACGAGATCGCCCGCTGTACGGTGCTGCTGGACGACAGGATCGTGATCGACCGGTTCAACGGGCACAAGACGCTCGGGGAGCTGATCCTCATTGACCGCGTGACGAATATGACCTCGGCGTGCGGCGTCGTGGAGCGCTTCTCTGAAAAGGACGAGGAGCAGGAACCGGTCTTTGTCTATGGGGAGCTGGAGGCGCGCGGCGATATCTTTGAGGAGTTCTACTATAATACCGACCGGCTTTCCGTGTCGAAGCACATGCCGGAGCATCGGACCTACACGGTGGGAGATGCGATCCCGGTCAAGGGTATGAGCTATTCCTATCCGGAGTATTTTGACATCGTGATCCTTCGCGACGGCGTCGCCGTCAAGGTGAGGGAAGCGGTCATCGAGGAGATCCTTCCGCTTTCGCAGTATCGCTACAGCGGCGTCCCGGTCGTCAACGGACGGGGCTTCGCCGTGCAGGTGAACTCCCGGAAGGAATGGCAGGAGTTTTTGGACGCCTACCGATCGGGGCAGGAGGACGCAGCGTTCTGGAGCCGCTGGACAAAGTTTGGAACCTATCGGGAGGTGCGCTTCCACAGCAATTACTGGGAGATCTGAGGTGGCGGGAACAGGCTGCGGGAAGGAGAGTGCAATGTCTGAGAGGATGAGATTTAACACTGCCCTGCTCCACGGGGGCAACAGGAGCGATGCGGCGACGGGGGCGACGATGACGCCGATCTACCAGTCGAGCGCATTTGAACACGGATCGGCGGAAAAGCTGGCGCAGATCTTCCACAATACGGCGCCGGGATTTTCCTACACGCGCATCAACAATCCGACGGTCGCGTCGTTCGAACAGCGCATGGCGGAGCTGGAACACGGCGTGGCGGCTGTGGCGACGGCGTCGGGCATGGCGGCTGTGTTCAACGCCGTGATGAACCTGGTGCGTTCCGGCGACGAGGTCATAGCGAGCGCTTCCATCTACGGGGGAACGATCGATCTGTTCCGGGACCTGGAAAGCTACGGCATCACGACGAGATACGTCACGGAGGTAACGCCGGAGGCGCTGGCGGAGGCTGTGACGGAGAAGACGAGGGTGGTCTTTGCGGAGACGATCGGAAACCCGAAGCTGAACGTGCTGGACATTCCGGCTGTGGCGGCGTATGTGCATGGGAGAGGGCTTCCGCTCATCGTTGACAACACTGTGGCGACGCCGTACCTTTGTCGCCCGCTGGAGCTCGGAGCGGATATCGTCGTCGAATCGACCTCCAAATACATCAACGGAAGCGGAAATTCCATCAGCGGGCTGATCGCAGACAGCGGGCGGTTTTCGTGGGAGGAGGCGCGATATCCGGATCTGGCGCCCTATCGGAGGTTTGGACCGATGGCGTACACGGCGAAGCTTAGGAACGCCCTGTTCCGCGACACGGGAGCCTGTCTCTCGCCGTTCAACGCATACTTGAACAGCATCGGGTTAGAGACGCTCGGGCTGCGCATGGAGCGCGCCTGCGACAACGCGATGGCGCTCGCGGGTTGGTTTGAGACATCGGGGCTTGTGGACGCCGTGTCCTATCCGGGACTTGAGAGCGCTCCGGGACACGCGCTCGCCCAAAAGCAGTTCGGCGGAAGATACGGCGCGATGGTGACGATCCGAACCGGAAGCAGGGAGCGGGCGTTCGGCGTCATCGATCGGCTCCGGTACGCGCTCAAGGTGTCGAACATCGGCGACAGCAAGACGCTTGTGCTGCACCCGGAGTCGACGATCTTCTGTCACGAATCGGAGGAGGATGCGCGCAGGGCAGGCGTATATCCCGATACGATCCGCATCAGCGTCGGGATCGAGGACATTGAGGATCTGATCCTGGATTTTGAACAGGCTTTGAGAGGAAAGGAGAGTACCTATGGCAGAGGTGGATTTTGCGGCGCTTAAAAAAGGCGGTTTTATGCGTCAGAAGCAGAAGGGATATTTTTCCCTGCGCCTGCAGGTCGTCGGCGGACAGCTGACGGCGGAGAATGTGAAAAAGATTTCCGAGGTCGCGGAAAAATACGGGAGAGGCTACGTGCATCTGACCTCGCGGCAGGGCGTTGAGATCCCGTTCATCCGTTTCGAGGACATCGAGGAGGTGCGGCGGGAGCTCGCAAAGGGCGGCGTGAAGCCGGGGGTCTGCGGTCCGAGGGTCCGCACGGTCACGGCGTGCCAGGGCAGCGCCGTCTGTCCCAGCGGCAACATCGACACGCAGGATATCGCACAGGAGCTGGATGCCCGCTACTTTGGCAGGGATCTGCCGCACAAGTTCAAGTTCGGCGTGACCGGGTGCCAGAACAACTGCCTGAAGGCGGAGGAGAACGATCTTGGCATCAAGGGCGCGCTGGATGTGAAGTGGGTGGAGGACAAATGTATCTCCTGCGGCGTCTGCGAGAAGGCATGCCGCGAGGGGGCGATCTCCATGGCGGACGGGAAGATCGTCCTGGATGAGCGCAGGTGCAATTACTGCGGGCGCTGCGCAAAATCCTGCCCTACCGACGCATGGGAGGGCGAGAACGCTTATCTGGTGTCCTTCGGCGGGCTTTTCGGAAACACGATCCATAAAGGGGACGCCATCCTGCCGCTGATCCGGTCGAAGGAGCAGCTTTACCGTGTGACGGATGCCGCGATCCAGTTCTTCGCGGACCATGCAAAACCCGGCGAGCGGTTTAAGTTCACCCTGGACCGTGTCGGTCTGGAAACATTCAAAGAGAAGATGGAGGAAGCATACAATGGCGGAATATCAGATTGACGACACTGTGGACATCACGGATGTGGTGTGCCCGATCACCTTTGTGAAGGCGAAATGCGCGATCGAGGAGCTGGACGACGGACAGATCCTGTCGGTGCATCTGAACGACGGGGAGCCGGTACAGAACGTGCCGCGCAGCTTTAAGGAGGAGGGACACCAGATCCTGAAGCTGATCGACAACGGGGATGGCACCTACGATCTGCTCGTAAAAAAGGTGGAGGCATAGACGGAAGGAGAGGAGGTTTTTGACGATGGCAGCGAGAGTCAACAGGGACAGCTTTTCGGCGGAGGTATTGCAGTCAGAGAAACCGGTACTGGTGGATTTCTACTCGGACTCCTGCATCCCGTGCAAGCAGATGTCGCCGCTTTTGGGCGAGCTGGAGGAGGAGCATGAGGGGCAGCTTCGGGTCGTCAAGGTCAACGTCAATTTTGACGGGGAGCTTGCGGAGCGATACGACGTGCTGGCGACGCCGACCCTGATAGGGTTTGCGGGAGGCGATGAGGTGTGTCGGACGCAGGGCTTCCAAAATAAGGAAGAGTTACGCACGCTTGTGCAAAAACTATTATAAAAAAGGAAAGGGAGAGAAAAAGATGCAGATTACAGTAGCGGGAAAGCAGAAAGAGGTAGCGGATGCGATCACTGTGGAGGCGCTGATCGCGCAGGAGGATATCGAGAATGCGCAGTATGTGACCGTGACGGTCAACGAGGAGTTCTTACAGAGGGACGACTTTGCGACCACGAAGCTGAAGGAGGGCGACGTGGTAGAATTTTTGTACTTCATGGGAGGTGGAAGATAGATGGCGTTTACCAATGAGCAGCTGGAGCGTTATTCCCGGCATATCATCCTAAAGGAGGTCGGCGCGAAAGGGCAGAAAAAGCTTTTGAACGCCAAGGTTTTGATCATCGGCGCGGGCGGGCTCGGCGCGCCTGCCGCGCTGTATCTTGCCGCCGCCGGCGTGGGAACGATCGGGATCGTCGACGCGGATGAGGTCGATCTGTCGAACCTGCAGAGACAGGTCATCCACACGACGAACGATGTGGGAAAGGCAAAGGTAACATCGGCGCGGGAGACGATGGAGGCGATCAATCCGGATGTGACGGTCAGGACCTATCGGCAGTTCGTGACGTCGGAGAACATTATGGAGCTGATCGCGGATTATGACTTCATCATCGACGGGACGGATAATTTTCCGGCAAAGTTCCTGATCAACGACGCGTGCGTGATGGCAAAGAAGCCGTTTTCCCACGCAGGCATCATCCGCTTCAAGGGACAGTTGATGACCTACGTTCCGGGCGAGGGACCATGCTACCGGTGCGTGTTCAAGAACCCGCCGCCGAAGGACGCGGTCCCTACCTGCAAGCAGGCGGGCGTCATCGGTGCGATGGGAGGCGTGATCGGAAGCCTTCAGGCGATGGAGGCGATCAAGTACATTTTGGGGGTCGGCGACCTCCTGGTCGGAAAGCTTCTGACCTTCGACGCTCTGAAAATGGAGTTTTATACCGTGAAGCTTCCGAAAAAGGTTGTGAACTGCGCTGTGTGCGGAGAACATCCGACCATCACAGAGCTGATCGATTATGAACAGGCGGAGTGCGACGGTATCTAAGCTCTGCAGAACAAAGGGAGTATGAAACATGTTGTACATCAATAAGAAGGATTACGAAAGGATGCTGGAGCATGCGGTCCGCGGGCTGCCGAATGAGGCGTGCGGGCTGATCGCCGGCACTGTGAACGGCGACACGGCTTATGTCAGGGAGGTCTATCTCCTGACGAACATCGACGAGAGCAGCGAACACTTTTCGATGGATCCGCGGGAGCAGCTTGCCGCGGTCAAGGATGCGCGGACCAAGCGGCTTGAAATGCTGGGCAATTTCCACTCGCACCCCGCATCGCCGTCCCGTCCGTCGGAGGAGGATAAGCGTCTCGCCTACGATTCCTCGGCGAATTATCTCATTCTGTCGCTGATGGACCGTGACAAGCCGGTATTGAACGCGTTTTTGATCGACCGCGATAAAAATGTGACGAAGAACCCGATCGAGATCGTGGAGGGTTGACTTCTCTGGCGGGAGTTCCTATAATAGCGTGTGGTATAACGAGCGGAACGATCTATGCGCCGGCTTTCGGGAGCTGCTGGACAAATTGAAAAGGGACAGTTGAGGGGTGAGGTGCTGGAGGGCATCTGCGCCTCCGTTCCGCGTCCCTGCGCCTTTTATTCCGTGATCGCCGTGTGGGATGCCGTTCCGTGGTACCCGGACAGCAGCCTGCTTCCCGCGCTGTGCGATATCCTGCCGGGAGAGAACCGGCAGGAGGACGTCGCCCCGGGGGAGTCTGCCGGGGATCTTCGGAGATACCCCCGATGCGTTCTATCAGCATTCGCATACGCTCGATCATGAATTTGAAGTGTAGCGGG
>CANRBT010000111.1 GCA_947628935.1 uncultured Roseburia sp. | reverse complement strand
TCGGCAGCCGCAGAGCTCGCCGTGTTCGAGTACCGGATCGTCGAGGAGCGGCTTGGCAAGGCGCAGGCGGACATGGAACGGCTCCTGGAGCAGAGGATCATCGCGGCAAGGCAGCGGCTTTTGCATCTGCAGACAAAGCTGGGATATCTGAGCCCTTCCTATAAGCTGCGGGAGAACCGCAGGTACGCGGAGGAGCTGCGCGGCAGGCTGGATGCACAGATGACCGGGACGTTCGGGGAGAAACGGCACCGTCTGGAGCTGCTCTCCGGGAGGCTGGAGGGCATGTCGCCTGTGCGCAAGCTCTCGCAGGGATATTCCTATGTGGCGGACGCTGCCGGACATGCAGTGCGGGATGCCGCACAGGTGAAGGAGCAGGATATCCTGGATATCCGATTGTTCAAGGGTGCCTTACAGGCAGTGGTAACGGAGGTGCACAGTGGGTGACAGGACAGAGGAGCAGACGCCGTCCATCGAGGAGACGTTTGCACGGATCGAGGAGATCATTGAGAGAATGGAGCAGCCGGAGGTGACGCTCGACGAGTCCTTCGGGCTTTACCAGAAGGGAGTGGAACAGCTTGGCGCCTGCGCGAAGCTGCTGGACGAGATGGAGAAAAAAATGCAGGTCTTAAACGCCGAAGGCAGTCTGGAGGAGTTTTGAGCATGGACATCGAAAGAGAGATCCGGGTGCGCGCGGAAGAGATCGATGCGCTGCTAAGCGCCTACCTGCCCCCGGAGGAGGGGCTTCAGCGAACGGTCCTTTCCGCGATGCATTACAGTGTGACGGCGGGAGGAAAGCGTCTGCGCCCCATGCTGATGCAGGAGACGTATCGGATGTTTGGGGGAAGGGAAGGGGTCGTTGAGCCGTTCATGGCGGCGATCGAGTTCATCCACACGTACTCGCTCGTGCACGACGATCTCCCCGCGATGGACAATGACGAGTATCGCAGAGGCAAGAAGACGACGCACGCCGTGTACGGTGAGGCGATGGGGATCCTTGCGGGAGACGCGCTGCTCAATTATGCCTATGAGACGGCAGCGGGAGCGTTTGAGCGATGGCCGGATCACCCAAGGGTAGGACAGGCGCTTCTGGTGCTTGCCAAAAAGTCCGGCGTCTATGGGATGGTCGGAGGTCAGGTGGTGGATGTGGAGTCCGAGGGCTGCGCGGACATGACACGGGAGAAGCTGGATTTTATCTACCGGCTCAAGACGGGCGCGCTGCTGGAGGGAGCCATGCTCATCGGGGCGCTGCTCGCGGGAGCTTCCGAGCAGGAGTGCCGCACGGTCCGGGAGGCGGCGGGCGCCGTGGGGCTGGCGTTCCAGATCCAGGACGACATTCTGGATGTCACGGGCACGCCGGAGGTGCTGGGGAAACCGATCGGAAGCGATGAGAAAAATCAGAAGAGCACATATGTATCTTTTGAGGGAATCGAGAAGGCAAAAGAGGATGTGGCGGCGCTCACGGAGCATGCCATTGCGCAGATGAATTCTCTGACTGTCAAAAATGAGTTTCTTGTGGAGCTTTTGCGCTATTTGATCTCCAGGGAAAAATAACGGGACAGAGGTAATGGGATATGGTATTGGAGCGGATTCAGAAGGAAAACGACATCAAGCAGCTGAGCGAGGAGGAGCTTCCGGTACTCGCGGAGGAGATCCGGCAGTTTCTGATCGAACAGATCTCGGAGACCGGCGGACATCTCGCCTCCAATCTGGGCGTGGTCGAGCTGACGATGGCGCTGCATCTGTTCCTCAATTTTCCCCAGGATAAGCTGATCTGGGACGTCGGACATCAGGCGTACACGCACAAGCTTCTGACCGGAAGGCGGGAGGGATTTGCGGAGCTGCGGAAGTACGGGGGCATGAGCGGGTTCCCCAAGCGGAAGGAGAGCGCGTGCGACAGCTTTGATACGGGACACAGCTCGACCTCGATCTCTGCGGGACTCGGCTATGCGCACGCGCGGGAGATCACGGGAGATACCTACCGGGTGGTTTCCGTCATCGGGGACGGGGCGTTGACCGGCGGTATGGCGTTCGAGGCGCTCAACAATGCGGCGCAGCTGAAATCCAATTTTATCATTGTACTGAACGACAACAACATGTCCATCTCTGAGAATGTGGGCGGTCTCTCCGCCTACCTGGGCGAATTTCGTACGGCGGACGCCTATCTGGATCTGAAGCTCGGGGTAATGAATACCTTAAGAAAAATTCCGGTATACGGAGACCGGGCTGTCGAGCGGATCCGCAGGACAAAGAGCGGTATCAAGCATCTGTTCGTGCCGGGCATGCTGTTTGAGGAGATGGGAGTGATCTATCTCGGACCTGTGGACGGCGGAGATATCCGCGGCATCACGAGACTGCTGCGCGAGGCTGCGAAGATCGACGGTCCTGTGATCGTGCATGTGGTGACGCACAAGGGGGCGGGATATCCGCCTGCGGAGCGGCATCCGGCGCGGTTCCATGGGATCGTGCCGTTCGATATCGAGACGGGGCTTCCCAAGCAGCAGCCAAAGGTCAGCTACACGGATATTTTTTCCACGGTCATGCGCAAGCTCGGGGACCGCGACGAGCGCGTCGTGGCGATTACGGCGGCGATGATGGACGGAACGGGGCTCAAGCGTTTTCACAATATGTTCCCGGACAGGTTCTTTGACGTGGGCATCGCGGAGGAGCACGCGGTCACTTTTGCGGCGGGGCTTGCCGCGGCGGGGCTAAAGCCGATCTTTGCCGTGTACTCCTCGTTCCTGCAGCGGGCGTACGACCAGATCCTGCACGACGTCTGCATTCAGAACCTTCCGGTTGTGTTCGCCATCGACCGCGCCGGACTGGTCGGGAGCGACGGCGAGACGCATCAGGGGATCTTTGACATCTCCTTTTTGTCGACGATCCCCAATATGACGATCCTGGCGCCGAAGAACAAATGGGAGCTGTCCGATATGATCAAATATGCTGTGTCGTTCCCATCCCCGATCGCGATCCGCTACCCGCGGGGCGAGGCGTATACCGGGCTGAAGGAGTACCGCGCCCCGATCGTATACGGCAAGGCGGAGTGGATCTATCGCGAATCGCAGATCGCGCTGCTCGCACTCGGCTCCATGGTGCGCACGGCCGAGGAGGTGCATGCGGCGCTGCGGGAGCGGGGCTATGCGTGCAGCCTCATCAATGCCAGGTTTGCAAAGCCGCTGGATGAGGAGCTTTTGACCGCGATCGCCGAAGAGCACAGCCTGCTCGTGACCATGGAGGAGAATGTGGTGAACGGCGGGTTCGGGGAGCATGTGCAGCGCTTCTGCCAGGAGCATGACATTCCGGTACATGTGCTCACCATCGCCATTGCGGATGAGTATGTGGAGCACGGCAATGTGGATATCCTGCGGCATGAGGTCGGCATTGACGCCAGGACCGTGCTGGAACGGACGGTCGCTGCGTACGACGACGCAAAAAGGAACAGGGAGGATGATAGAGCTTGAAGGAGCGGTTGGATGTGCTGCTGGTCGCACGGGGGCTTGCGCCCTCGCGGGAAAAGGCAAAGGCAATGATCATGGAGGGGAACGTTTTCGTCGGAAATGTCCGGGAGGACAAGGCGGGAGCCTCCATCGACGTCGATGCCGCGATCGAGGTGAGAGGGAATACCTTGCGATATGTCAGTCGCGGCGGATTGAAGCTCGAGAAGGCGATGACGCAGTTCGGCATCGATCTGAACGGGAGGATCTGCATGGATATCGGCGCGTCGACCGGAGGATTTACGGACTGCATGCTTCAGAACGGCGCGTCAAAGGTGTATGCGGTCGACGTGGGCTACGGACAGCTTGCCTGGAAGCTGCGGCAGGATGAGCGGGTGATCTGTATGGAAAAGACGAATATCCGCTACGTGACGCCGGAGGACATTGCGGACGTGTTGGATTTTGCATCGGCGGATGTCTCCTTCATCTCGCTCACCAAGGTATTGGGTCCGGCGCGGGCGCTATTGGCGGATGGGGGAGAGATGGTCTGCCTGATCAAGCCGCAGTTTGAGGCGGGACGGGAGAAGGTCGGGAAAAAGGGCGTGGTCCGCGACCCTGCCGTGCATGAGGAGGTCATAGCGAAGATCATCGCATTTGCCAGAGACCAGGAGCTTGCTGTGAGACATTTGGATTTTTCCCCTATCAAGGGACCGGAGGGGAATATCGAATATCTGGTCCATATCCGGAAAACAACCCGCCTGGAAGGAGAGGAGCCGGTCGATATCCACGCGGTGGTGGAAGCCGCCCATGGAGCGTTAGACAGACAGAAATAGCATATGAGACATTTTTTGATCATTACCAATATTTATAAAGATGAAGGAAAATGGATGACGGAGGCGCTGCGGGAATACATCGGGGAAAAGGGCGGCGTCTGCGACTGCTTTTTCAACGAGGGGGAGGATCTCGCCGGCGCGGCGCCCGAGCTCTCGGAGATCGCGGAGGGGACGGACTGCGTGCTCGTCCTGGGCGGCGACGGGACGCTGATCCGCGCGGCGGCAAGGCTTGTGGGGAGCGGACTGCCGCTCATCGGCATCAATCTCGGGACGGTCGGCTATCTGTGCGAGCTGGAGCCGAACAGCGTGTTTCCCGCGATCGATAAGCTGATGGCGGGCGACTGCGTGATCGAGGAGCGCATGATGCTCTCCGGGAGCGGGGAGCGGGACGGCAGAGAGATCACGGGCATCGCGTTCAACGATATCGTGCTCCACCGCACGGGACCGATGGCGGTCGTCAGCCTGATCGTGTACGTCAACGGGGAGTACCTGCACACGTTCCGGGCGGACGGGATCATCCTCTCGACGCCGACCGGCTCGACCGGCTACAGCCTCTCCGCGGGGGGACCGATCGTGGACCCGAAGGCGCAGATGATCTTGATCACGCCGATCAACGCGCACAATATCAGCTCGCGCAGCATTGTGGTGGGGGCGGAGGATGAGATCGTCATTGAGATCGGCAGAAGGCGTTCCCAGGGCGACGAGGCTGTGGAGGTCAGCTTTGACGGGGATCGGGTCGCGCTGCTTTCCGTCGGCGACCGTTTCCGGATCAAAAGAGCGACGGCGACAGCGCGCATCTGTAAGATCAGCCACCAGAGCTTTCTGGAGCTTTTGCGGAAAAAGATGCAGGCGTATACCTGATGGAGGGAAGAGAGCAGGATGAAGGCGAAGAGGCAGGCAAAGCTGTTGGAGCTGATACAGAACAATGATATAGAGACGCAGGAGGAGCTGTCCGATCGTCTCGAGCGCGAGGGCTACCAGGTGACGCAGGCTACCATATCCCGCGACATTCGGGAGCTGAAGCTGACCAAGGTCGCCATGAGCAACGGACGCCAGAAATACACGGCATTGTCGGGGAC
Organism: uncultured Roseburia sp.; assembly: GCA_947628935.1. GTDB lineage: Bacteria > Bacillota > Clostridia > Lachnospirales > Lachnospiraceae > Roseburia. Next base: position 2,063 of record CANRBT010000111.1, on the reverse strand, counting down.
TGCGGAGGATCTGACAAAAAAATATGAGCGCGTGTTCCGGGACGGATTCGTGTCGATGGACATGGCGCAGAATATCCTGGTGATCAAGACCGTGTCCGGCATGGCGATGGCTGTGGCGGCTGCGCTGGACGCGATGCATCTGCATGAGATCGTCGGCAGCATCGCGGGGGATGATACCGTCATGTGCGCGATTCGCAGTGTGGAGGACACGCATGCGCTGATGAACCGTCTGCGCGGGATCCTCCCGATGTGAGGAGCCACGGAAAAACGATAGAAGGGAGTTTGCATGTTACAGAGTCTGCATGTGAAAAATCTGGCGCTGATGGATGAGGCCGAGGTAGAATTCTCGGAGGGGCTGAACATCCTCTCGGGCGAGACCGGGGCGGGAAAATCCATCCTCATCGGTTCGATCAATCTGGCGCTTGGAGAGAAGATACAAAAGGAAATGCTCCGGGAGGACGCGGACACAGGGGAGCTGCTTCCGGCGCTGGTGGAGCTTGTGTTCCGCGTGACGGACGAGCGGACGCGCGCGCAGCTCGCGGAGCTTTCCGTCTATCCCGAGGAGGACGAGGTGATCTTCAGCCGCAGGATCGTAGGCGGACGCGGGACGGCGAAGGTCAACGCGGAAAGCCTGCCGGCGTCGCGGGTGCGGGAGATCGCTTCGGTACTGATCGATATCCACGGGCAGCATGAGCACCAGTCGCTGCTCTCAAAGAAGAAGCATTTGGAGATCCTGGACGAATACGCCGCGGAGCAGCTGGCAGAGCCAAAGCGGCAGCTGGCGGAGACCTACCGGGAATACCGCCGGATCGCGGAGGAGCTCTCTGCGGCGGATATGGATGTCGAGGAACGCTTACGGGAGATCTCTTTTTTGGAATATGAGATCCATGAGATCACGTCTGCGGCGCTGCGGGAGGGTGAGGATGAGGAGCTGGAGGCGGAGTTCCGCAGATTTTCCAACGGCAAGCGGATCGCGGAAGCTGCGGGAAATGCGCACCAGAACACAGGAGGTCCCGGGGAGAGCGCTTCGGAGCTGACCGGACGCGCGCTGCGGGAGCTTACGGGCGTCGCTTCCTACGACAAAAGGATCGAGGAGCTTTCGCAGGAGCTTATGGAGATCGACAATCTGCTCAACGACTTTAACCGTGAGCTTTCGGATTATCTCGGAGGTCTGGAATTTGACGACGAGACGTTTTTCGAGGTGGAAAAGCGGCTGGACGAGGTGAACCGGCTGAAGGCGAAATACGGCGGTTCCATCCCGGAGACGCTCGCGGCGCTGGCAGCAAAACAGGAGCGGCTGCTGAAGTTAAAGGATCACGACAGCTATGTGGAGGATATCAGGGAGCGGAAAAAGAAGACCGAGGCGCGGCTGGAAAAGCTGTCGCTTCAGGTGTCTGAGATCCGGCAGGAGCACGCGGAGCGCCTGACGGACGTCGTGACGGAGGCGCTGCAGGATCTGAATTTCCTGGATGTGCGTTTTACCATGCAGTTTGCACGGACGGCGGACTATACGGCAAACGGATTCGACGATGCGGAATTTCTGATCTCGACCAATCCGGGAGAGCCGTTAAAACCGCTGGGAAAGGTCGCGTCGGGCGGAGAGCTTTCGCGTATCATGCTGGCGGTCAAGACCGTGCTTGCGGATGAGGACGCTGTGGAGAGCCTGATCTTTGACGAGATCGACAGCGGGATCAGCGGCAGAACGGCGCAGATGGTGTCGGAAAAGATGAATGTGCTGGGCAGGAACCACCAGATCATCTGTATCACGCACCTTCCGCAGATCGCGGCGATGGCGGACGCGCATTACCTCATTGAAAAATCCGTGCAGAATCAGACCACGGCGTCCACGATCCGCAGGCTGTCCGGGGAGGAGAGCGCGGAGGAACTGGCGCGCATGCTCGGCGGCGTGGAGATCACGGAGACTGTGAGAAAGAGCGCAAGGGAGATGAAGGAGCTCGCAAAAAGCAAAAAGAAATCGTGACGGAAGGTTTGAAACGAAGATTTGTCCATATAATAAAGGAGAGTACGGCAGGTACTCTCCTTTATTAATGTGTATGAGGCGC
>CANRBT010000110.1 GCA_947628935.1 uncultured Roseburia sp. | reverse complement strand
GATGCGCAGCAGGAGCACCTCCGGCACGAACGGCTTGCGGATGAAATCCATCGCCCCCTCCTGAAGCCCTCTCGTCTCCGTGTCCTGGTTGTCGTCCGCCGTCAGAAAGATCACAGGGAGCGACGCCAGAGACTCATTCTTCCGGATCTCCCGGATCGTCTGGAACCCGTCCATATCCGGCATGTTCACATCCAAAAGGATCAGCTCCGGACGGTTCGTCTAAAGGAAGCGGATCGCCGCCTCCCCGGATTTCATGCAGCTTACCCGCAGCCCCTCGCTGCTCAGTATGCGGTTTGCCATTGTCAGATTCGACGTATCGTCGTCAACTACCAGGACCCAGCCTTCTATAATCACGTTCCTTTCTTTTTCCCCATTCTTTGATTGTAGCACGAATCGCCGCCCGTTGTCCACCAAAAAGGTATGATGCCTTCCCCGCATTTTCCCCGCAAAAAATCCGCCGGCAGTCTGTCCTGCCGGCGGATCCTTCCGTCTCTTTTTGTTTTCTTATTCCTTCACGGCGCCCGCCGAGATGCTGCTGATGATATACTTCGAGAAGAACGCAAACACCAGCAGGATCGGGATGATGGAGATCGCGACCGCCAGATAGATCGCGCCCTGGTTCGCATTGATGTCCGTCGACGCGCGCAGGGACGCCATCATGACCGGGAGGGTGAATTTGTCGTTCTTGTTCAGTATGATCATCGGAAGCAGATAGTTGTTCCAGTTGCCGATGAACGCCATGATCGCCATCGTCGCGATGCCCGGCGACATGATCGGGAGCACGATCCTGTGGAACGAATACAGCTCGCCCGCGCCGTCGATGCGCGCCGCCTCAATGAGGGACGGCGGCAGGGATGCCAGCACATACTGCCGGAGGAAGAACACTGTGCCCGGAGCCGCGATCGCAGGAAGAATGAGCGGTACGTACGAGTTCACCAGATGCAGCGTCGTACAAAGATTGTAAAATCCGATCAGGCTGAGCTGCCCCGGGATCATCATGAACACCAGGATCGTCCCGAACACCACCTTGTTGCCCTTAAACCGGTACATCGCAAGCCCGTATGCCGTCATCGCGGAAAAATACGCCGTGAGCAGCGTCGCCGGGACGCCGACCTTTAAGCTGTTCCACATGCCCCGGAACAGGTTGAAATAGTCGAACACGGTCTCCCAGTTCTCCTTCAGATGGCTCCCCGGGATCAGCGTGAACGAGCTCACGATCTCCGACCCGCTTCTGGTCGCGTTGACGATCATCAGCAGAAACGGCAGCATACACACGGCGCCGAGCAGGATCAGGAGAACGTAGAGGATGCCTTTTTTGATCTTATATCCGACTGTATTCATCGCTCTCAATCCTCCTTCCTGTTAAACACCTTCAGCTGCACGACCGAGACGGTCAGGATGATCAGGAAAATGACATATGCCACTGCGGATGCATAGCCCGTCTGCGTCGTTCCTGTCTCGAATCCGAATTTGTAGAGGTACATGACGACCGTCTGCACGGAATTGTAGGCGCTGTTCGTCTTGTTGATCATAAGGAACGGCAGGTCGAACATCTGCAGTCCTCCGATCAGGGAGGTGATCGCCACATACAGCAGGATCGGCCGTATCAGGGGCAGCGTGATCTTCCCGAACACAGTCCATCTCCCGGCTCCGTCGATCGCCGCCGCCTCAAAATAGTCCCGGGAGATCCCCTGCACGCCCGCCATCAGCATGATGAACGAGTTGCCGAACCACATCCAGGACTGGATGACCGCGACCGTCACGCCCGCGGTCGCCGGATCCCCGATCCAGTTGACCGGCGTATAGCTCTTTCCGAACAGATGATAGATATTGTAGATGATCTGGTTGAACGTGCCGTAGCGCCAGTCCAGCAGCGTAGCGAACAGAAACGCCACGGAGGTCGCCGCGATCAGGTTCGGAAGGTAGTACACGATCCGAAAGATATGCAGCCCGCGCATCTTGTATTTGACGTCGCTGAACACCATCATCAGAAGGAATGCCAGCCCCAGTTGGAGGACGATGTTGACGCCCCAGATCTTTACCGTATTTAACAGCGCATTCCAGAAGAACTTATCCGTCAGCACGCGCACATAGTTGTCGAACCAGACGATCGAGCCCTTGGTCCCGACCAGCTTCACATTCGTAAAGCTCAGGTATAACGTCCGCAGCACCGGATAGACATTGAAGATCAGAAATACGACGACAAACGGCGCCACGAACACATAACCCATCCGGTTATACCGCTCGATCTTGGACGTCCTTGCCGCAGTCGCGGTCTTAGCCATGATTTTTCCCCCCTGCATTCAATCCTGTTACGATCCCCCGGGTCAGAGCTCTCTGCCCGGGGGTATGTGTTTCTGCCGTTACTCTCTGTTGACTGTGATCTCGCCTGCGTAGGTGGATTCCACAGTATCGTAGAAGGTTGCGATCGCCTCCTCCTTCGTCGACTGTCCGGTCTTGACCGCGGAGATCGCATTGCCCCACGCATCGCCGATCGCCTTGTCGTAGCGCGTCACCTTCGAGTAGTCGATGCCCTTTGCCTGATCCATCCAGAACGCGTACAGCTTCTCGCCGCCGTACACCTCGTTCGCGTCATCCTTGTGCGCCTCTAAAGCGGAGATCAAGGAGACGGTATCGCCCTCGGAGTACTCGATCCACCAGTTCGCCGTATCCTCGTTCAGCGTGCAGAACTTCACAAAATCCCACGCCTGCTCCTGTCTCTCGGAGTAGGAGGAAATGCCGATGTATGTACCGCCGCCGAAGCCGTATGCCGGACCTGCGCACACGCCCCACAGACCGGAGGTATCGCCCACATGATCCCTCATTGTCAGCACGCCCCAGCTCGGAAGCCCGAACGCGAACACCTCTGTCGTCTCCATGCCTGCCGTCGCCTCCGCGAACGCTGCCTCGTCCGCCCAGACATCGACGGAATCGTCCGCGTAGCTCTGTACCTCCTCGGTCAGGATCGGCACAGTGCCTGCCATCGCCTGATACCACGGGGTGGACCACTGGTTTGCGTAAGCCGTCAGGTCATCCTGATACAGCGCGATGCAGAGATCCATGTAGTCATAGCGGGACTGGCTGACATTGAGCGTTCCGTCCACGACCCACGCGGAATCGCCGGAGAAATACTGCATCTCGGCGTCGGAGGAGAAGATGCGGTAGCCCTTATCCTTTAAGGTCTGCGCGGTCTTAAGGATCGTGCCGTAATCCGCAAACAGCTTTCCGATCTCGTCCGGGTCATCCGTGCCGAAGACGTCCTTCGCGATATCCCTTCTGTAGTAGATGCCCGCCGGCGTGATCTGATAGGAGATCGCTCTCTGGATGCCCTCGGAATCCTGTCCTACCTCCCACACGTAGTCAACGATCTGTCCCTCGTAGTCCTTTGCCCCGAAGTCGTCCAGGTTTGCAAAGAAGCCCGCATCGTAGAAATCCTCGAGCATCTGCGGCTCGCCCACGATGATATCCGGCTCCTTCTCGCCGCCCAGCAGCGCGGTCTGTACCTTGGTCGGATAATCCTCCGGCGCGATGACCACCGTCTCAACCTCCACGCCGGTCTGCTCCTGATAGCGGTCGCCGAAATCTACCAGATCGTCCGCCAGCGTCCACACGACCAGCTTCTCACCGCTCGCCGCCGTCTCCGTGCCTGCCGCGCCCGCATCCGCGCCGCTGCCTGCACTGCTGCCCGCATCCGCATTGCCGCTCCCCGCATCGGAGGTTCCCCCACATGCTCCCAGAGTCATGGTCATGACACCGATGAGCATGACCGATACCGCCTTTTTCCAGTTCATAAAAACATCCTCCTTATCCTTCAACATCTACTGTTGTTAGTTGATAATTGAATTATAAGAAGGATGCCTTCGGAAAAAAATATGCCGAATTTTAAAAAGGTGTCATTTTTTTAGTCGCCGCAGCAGACCGTCTGTATGGAGTGCGGCGCAAGCGTTCCCGTGATCCCCGTGCCGTTCTCCCGCAGGGTGTATTCGCGCGCCTGCTCCCCGCGGTTTAAGAGCACCACAACGCGCTCCCCGTCCGGGTTCCGGAACGCCGTCACCTCGATGGCGTCCGTGTAGCGGGTCGTCGCGATGCGCACCGCGCCGGGCTGTATATAGCGGCTGAACTGACCAATATAGTAATAAGTAAGCCTGCGCTCGTAGACATCGCGCTCCGGGTCGCACATCAGCGGCGCGGCGCAGAAATTGCCGACATGGTTCGGTCCGCCCTCCGCATCCAGCAGAAGGTTCCAGTCCAGGGACGCGCTCACGCCCGCATTCAGGTTGCCGACGATGTCGTGCGCGTACATCTCCGCCTTCTGGATCTCACCGGAGTCCGCAAAGCGGGAGTACTCCACGCAGCCCTCTGTGAAAAAGATCTCCTTGTCCGGGAACATCCGGCGCACCAGGGACAGCGCCTCGAAGTGGTCGCCCGTGTACCAGTGCACAGCCTCTCCCGCCACATATCTCTCTGTCCGCCCGTCGGCGCAGATCTCCCGGAAGCGCCGGTACGCCTCCTCCTTGTTGTGGTCCCACACAAAGATGCCGATGTCCGAGAGTCCCTCCCGCTCCAGCGCCGGTCCCAGGAACTCGCGCACAAAGCACCCCTCCTGCTCGGACGTGTAGATGCAGGAATCCCAGGTCTGCGCCGCCATCGGCTCATTCTGTACAGTCAGCCAGCGGATATCGGTGCCCTCGGCGCGGTAGGCGCGGATAAATCTGACAAAATACTCCGCCCACGCCGCATAGTACTCCTCCTTTAAGCTGCCGCCGTGGTTCATCTCGCCGTTCGTCTTCATGAACGCCGGCGGAGACCACGGGGAAACGAGGAGCCGGATCCCCTCCCCGCTCCAGTCGCGCCGCTCCCCGTCCGCCGCCATGATAAGCGGCAGGATCTCGGCGCGGTCATGCGCGATGTCGAACGTGGCGAGCGACGCGTCGCCTTCCTGCACGTAGCTGTAATTGCCCAGCGCAAAATCGCAGCTGTTCATATGGATGCGCCCCAGACTGTAGCGAAGACCGTCCGCCCCATAGCAGTCCGCAAGGATCCTCTGCCGGTTTCCTTTCCCCATCCGGGCAAAGACATGCGCCGCCGCCTCTGTCAGCGCGCCTCCGAAGCCGCGGAACTCCTGGTCCGTGACCTCGGGGTACACGTTGACGACATGCATGCAGTCCTCCACAGTCCCGCGCGCACGCTCGGTCTCCTCCCAATAGCGGTTCGCCCGCTCGTCTGTAGTAATGACTTTCATTGCCTTCCCTCCTTCTCTATCTGACCGTGATCTCGACCCCGGCGATCCTTCCCTTTCGAAGATCCGCCGCGACCGCGCCGGACGCGCAGCCGCCCGCCACGCTTGCCGCCGTGCCGTTTTGATAAGTAAACGTCATGCCCATGACGGTATAACCGCCCGGTATGTAATCCCGCACGTCCGCGAACCGGTAAGTCACCTGCACATCGGTCAAAAGCTTTGCCTTGAGCACGCCGTCCTCCGGGATCAGGTACGCCGGGATCGCCGGTTCCGGCGCGAAGGCGAGCTCGCCCTCCCGCACCCGGAACACATGCGCTCCGAACATCATGAGCTTCCACATGCTGAGGAACTCGACCGTAGAGCCGCTCAAACGCGCCACGAACCCCTTCCCGTGGCAGGCGGCGTTCGGGTTGCTGCTGCTCGCCAGGAACGAGGAGTTTTCGTACACGCTCCTCCCGTACATCTGCGGATCCAGGAACGGGATCGCCGCCGCGTGGAAATCCGCAAAAAATTCCTCATACAGACCGCTGCGCAGCAGCTCCAGCAGGTATTTGTACTCCATGTGCAGCCAGATCGACTCGTTCTCCAGCCAGCCCGGCGTGAACGCCCGCGCGCGTCCCAGCTCATAGGAGGCGTCCTGTAACGGCGCGTTGACCTTGTACATCGAGAGCTTCCTGTCATAGAGCCCGCTCTGTCTGACCCGCGCGTACAGCGCGCGCTTTTCCTCCCTGTCCGCCGGAAGCTTCAGATAGCGCACAGGACCCTCCAAAAAGAGCGGCACAGGCTTCACGGTAAACGCCAGCGGGCGGATCCCCTCCTTCGTCACCTCATAGCGCGGCACCTCGTAGGTGAAATAAGTCGGACAGATGCCGTCCCCGAACGCCATCGCCTTGTCGATCCCGCGCTGCACAGCCGCGCGGAAGCCCTCCAGAAGCTCCGCCAGCCGCTCGCTCGCAAACGTGTTCTTCTTCCCGGACACGCCGCCGAACGTCTTGTCGCGGTAGATCTCCTTCGCGTCGTTGATGCGGTTCCAGAAGGAGAGCACCTCCCCTTCTCCCGCCAGCGCGTCGCGCTCGAGCCGCTCGATCAGCTGCAGCTCCTCAAGCAGGCAGCCCAGCTCCTCGAGCACAGCGACCTCCCCCGGGTATCTCTTCAGCGCGCCGATCGTGTAATCCAGCATCCGGGCGAGCTCGTAGGTCTCCGCCATCGAGGAGCCGAACATGCCCGGCATGCCGTTCAGCGCGTCGTACCAGCCGGGCTTGCCGCCCTCCATCTCGATGCCCATGCCGTAGGCGTCCAGCGTCGCAAACTTCGTCGCGCACAAAATCAGCAGCTTTTCCAGGAGGGACAGATACAGCACATCCCCCTTGCCGTAATCGGTCCGCACCAGCTTTTCTCCGGTACTGCGCCGAGACGTCTCGCACAGCGCATGGTACTGCCGCAGCCCGTGCTCCGTCTCCTCATAGCGCGCCGCGCGGCGGTTGACATTGATCTGCGAGAGAAAGCAGGTGTACGCCTCCTCGTAAAGCATATCGCGCTCCTGCTCCGGAAAGATCTCCAGATAATCCAGGATCAGATCCAGATTGTAGGTCCAGTGGTCGCTCCAGTAGCCCTCTCCGAAATTGCCGTTCACCTGCCCCTCCGAGAAATCGATGATCTGAAAGAACAGCGTCTCGTCCCACGCTCCCCCGAACACCTCGTCCAGCCTCCGGTAGAGCGCGCCCGGCGTAAACGCCTCCGACGTGAACGCCGACAGCTCCTTCCGCTGCTCCGCCGCGAGCTCTCCGAAAAGCTGCTCCGCCTCCCTCGCGCCGAGCCGGTAGGTCAGCTTCTCCACGCCGAGCGGGTTGTAGCCGTCAAGCTGGATCAGGCTGTAAAAGGTATGGAGGTTCTCACGCCCGACGAACGGCGCAAAGAACGTGTCGCACCTGCGGTTCTGGTTCACGTCGCGGAAATTGCCGTTCCCCTGGGAGTAAAACTCTGGCAGCATGGAAAAATAGTTGTAATCCCGCTCCAGATCTCCGTGCTTGCGGGAATACACATAAAAGATCTTGTTGCTCCCCAGCCGCATCGGATAGCCGCCGCGCAGCACATTGTCGAGGAAGGTGTATCTGCAGTAGGCGTCGAACTCGCGAGACGCCGTGTGCGTCTCGACGCCGCGGCACAGCTCCGCGACGAG
>CANRBT010000109.1 GCA_947628935.1 uncultured Roseburia sp. | reverse complement strand
TATTATCATGTTACCCTGGACTATCTGGTAGGGCTCAGCGACCGAAAAAGCTAACCTCAATAGCGGCTCTCATCCCGTCCGCCTCCGTCACGCCTTCGGCTCTCCCTCCCCCGGCGCTTTCTTTTTCCTCCGCAACAGGGCGAACCCTTTTCGACTCCTCCAAAGCCTGACCACGAGGACGATGAGCGCGCCCCAGAACAGGATCCGGTACCAGTTGAGAATGACAAAGAACAGCACGTTCTCAAAAAACTCCAGCATCTCCCGTCCGCTCGTGCTCACCGTGTCCGCAAGCCTTCCGACAAATGTGGAATCCCCGCGGTCCGTGTAGCGCCTGACCTCAGAGATGCTCACCGTGACCGTGCTGTAGGCGACATCGGTCCGGATGCTCTCCATCTGGGTCTTGAGCGACGCGATCTGGACCGAGAGCTCGGTCAGCTGCTCCTGCAGCTGCAGGATCGCCTGCTCGTCCGTCAGCGTCTCCATCAGCTCCAGATAGCGGTCATACTCCGCCTCATAGATCTCCAGCTGCGCCTCCATCGTCCCGTACTGCGCCGTCACATTCTCCACATAGGAAAAACGGGAGCGCACCCTTCCGAGCTCCGACGTCCCCGACAAAAAATCCTCGTAGACCGCAGACGGGATGCGCACCGTCGCAGAGAAGCTCCGCCTTGCATCGCTGTAGTCCTCGTAGGAAGATATGGCGTCGACATATCCCATATCATCCGAGACGCGCTCCTCCTCGATAAAGCCTCCCGCCGCCGTCACGCTCTCCCGGAACCGCGCCACGGAATCCTCGAAGTCCAGCGTCTCGATACTCACGTCCCCCGTATAGATGAGCATATCCGACGACGCCGTCGGCTCGGACGTCTCCTCCGCCGTCTCCGCCTCCATCCCGTTCCCGATGTCGTACCCTGCGCCGGTCCCGCCGGAACCCGTGTCATACAGCACAGACACCGACGCGTCGCTCGCCGCCTGGGGCGCCATATCCTGGGACCCGCAGCCTGCGGCAAGAAGCGCTGCTCCCGCCGCCGCTGCCGCCAGCCATGTTCTCCACCGTGTCATACGCTTTCTCCTCTCCCCATGCGCCGCTCACCTTTTCCCGGTGCTCCCGAACCCTCCCCGATCCTCGCCGGACAGATGCTCCGTCTCCTCGAAACAGACGACCGGCTGATGCCGTAGAATGCGGAACTGGCAGATGCGGTCGTTGACCCGGATCTCCGTGTCCCGCACGGCGAGCGCAGGCATCCTCCACTCATCGTTGTCCCCGCAGTAGCTCTCGTCCACGACGCCCATATGGTTCGTCTGGAGGATGCCGAAATTTTTGTACGTCGAGCTGCGCGGCAAGATCAGCGCCTCATAGCCCTCCGGAAGCTGCATGGAGACGCCGAGCCGGATGAGCCGGAACTCCCCCCGCTTCATCACGACATGCTCCGCACTGCGCAGATCGATCCAGTCGCTCTTTCCGTCAATATAGGTCAGCCGCTCGATCTCATCCGAATGATATCGGATCCGTATCGTCTCTGTTTTCCGCTCCATATCCTTCTCCTACTCCGTCCATTCCAGGCTGCTGTGCTCCGCGCGCCTGTCGCGGCGCATCAGCTCCGACACTGCCTCCTTCACGGGCTTTCCCTCGAACAGCACCCGGTTCACGGCCTCGATGATCGGCATATCCACCTCATATTTTCTCGCGAGCGCGATCGCCGCCTTCGCGGAATAGACGCCCTCGACGACCATGTTGACCTCGTCCATCGCCTGCTGCACGGTGTGACCCTGCCCGATCAGCATGCCCGCCTTGCGGTTCCGGCTGTGGCGGCTCTCGCACGTCACGATCAGATCCCCAATGCCGGTCAGACCGCTCAGCGTCTCGTACTTCGCTCCCATCGCGAGCGCAAGACGCGCCATCTCGGAAATGCCCCGCGTGATCAGCGCCGCCTTGCTGTTGTCCCCGTAGCCGAGTCCGTCCGCCATGCCCGCCGCAAGCGCGATCACATTTTTCAGCGAGCCGCCCAGCTCCATGCCGAGGACGTCCGGGCTCGTGTAGACGCGGAACACCTCGTTCATAAAGATGTCCTGCACGCGCTCCGCCACGCTCCGTCTCCTTGCCCCCGCAACGACCGTTGTCGGCAGACCGATGCCGACCTCCTCCGCATGGCTCGGTCCGCACATCACAGCGACCTCCGCCGCCGGGATCTCCTCCTCCACGATGTCGGAGAGCGTCATCAGCGTCTGCTCCTCGATGCCCTTCGCCACACAGACGATCACCTGCCCCTGCTGCACAAAGGGCGCCATGCTCTTTGCCGTACTCCTGGTGAACACGGACGGCACGGCGAGGATCAGATACTCCTTTCCCCGGACCGCCTCCTCGAGCTCCGAGGTAAACCGCATCTCCTCGGGCAGCTTCACGCCCGGCAGCTTCTGGGTGTGCTCACGGTTCCTCCGCAGCATGTCGATCTCCTCCTCCAGGATCGACCACACAGTCACACGGTTCCCGTTCGTCGCAAGCACCTTTGCCAGGGCGATCCCCCAGCTTCCGGCGCCGATCACAGCAATATCCGCCATCTCTCTCCCCCTCTTACTTTTCCTTTTTCAGTCCGAACCGGTTCTCCGTCCCGGACAGCAGCCTTTTGATATTCGCCCTGTGCCGCCAGAGCGCCATCGCCGTAAAGCAGGCGCTCACGAGATAAAATTCCGGCAGATCGCCTGCCTCCACGCCGAGCCATCCCAGCTGTCCGAACACGATGACCTGGATCAGATAGGCGGTCACGACCAAGATCGAGCCCAGCGAGACGTACCGCGTGACCGCGATCGAACCGATGAACAGCGCGAGGCAGACCGGCGCTGCCTGCGGGCAGACCGCAAGGATCATGCCGGAGGTACAGGCGATGCCCTTTCCCCCCTTAAAATGCAGATAGAACGGGAAATTGTGCCCGAGCACAGAGCCGAATCCGGCATAGAGTCCCAGGATCCGCACCATCGACGCGCCCGCATTCCGGTAGAGCAGGCTCACCAGAAGCACGGCGAAGATCGCCTTGAACAGATCCCCCAAAAAGGTGATAAGCCCCGCCTTGACGCCGAGCACACGCAGGGAATTCGTGGTCCCCGCGTTGCCGCTCCCCTCGTTGCGAATGTCGATCCCCTTGCTCTTTCCGTAAAAATACCCCGTCTGAAACAACCCGAATGCATATCCGATCGCCAGTGCGATAAGCCTTGCTGTTATCATATCGCTATCCCTTCTCTTCCTTTCTCTCGCGGATGATGAACTTTAACGCCGTCCCGCGGAACCCGAACGTCTCGCGGATCCGGTTCTCCAGATACCTCGTGTAGGAAAAGTGCATCAGCTCCCTGTCGTTGACAAAGACCACGAAGGTCGGCGGCTTGACCGCCGCCTGCGTCACATAGTAGATCTTTAAGCGCTTTCCCTTGTCCGCCGGCGGCTGCTGCATCGCGACCGCCTCCGCGACGATCTCGTTGAGCACGCCTGTCGCCACGCGCATGCTGTTGTTCTCAAGCACCACGTCGATCAGCTCGAATATCTTTCCGAGGCGCTGTCCCGACTTCGCCGAGATGAACACGATCTCCGCGTAGGGCATGAAGCTTAAAATCTGCCGGATCTTCTCCTTGTGCCGGTAGATCGTCTTATCGTCTTTCTCAACGGCATCCCACTTGTTCACAGCAATGATGATCCCCTTGCCGCGCTCATGCGCGATGCCTGCGATCTTCGCGTCCTGCTCCGTCACGCCCTCGGTCGCGTCGATCATGATGATGCAGACATCCGCGCGCTCGACCGCTGTCACGGCTCTTATGATGCTGTATCGCTCGATCTCCTCCTTGATCTTATTCTTGCGGCGCAGCCCCGCCGTATCGATAAAGATATAGTCCCTTCCGTTGTAGCGGATGTCCGTATCTATCGCATCCCGCGTCGTCCCCGCAATGTCGGAGACGATCACGCGCTCCTCCTGCGCCAGCTTGTTGATCAGGGAGGACTTCCCCACGTTCGGCTTCCCGATCACAGCCACCTTCGGGCGGTCGTCGTCCTCCTCCTCGCCGCTTCCCTCCGGGAAATAGCGCACCACCTCGTCCAGCATATCCCCCAGCCCGAGCAGCGACGACGCCGAGATCGGGAACGGGTCCCCGATGCCCAGATTGTAAAACTCGTAGACATCCGGCATATATTTTTCAAAACTGTCAACCTTGTTGACGACAAGGACGACCGGCTTTGCGGAGCGCCGCAGCATGTCGGCAACCTTGGAATCCGCATCCTGCAACCCCTGACGCACGTCCACCAGAAAGAGGATCACATCCGCCGTCGCGATCGCGATCTCCGCCTGCTCCCGCATCTGCGAGAGGATCACGTCCCTGCTGTCCGGCTCGATGCCGCCGGTATCGATCAGGGTGAATTGGCGATCCAGCCACGACACGTCCGCGTAGATGCGGTCGCGCGTCACGCCCGGCGTGTCCTTTACAATGGAAATGCGCTCCCCCGCGAGCGCGTTGAACAGGGTGGACTTCCCCACATTCGGACGTCCCACGACTGCCACTACCGGCTTACTCATCTCATACCTCCAGACTACCCATCATTGCCAAAAGCAAATCCTGACCGCTTGATTTTACAATATCTATCTCCACTTGTAAAGCCGTTTTCAGCTCTCCGAGCGTCATGTCGTCCAAAAAAACCTCCTCGCCGCTGCGCAGCAGATTGCAGGGTAAAAGCAGCCGCTCCCCAAGCTCCCTCCCGAGGAGCTGCGCCCGGATGTCCTGTCCGGTCAAAAGCCCGGAGACCGTGATGCTCTCGCCAAAAAAGTCGTTTCGTATCGGATAGATGCGGATATGACGGTCGGGAAATTCCCTCATAAGATCATCCGCCAGCCGCTGCAGGAACGGCGCCGCCAGAAAGCCCGTCGCGATAGAGACCGTATGCGTCTGCCCCTCCACAGGCTTTTTCACGCCTGCAGGCGCTTCTTCCCGCAGCTGCGCAAGCGCCTCCGCAAATTCATCCATCAGCAGGCGCAGCATCCCGACCCCGTTCTCCAGCTGCACATAGCCGTCGTAATTCTCCTCCGGCGGGAGCTCCCTCCCCGCCAGCAGATACCACTCGTCGCTCGCGTGGACAAAGTGCGTGCCATACTCCCTCATGCACGTCCCCTGCCAGCCGTGTATGACGGACAGCACCTCCCTGGCATCCTCCGGCAGAAACGGTTCCAGCGGGAACAGCCCCTCCCTGTGCTTTGAGAGTCCCACAGGAACGACCGACACGCTCTCCATGCAGGGGATGTACCTTGTCAGATCGCGGATGGAACGCTCCAGCTCCTCCCCGTCATTGATCCCCTTGCAGAGCACGATCTGCCCGTTCATCGGAATGCCTGCCTCAAAAAGCCTGTCCATCTTTTTCAGCGCCTCGCCCGCAAAGCGGTTGTTTAGCATCCGACAGCGCAGCGCGGGGTTTGTCGTCTGCACAGAGATATTGATCGGCGCAAGCTTGTAGCGGATGATGCGCTCCAGATCGCGGTCCCCCATGTTGGTGAGCGTCACATAATTGCCCTGTAAAAAGGACAGGCGGGAATCGTCATCCTTAAAGTAAAGCGTCTCCCGCATCCCCTTCGGCATCTGGTCGATGAAGCAGAAAATGCAGCGGTTATGGCAGGACTTATAGTCGTCCATCAGCCCGTTCTCGAACTCGATGCCCAGCTCCTCGTCCTCCCCCTTTTCGACCTCCAGCTCCCAGAGCTCGCCGTCCCCCTTTTCTATCAGGATCTCCAGATGCTCGTCCTTCGTCAGATAGTAATAGTCAAAGACATCCTCGATCCCGCTCCCGTTGACGGAGAGCAGCACATCGCCCGGCGCAAGCTCCAGCTCCTCCGCGATGCTCCCCGGCGCGATCCTGTCTATCACATGGCGCTTTTGACTCATGGTCTCCTCCCTCTCCGTCAGGCTCCCCGATAGGGGAACGCATTTTTTACCAGCTGTATTTCTTCTCCGCGGAACGCCACGACATCAAAACGGCAGGGCGTCGTCTCACCATAGCCCGCTCTCAGACAATAGTAAGCTGCCGTCCTGCTGATCTTCCGCTGCTTTTTTCTGTCGACTGCCTCCAGCGGATCGCCCGCCGACGGATCTCTTCGATATTTGACCTCGACGAAGACAAGATATTCCCCGTCCCGCGCGATCAGATCGATCTCTCCCGCGCGGCATCTGAAATTGCGCTCCAGGATCCGATAGCCGCATCCTGTGAGATATTCCGCAGCGCACGCCTCATGCGCGCTTCCAACCATCCTTTGATTCAAGCATTCCTCCTACAAAAGACCGGAGCCCTGGAGCTTTGCCTTCATGCGGTCCATGTCGTCGACGAACACAAGGATCTCCGCGACCACCTCGTAGAGCTCCGGCGGGATCGTGTCCCCGATCTCCAGCTTCGAGAGCGTCTCCGCGAGCTTGTTGTCCCGATAGAACGGCACGTCATGCTCCTTTGCCGTCTCGATGATCTTTTCCGCCACATTCCCCTTGCCCGTCGCCAGGATCTTCGGCGCCCGGTCTCCCGGCTCGTAGGCGATCGCGACTGCTGTCTTCTGCTTTTCTGCGTCCTTCCTCTCCTCCGGCATCTGCTCCCCTCCTATGCCCTCACGTCAAACGAATAGCGGTGCAGGCTCCCGCCCGATGACACATGACCCCTCCGCATGAAATTCTCCCTGAAGCTGATATCCTTCTTCTCATGTGTGACCGTGACCGTGCAGTAATAGCCTTTATTTTTCAGACGCCGCTCCAGGATCGGCAGATGCTTTTCGATCAGATCGTATGCCGCGTCGTCCTCCAGATAAAAGTTCGTTTTCACCTGGCGGTCCTTCATCCGTACCGAGACGTCCGTGGAGCCGAGATTCTGCAGATCCAAATGCAAAAAGGCTGTCAGCTCCTCCCCCGGCTCGTACGCACGCCTTCCGTTCCGGTAGACGTACAGCTCCCCGTTTGCCTTCTGTCCCGCCAGCTTAAGCGGCATCTGAATGTAGCCGCAGATCTGGTTCATCTGGTTCATGAACTCGATATTGCCCCGCACATCCGCCGCCGTCTGCGAAAAAGACGCATGCGCGCTCCCCGTCGCCTGAAGCGCCGCCTCCGTCTGCTGCATCTGCCGCTCCATTGCCTCGTAGAGCTTATCGATCCGTTTCTCCTCCAAAAGCTCCCTCGGCTGCAATAGCCACTGTCTCTCGATCGCGCCCTTTAAGAGCGCCTGGAACTCCTTTCCCGCGAACAGACGCACCACGCCGGAAAATCCGTACTGGCTGTTCTCCGAGAGCGCCCTTCGTATGGTCTGCAAAAAGTCCTCCACAGGCATGTTCGGGTCAAGCCTGGCGCTGACCTCCGCCATGCGCCCGCCCGATTCCTGCCCGGACGGCTGCCCTTCCGCCGCCGGCGCGTCCTCCTGCATCGTGTCCACGAACACCTCCCCCGTCTTCTCCTCGGGAAACAGCTCGGTATTTCCCGTCAGGGTCGG
>CANRBT010000108.1 GCA_947628935.1 uncultured Roseburia sp. | reverse complement strand
GTGATGAGCCAGACGCCGCCAGCGATTAAGCTGACGGCGCTAATGTTATGACTGGCTACTGTGTGAAAAGTAACAGAAATCTCCAAGAAATATCCAAATTTTTTCAGTTTGTTGTTGACAAAGAAAAGGGATGGTGCTATCTTAAGTACATGGATATTAGCACTCTATCAAATCGAGTGCTAATAAAACCGGAAAGAACTGCACATACTCTTATGTAAGTGGGAGGACGGGCATGGATGAAATGGAACTGGATGAGCGCAAGACAAAGATACTGAATGCCATCATCCGCAATTATCTGGAGACGGGCGAACCGGTCGGCTCACGGACGATCTCCAAATACACGGATCTGAATCTGAGCTCGGCGACCATCCGCAATGAGATGGCAGATCTGGAGGAGCTTGGCTACATTGTACAGCCGCATACCTCGGCGGGACGGATCCCTTCCGACAAGGGCTACCGCTTTTATGTGGATCACATGCTGGAGGAGAAGAGCCGGGAAGTCGAGGAGATGAAGAACTTTGTCATCGAGCACACGGAGAAGATGGACCAGGTGCTGCAGCAGGTGGCAAAGATTTTGGCGAACAATACGAACTATGCGACGATGGTCACGGCTCCGAGCTATCACAGGAACAAGGTGAAGTTCATTCAGCTTTCCAACGTGGATGACGAGCAGCTTCTTGCCGTCATCGTCACAGAGGGCAATCTGGTGAAGAACAAGATCATCCCGGTCGCCGAGCCGATCGACAATGAGACGCTGTTGAAGCTGAATTTTCTGCTGAATGCGAATCTGAACGGACTGGCGCTCGAGGAGATCAATCTCGGCACGATCGCGAACCTCAAGGAGCAGGCGGGCATTCATTCCGACATCATCAGCAACGTGCTTGACACAGTGGCGGAAACGATCGGTCAGGAGGAGGATATCCGCATTTACACCAGCGGGACGACGAATTTCTTCAAATATCCGGAGCTGAGCGATTCGGAGAAGGCGAGCGAGCTGATCTCCACTTTTGAGGAAAAGCAGCAGCTTGCAAGCCTGGTGACAGAGAACCTGCTCAATGATGACAATACAGGCATTCAGGTCTATATCGGGAATGAGAGTCCGATCCAGACGATGCGGGACTGCAGTGTCGTCACAGCGACCTACGAGCTGGGCGAGGGCGTCCGCGGGACGATCGGCATTGTCGGCCCCAAGCGGATGGACTACGAGAAGGTCATGGATAACTTAAAGGTGTTGAAGCGTTCCCTGGACGGCATTTTGAATAAGCCGAAGGGACAGACATAGAGTCTTGGGACGGAGGATTGAGATGGCAGAGAAAAAGGATAAGAGCAGGGAGAAGAATGGCAAGACCGCGATCCCGGATATCGTGGTGGAGGAGTTCAACGAGGAGGATTTGGATGAGCTCGTAGAACCGGAACAGACCGAACCGCAGGAGCCCGTTGCGGAGAGCGGTGCCGGAGAGCCGGAGGAGGACGGCGGGGAAGCGACCGCCGACGGTCAGGAAGGGGAGTCCGCGCCGGAGGAGCCGCAGAAGAAGAGCGGCAGGAAGAAAAAGGACAAAAAGGATGAGATGATCGAGGAGCTGAATGACAAGCTCCGGCGCCAGATGGCGGAGTTCGATAACTTCCGCAAGCGCACAGAGAAGGAAAAGGTGCAGATGTACGATATGGGCGCGAAGAATATCATCGAGAAGATCCTGCCGGTCATCGACAATTTTGAGAGAGGGCTTGCAGGCGTGCCGGAGGAGGCGAGGGAGGATGCCTTTGTCGTCGGTATGGATAAGGTATACAGACAGATGCTCACAGAATTGGAAGCGATCGGAGTCACTGCGATCGCGGCTGTGGGAGAGGAGTTCAATCCGGATTTCCACAACGCTGTGATGCAGGTGGAGAGCGAGGAGTACGGATCCGGCGTCGTCGCGCAGGAGCTGCAAAAGGGATATCTGTACAAGGATTCCGTGGTGCGGCACAGCATGGTCGCCGTCGTGCAGTAGCAGGAAAAGGGTAAACAGCTTTATCAGCTTAACATTATAAAAACAGGGAGGATGTTATCATGGGAAAAATCATCGGTATTGACTTGGGAACGACAAACAGCTGCGTAGCGGTCATGGAGGGCGGGAAGCCGACCGTCATCGCGAATCAGGAGGGCGCGCGGACGACACCGTCCATCGTGGCATTCACAAAGACCGGCGAGCGTCTGGTCGGCGAGCCTGCAAAGCGTCAGGCTGTGACCAACGCGGAGAAGACGATCTCCTCCATCAAGAGGCATATGGGCACGGACTACAAGGTAAACATTGACGATAAGCAGTATTCTCCGCAGCAGATCTCCGCAATGGTGCTCCAGAAGCTGAAGGCGGATGCGGAGAGCTATCTGGGCGAGAAGGTGACGGAGGCTGTCATCACGGTTCCGGCATATTTCAACGATGCACAGCGCCAGGCGACCAAGGATGCGGGAAAGATCGCGGGTCTGGATGTCAAGAGGATCATCAACGAGCCGACCGCGGCAGCGCTTGCCTACGGTCTGGACAACGAAAAAGAGCAGAAGATCATGGTCTATGACCTGGGCGGCGGTACGTTCGACGTGTCCATCATCGAGATCGCGGACGGCGTCATCGCGGTTATGGCGACGAACGGCGACACGCACCTGGGCGGCGACGATTTCGACAACAAGATCACGCAGTGGATGATCGACGAGTTCAAAAAGGCGGAGGGCGTAGACCTCTCCGGCGACAAGATGGCGCTCCAGAGACTGAAGGAGGCGGCGGAGAAGGCGAAGAAGGAGCTTTCCTCCGCGACCACGACCAACATCAACCTTCCGTTCATCACGGCGACGGCGGAGGGACCGAAGCACTTTGACATGAACCTGACCAGAGCGAAGTTCGACGAGCTGACGCACGATCTGGTAGAGCGCACGGCGGTTCCGGTACAGAACGCGATGAAGGATGCGGGGCTCACCAACGCGGATATCAGCCAGGTGCTTCTGGTCGGCGGTTCCACCCGTATTCCGGCGGTACAGGATAAGGTGCGCCAGCTGACCGGCAAGGAGCCGAGCAAATCCCTGAATCCGGACGAGTGCGTGGCGATCGGCGCTTCCATCCAGGGCGGAAAGCTCGCGGGCGACGCCGGCGCAGGGGAGATCCTCCTTCTGGATGTCACGCCGCTGTCCCTTTCCATCGAGACGATGGGCGGTGTGGCGACGAGACTGATCGAGCGCAACACGACGATCCCGACCAAGAAGAGTCAGATCTTCTCCACGGCAGCGGACAATCAGACCGCGGTGGACATCAACGTCGTACAGGGCGAGCGCCAGTTCGCGCGCGACAACAAGTCCCTCGGGCAGTTCCGTCTGGACGGCATCCCGCCCGCACGCCGCGGCGTACCGCAGATCGAGGTGACATTCGATATCGACGCGAACGGTATCGTCAACGTCTCCGCAAAGGATCTGGGGACCGGCAAGGAGCAGCACATCACGATCACGGCGGGCTCCAACATGTCCGACGAGGAGATCGACAAGGCAGTCCGCGAGGCGGCGGAGTACGAGGCGCAGGACCGCAAGCGCAAGGAAGCGATCGATGCGCGCAACGATGCGGATTCTTTTGTGTTCCAGACGCAGCAGGCGCTCGATCAGGTCGGCGGCAATCTGGATGCAGCGGATAAGACCGAGGTCGAGAATGACCTGAACGCCGTGAAGTCCTTCCTGGATGCGCATCAGAACGCGGAGGAGATGAGCGATGCGGATGTCGCGGAGCTGAAGTCCCTGCAGGAGAAGCTGACCCAGAGCGCCCAGAAGGTCTTCGCAAAGATGTACGAGCAGACCCAGGCAGGCGCCGGCGCAGGTCCGGATATGGGCAATATGGGCGGCGACGCAGGACAGAGCCAGGGCGCGGCGGACGACAATGTCGTGGATGCGGATTTCAAAGAGGTATAAAAGCTGCACATGTAATGAGAGAGAAGAGACAGATGGGGTTTCCGGGCGGTCCCGCCCGGAAGCCCTATATGCGGTAAAGGGTCTGGCACAGGATTTGGGAAAAGAGGAATAGTTATGGCGGATAAGAGAGATTACTACGAGGTACTGGGCGTGGCGAAGAACGCCTCGGACGATGAGATCAAAAAGGCGTTCCGCGGTCTTGCCAAGAAGTACCATCCCGACATGAACCCCGGGGACAAAGACGCGGAGGCAAAGTTCAAGGAGGCGCAGGAGGCATACGCGGTACTGAGCGATGCGGAGAAGCGCAGGCAGTACGACCAGTTCGGGCATGCGGCGTTCGACGGGACCGGCGGAGCGGGAGGCTTTGATTTCTCCGGCATGGATATGAGCGATATCTTTGGCGACCTCTTTGGCGATTTCTTCGGAGGAGGCAGACGGCGTGCGAACGACGGTCCGATGAAGGGCGCGAACCTGCGTACCAGTGTGCGGATCACCTTTGAGGAGGCTGTTTTCGGCTGCGAGAAGGAGATCGAGATGACGTTAAAGGACGAGTGCCCGAAATGCCACGGCAGCGGGGCGAGACCGGGCACGAGCCCCGAGACATGCGGCAAGTGCGGCGGCAAAGGGAAGGTGGTCTTTACCCAGCAGTCGTTCTTCGGCACTGTGCAGAACGTGCAGGCATGCCCGGATTGCGGCGGCAAGGGAAAGATCGTCCGGGACAAATGTCCCGACTGCCGCGGAACGGGATATATCGCGAACAAGAAAAAGATCCAGGTGTCGATCCCGGCAGGAATCGACAACGGGCAGAGCGTCCGGATCCGCGACAAGGGCGAGCCGGGCGTTAACGGCGGACCGCGCGGGGATCTGCTGGTGGAGATCGTCGTCTCCAGACATCCGTACCTCCAGCGGCAGGATATGAACATCTATTCCACGGCGCAGATCAGCTATGCGCAGGCGGCGCTGGGCAGCGAGATCCGTATCGGCACTGTGGACGGCGACGTGCTCTACGAGGTCAAGCCGGGCACGCAGACCAACACGCGCATCCGATTAAAGGGCAAGGGCGTCCCGTCGCTGCGGAACAAGAATGTCCGCGGGGATCAGTACGTGGATTTGGTCGTGCAGACGCCCACAGGGCTGAGCGCGGAAGCGCGCGAGCTGCTCCGCCAGTTCGACGAGGCGGCAGGGAACTCCCTCGGCCGCAGCGCGGGAGCGGAGGGTGCGTCGACTGACCGCCCGAAGAAAAAGAAGGGCTTTATGGACAAATTAAAGGAGTCTTTGGACGATATTTAGGTAAATTTTCCTATTGAGCATTGCCACTAAATGTAGTAAGATATCCGTATTGGGTAACTAAAGGTAGTGCTGCAAAAGGAGAGTATATCGTGGAGCAGTCAGCGGGGAGAATGGATGGCGGAGATGCCATATTCGCGCAGGGAAGCGTCCGTGAACGGGAAGTGATCGAGGATACCAGGCAGGCATTGCGGAGGGAAAAGCGCGAGATCGAGCGGGAACGCAGGAAGCTGGAGCGGGAGAAGCGTGAGTTTTTCCGAAATCGGGATTTTGAGGATCAGCGGATCGCGAATGAGAAGCAGTTGTTCGCGATGAAATGGAAGATCCTGGAGGATGAGCTCGAGAAGCTTGCCGATGAGAGGAAGCAGGTGGAGAAGCAGAGAAGGTTCTACCAGTACCTCAACGACCACAGGGAACAGGAGCCCAGGGAGCGCGCGGCAAAGACTGTGCGCGGGGAGCTGTTCTTTGTCGGTGTGGAGGATCAGCAGGCGTTAAAGAAGCGCTACAAGGATCTGGTCAAGATCTATCACCCGGATAACATTTCCGGGGACATCGGTACGATCCAGGAGATCAACCGCGAGTATGACCGCCTGCAGGCGAGATATATGTGACAGAAAGAGATGCCGCTGCGTCTGGAAAAGGACGCAGCGGCGTTTTGACGTTTATGCCGGGTAGACGAGATGGGTCTCGTCGATGCCGTAGAGCGTCTGTCTGAGGTAGCGGTCCGCCAGATAGTTCGCCATCGGAAGGTTCATATCCAGGTAGTTGCCGCAGTCCTTTGCCGCCGCGCCCGGGACTTCGCCGCGGAAGTCGCGGATGAACTCGTACATCTCCGTGACGAGACCGACGATATCCTTTGACTCGT
Organism: uncultured Roseburia sp.; assembly: GCA_947628935.1. GTDB lineage: Bacteria > Bacillota > Clostridia > Lachnospirales > Lachnospiraceae > Roseburia. The sequence continues at coordinate 1,509 of CANRBT010000108.1, read as the reverse complement.
AGTCGCCGGCGAGCAGCAGATAAAAGCCCGTGCGGCATCCCATCGGACCGAAGTAGATGATCCTGTCCCCAAATTCTCTGTGATTGCGCAGGAAGGTTGCGCCCAGATGCTCGATGGTGTGCACCTCCGCCGTGTTCATGACGGGCTCGTCATTCGGGGATGTCATGCGCAGGTCGAAGGTTGTGACGACCTCTCCGCCGACGTGATCCTTTCTTGAGACATAGATGCCGGGCGTAAGCCGGATATGGTCTATGGTGAAGCTTGCGATCTTTTCCATAGGTGCTCTCCTTTCTTTTTCCTGCTTCTAAGGTAAAACAGAAGTGTGGTTTCGTCAAGAGAAAAGAGCAGAATCATGCTTGACAGCGCCCCTGATCAGCACTTATAGTAGAGAGACGGGAGGATCCGGGATCGATCCGCCCGCTGGGGAGGTAACAGTATGAAGAGAAGATACATAAAAAGCCACGCCTGGCTGCTCGTATGCCTGTGCATATTCGGCTGTCTCCTGCCGGGGATGCCGGTTCTGGCGGCGCAGGAGGAACCGCGCGCGGTGCGCATCGGTTATACGGATTACGACAATTTTATCGTTCCGAAGGAGCAGGGGGAGGGCTGCACGGGATATGGCGCGGAGTATCTCGAGCGGATCGCGGAGTATACCGGATGGCGGTACGAGTATGTGTACGGAAGCTGGGAGGATAACCTGAAGAAGCTGGAGTCGGGCGAGATCGACTTTGTCTGTCATGCCCAGAGGACCGGCGAGAGGGAGGCGCGCTACCTGTTTTCCAAGTACGCGATCGGGCTGGAGTCGAGCGTGATCTATGCGGAAGCGGACGATGACCGTTACTATTACAATGATTTTGCGGCGTTCGACGGGATGCGCGTCGCGATGCTGAAGGACAGCTATCAGAGCGTGGAGCTGGCGGACTATGCAGAGCAGAACGGCTTTTCCTTTTCCACGGAGCTGTTTGGCACGCAGACGGAGTGTTTTGACGCGCTGTCTGCGGGAGAGGTCGACGCGGTCGTGACGGGAGGGCTCGCCGACCGCGCGGACTACAAGGTCATCTGCCGGTTCGGCGCCACGCCGTTTTACTTTATGTCCGGCAGGGAAAACGAGGCGCTGATGGCGCAGCTGGACGCGGCGCTCGGGCAGATCGCTGTGGCGGGGTCTTCCTTTCAGGAGGAGCTTTACCAGAAATATTACGGCTCTCCCGAATGGGGGCAGGATATGACTCTGACGAGGGAGGAGGCCAGGTTCATCGAGGAGAGCGGCGCGATCAAGGTCGCCTTTATCCCTGGGCGGAAGCCGTTTTCCTACCTGAACGAGGAGGGGGAGGCGGCAGGCATCACGGTCGATATCCTGGATCGGATGCAGGAGCAGACCGGGCTGCGGTTCTCCTATCAGGTCATGCCGGCAGGCATGCGGACCGACGAGTATCTGGCGGAGCATCCGGACGCGCTGATCGCCGGGATCATGACGCAGAATCCGGCGTTCGAGGCGGAGGAGTATATCGT
>CANRBT010000107.1 GCA_947628935.1 uncultured Roseburia sp. | reverse complement strand
GTCTCGCCATCGTCGGATGGGCAGGCTATTCCGCTTACCGCGTGTACGAAAACAGCAGACCGATCCAGACCGTCTATGCCGATCTGGACGCCATCAACGAGTATACGAGTTCTCTGAACGCAGAATAGAGCCTTTCGGAAAACGCATCAGGGCTGTCACGGAAAAGCATCTGCTCCCCTGCGACAGCCCCTTTTGACATGAAGGCTCACTCCTCCACGCCCGCCTCCGCAACCGCCGCCTTGGCAAGCGCATTCTCGATCGCATTCAGCAATACAATGGACGTATACTGATTGTCGGTATTGTATGTAATCCCTTCCGTCGACTGCGTTCTTACGACCTGCTCCGCAATGCTCTCAAGCGCCGGTTCCATGAGCGGGTACATCGTCGTGACCGTCTCATCCAGATCCTCGATGGAGATGGACTGGATGCGGTTCTCATCCACAATCACCTGCACATCCACAGACCGGCTGCCCAGCAGCACGGAGGACGAATAGACGCCCGCCACATAATTCATCGTCTCGGCAGCAGCCCCCTTGTTTCCCCGCGGCAGGAACATAAACAGCAGCAGTACCACGAGCAGAATCCCCAATCCCGCAAAAATCAATGTATAAATGAGTTCCTTCATGTGAAGGACCACGATCTTTGTCTTTGCGCTCACCCTTTGCCTCCCAATACTGATTATTACATTATATGAAACATTTTCCCCGTCATGACAGGATCGGCAAAATAATAATCCTTTTGAATAATCCTTTTGAAAAAAATGCTTGACAGATATCAGCGGGTATAGTATTATATCACATGTGGCTGGCAGATATGCCGGTACGCGATATGCGCGAGTGGCTCAGTTGGTGGAGCACGACCTTGCCAAGGTCGGGGTCGCGGGTTCGAGTCCCGTCTCGCGCTCTTTTTATTTATTTCGATCCAAAAAAACATGCATCCCGGATGTCAGGATGCATGTTTTTTTTATCCCTCACTGCTCGCAGATATCCTCCTCCAGCTTGCCCGCCAGCGCGATCGTCTCCTCTAAGACCTTCTGGATCTCCCCGATGCTGCCCGTGTATTCCTTCGCGTAATTCCCGGCGTTGCGGATGGATTCCACGATCACGCTCATATGCTCCATGATCGTGTGCAGCTTATCCTTGATCTCCGACGCCGACTGCCCGCTGTCCGTGGCGAGCTTTCCCATCTCCGTCGCGACCACGGCAAAACCCCGTCCGTATTCCCCGCTGCGCGCCGCCTCGATGGAGGCATTCAGCGCCAGGATATTCGAGCGGGTCGCATTTCCGTTGATGTTGTTGACGACCTTGACCGCGTTATTGACATCGTTCTCCACGCTGTCCGTGATCTCCCCCATCCCGTCCAGAAGCTGAAACAGCTTTTGGATGCCGTCCAGCAGCTCCTTTAAGGAATCCTGAATCTGTCCGACGGAATGCTGGAACTTCGCCGTGATCTCCATCATGTGCGCCTTCATCTCCGTCGAATAGGTACAGATCATGCACCCGACGACCGTTCCTCCCTCGAAGACCGGCACCAGCTCGCCCTCAAACTCCTCTCCCATAGCCTCCCTGGGCAGACGGTTATGGACATGCTTCCCCGTGCCAAGCACTTTGTCCAGGGCGCCGCTCGGATCCTGAAACAGATCGCCGACGTTGAGCTTTGGCTCTACGCCCTGGGGGATCGAGTAACCGACGATGACCCCCTTTTCGTCCATGACCGTGATATATACGTCCTGGGGATAGGTCTGCCGTATCACAGGCAGCAGCTCCACCAGATGCTCCAAGGTTCCGTTGATCTGTTCTCCCATCGCAATCTCCCATCTCATTCTTCTCTACTCTGTCCGATACTCGCGCACAAGCTTCCGCAGCCTGCCCGCCTGCCCCGTCAGCTCCTCCGTGGAGGCTGCCGTCTCCTCCGCGGTGGCAGTGTTGGACTGCACCACGTCCGTGATCCGGTTGATCTCCTCCATGATACTGACGGAATTCTGCGTCTGCTCCGTCGTCGCCTCCGCGATCTCAGCGAATGCCTCCGCGATATCGGACGAATTTTGCACAACGTTCGTCATGCACTCCGAAGCGGTATCTGCGTGTCCCTTGGCGCGGGACACAGCCTCCAGGCAATGACCGATCAGCTCCGCGGTCTTTGCCGATTCCTCCGCGCACCGCGCCGCCAGCGAGCGCACCTCTTCCGCGACCACTGCGAAGCCCTTGCCGAACTCCCCTGCGCGCGCCGCCTCCACGGAAGCGTTCAGCGACAGGATGTTCGTCTGGAAGGCAATGCCGTCGATCGTCTCGACGATCTTCTGGATATCCGCAGACTTGCCCTCCGCCTCGCTGACCGCCTCAAAGAGCCGCTCCATCTCCTCGTTCCCTGTCCGGATGCCGTCGTAGAGCTCCGTCAGCTTCTGGTCGACCTGCTGACAGTTCTCGGAGTTGGCGTGGATCTTCTCATTCATCCGCTCCACGTCCTCCCGCAGATTCTGGATGGACGCCGCTTCGGACGCCGAGCTCGCCGCCAGGGAATCCGCCGCCATCGAAAGCTGGCTGGCGCTGGTATGTACCTCGTCGGCAGCCTGCTGGACCATCACGATGAGATGGTTTAAGATCTGCCGGATCGAGTTTACCGCATGGGACAATTCATTGAACTCTCCCGGATATGCCTCCATCTCCGAAACGACAAGGTTATGCTCCGCGATCTCCCCCAGTATGTGGTTTGTCTCCCGCATCATGCCGGAGATCCGCTGCGTCAGCTCATACATGGCATTCTGCAGGACGCCAATCTCGTCTTTGCTCCCGGTCTTTGTCAGATCGACATTCAGATCGCCCTCCGCAAGCCTTGCCGTCACGTCCCGCATCTTGCGCACAGGTCCGATGATCACGCCGATGCCCGCCGATGTGACCACGACCACGATGAGGATCGCGGCGATCCCGACTCCCAGGATCGTCCGGTTGATCTCGTTGACCGTCTTTAACGCGTTCGCCGACGGCACCACGACGCCGATCAGCCAGCCCGTCTCCCCGATGGGGTACACAGTGGCGTATTCCTCGTCGCCGTGATGCACAAGCGACACGACACGACCCTCTGTGGGATTTTCAAGGAGCGGGACCAGCTCCGGCTCGACATCCGCGACCGCAACCGCCGCATCCTTCGACGGCATGTACGCCTCGTCGGGGTGATAAATGTAATTGCCCGCCGCGTCCACCACAAACGAGTACACGCCCTCCTCGTACTGAATGTTGGACGCCACCTCGGAAACCGTCACCAGGGAGATGTCGATCCCCACGACGCCGACAAACCGGTTCTGCACATAGACCGGACAGGCGACCGTATCGCACATCTGAAGGGTAAACGCGTCAAAATACGGATCCGTCACGATCAGCGCGCCGCTCTCCTTCGCAGACTGATACCAGCCGCGCTCCCTCGCGTCATAGCCGTCTGGTATCTGGCTCGCGGTGCTCGCCTTCCAGAAGCCGCCGTCCTCCGTGCCGAAATACAGATCGAGCAGCTCCTCCTCGCCCTCGAAGTGAGCCTTCAGCAGAGCCGTGATCTGCTGATCCGACAGACCGTCCAGCGCGCCCAGTCCCTCCGCCACATCCTCCGCCAGCGTGATCTCTTTTGCCATCCATCCGTTCAGCTGCTCCGCGTAATGCTCCGTCTCCGCCTGAAGGCACTGCTGCTCCATCTGGATCATGTCGGACCACACCATCCTTGAAATGGCAGTCATGCAGATGAGCATGACAAGCATCACCAGCAGGGACACATAGACGCTGATCTTCACCTGTAACGATTTTTTCATTCTTTCACCTTCCAGGATATGTGTCGTCTGATGCTCTCTCCCCGTTTCCACACATATCTTTTTTTATTGTAAATGTAACCCGCGGTCATGTCAACCGGCATTCCCGCCTGTGCTCCCGCAAAAAGCCGCTCATTTTTCCAGCCCGTAAAAGCTGACCCTCCAGCCGCTCTCCTCCTTCACGAACTCGACCGTCAGGTAGGTGTAGGAATCCTCTCCCGGATTGATGAACACCAGTGCGCGCGTACAGGTATCGCCGATCTCTCCTGTCTCGGCATATTCCAGCTCCTGCACGCTGTTTTTCACGACCTCATCCGCCTGGTCAGGGCGGTCGTACAGATCGATCTCTCCCGTATAATTCTCGGACAGATACTGTGCGATCGCGTCCTCATCCGCAGCAAAATATGCATTGGAAAAGTCCTCCAGGAGCCAGTCGATCTCTACGCGGTCCGCCGCGTCCTCCACCAGCTCCTCGACCTCCTCCATCTCCTCCGCAGCCTCCCCTTCTGTCGCTGCGGCAGGCGGCAAAACCGCTTCCGTCTGCTGCCCCTCCACTGCGGGCAGTTGCCCCGTCGAGGGATCCGCACCCTCCTTCGCGCAGCCCGCGCATACGCCCGCGAACAAGATCGACAGACAGCCGGCGACCCATATCGCTCGCTTCCTTTTTCCCTGCATCGTTCCCTCTCCTATCCTGTTGCTTTCTGTTTTTTATGTTCATTATACCCAACAATATTTCAGCGCGCAAGGAAGGAATTCAAAAACCGGCTTGCGTCCCTCCAAAAATCCGTCTATAATTAGGGATGCGCTCCGCGCGCAATACATTTCAGATAAAAAAGGGGGAAACTTCATATGAATAAAAAGGAGATTGCGGAGATCAAGCGGCGCTTCAAAAAGGATGCCTGCACCTTCACGCGGCTGTGCGGCTGCTATGTGGATGCCGACCACAACAAGGTGACGACCTTTGGAGAGACTTTTCTGAATCTGGACGACGAGGAGCTGCTCAAATATCTCGATATCGCAAAAAAAGTTCTTTCCGGTACGGTCGGCAACAACCTGCTGGAATTGCCGTTCCCGACCGCGGAGGAGGCGCCGGGCGGCAGGCAGCAGTTCTTGATGGGGCTGCGCGAAAGCGCGCTGAAAAACGACGAGCTGATGGAGACCTTCTACGACCTCGTCATCGAGAACTACCGCTACGTCGGCAACTATCTCATTCTTGTCTTCCATGACGCCTATGACGTGATGACAAGGACAACGGACAACCGCAAGCTGGATGAGTCCGAGGAGGTCTACGAGTATCTGCTCTGCGCGATCTGCCCTGTGACCTTGAGCAAGCCGGGACTGGGCTACCGTGCGGACGAGAACCGCATCGGTCCCCGCATCCGCGACTGGGTTGTCGGCGCGCCGGACACGGGGTTTGTGTTCCCCGCCTTTACGGACCGCAGCACGGACATCCACTCCGCCCTGTTCTATACGCGGGACACCAAGCTGCCGCACGCAGAGCTGATGGAGGGAGGGCTCGGCTGCGAGAGCCGGCTCACGGCAACCGAGAAAAAACTGACCTTCCAGACCATCGTCAGGGAAGTCATCGGCGAGGAGGATGACGAGAGCGAGACACTGTTCCTCAACATCCAGGGAAACCTCAACGATATGATCCCCGTCGCGGAGGATGAGACGGCGGAGCCCGATCCCGTCATCCTGACGACGGACCTCATCGCGGATGTGCTCACGGACAGCGGCGTATCGGAGGAACACGCCGCCGTGATCGAAAAATCCTACGAAAACGTCTTTGGCGAGGAGCTGCCGGAAGCGGAGCAGCTCGTCGATCCCAAGCTGGTCGCGGAGGGAGGCAGGCGCAGAGAACGGCGGGAGCTGGTACAGCAGGTCGAAAGCCTCAAACAGCAGCTCGCCGAGACCCGTTCCGTCCCCGTCACGGACGACGGAGAGGATGTGCCTGCGGCAAAGACCTACGACGTCATCCTGCGCGTCAAGCCGGAAAAGGTCGAACAGATCCATTCCCAGGTCATCGACGGCAGACGCTGCATCGTCATCCCGATGGAGGAGGACGAGCATGCCGCTGTGAACGGCGTCAATACCACGATCTGAGTCGCCATGAAAAAAGCAGCCCGCTACCGGGCTGCTTTTAACCGTTCTCTGATATAATCTTCCATCTCATCCTTCGGGATCTCAAGGGTCAATGACAACTCGCTGTACAGCTCGTTCGCCGCCGTCCGCATATACCGTTCGTCCAGCGCCGTGATCTTCTTGCCCTGCGCGCTCCGCTCTTTTCCCCGCAGATACAGGGTCTTCACGATACTGACCCAGGCACGGTAATCTCCTGTGTGCAATGCCTCTTTGTATTTTGCCTCGCGCTGCTTGTCATCCGGCACCCAGAGCAGCTCGATCTCCGGGATCTCCGAGATCAGCCGGTTCGCTTCCTCGCGGGTGATGACCCTGCGCATGGCAATTTTTTGATTATCCGTCGGTGCGTAGATCTTTCCCCCTTCTGCCATCGGGGTAAGGACATAATACAGACGGTCCTTGTCTGCCCCCGGCATATCCAGATGCGTGATCTCCTCAATGCGGCAGACGCCTTTTACACCATAGACAACATATTCCCCTACCTCGAACATCGTCTCCCCGACTCCCCTTTCTTACACAATTCGTTCCCTCAGGCACCGTATTTTTATTCTAACATAGTTTTCCCAAAAATGTCAGTGAATTTAACATGCAAAGGATAATTTTGTAAAAATTGCCGTACGCACCACGGATGGTATTTGGCTATTTTTCATAGAAAAAAAGGAGGATGCCGAAGCATCCTCCCTGATTCTTTGCTGTTCCGATTATCTCTGCACACGACCGGAAGCGTCTCCACCCGCCAGCTTTTTCACCTCATCCACGCTCACCATGTTGAAGTCACCCTCCACAGAATGCTTCAGGCAGCTTGCCGCCACAGCGAACTCGATCGTGGACTGCGGATCGTAATCGTTCAGGCAGGCGTAGATCAGACCGCCGCCGAAGGAATCGCCGCCGCCGACACGGTCTACGATGTGCATCAGATACTCCTTGGAGAAGTAGCTCTGTCCGTTCTCGTAGAGCATCGCCGCCCAACGGTTGTCATTTGCCGAAATGGAAGTGCGGAGCGTGATCGCGACCTTCTGGAAGCCGAAGCGGTCGGTCAGCTTCTGCGCAACCTCCTTGTAGCCCTCCTTGTTCAACTCGCCCGCAGTGACCTCCGTGCCCTCGGACTTGATGCCGAATACGTCGTTCGCGTCCTCCTCGTTGGAGATGCAGACGTCCACATACTTGCACAGCTCGCCCATCACCTGTCCCGCCTTCTCCTTGGACCAGAGCTTGTTGCGGTAGTTCAGATCGCAGCTCACGGTGATGCCGCGCTCCTTCGCCGCCTTGCACGCCTCCAGGCAGATCGCCGCCACATTGTCCCCGAGCGCCGGGGTAATTCCCGTAAAGTGGAACCAGTCCGCTCCCTCAAAGATCTTATTCCAGTCAAAGTCAGCCGTCGTCGCAGTCGCAATGGAGGAACCCGCACGGTCATAGACGACCTTGGACGGTCTCTGGCTCGCACCCTTCTCCAGGAAATAGATGCCGACCCTGTCTCCGCCGCGGACGATGTCGGACGTGTCGACTCCATACTGGCGAAGCGCGTTGACTCCCGCCTGTCCGATCTCATGCGCCGGAAGCTTGGTCACAAAGCTTGCCTCCATGCCGTAGTTCGCAAGGGAAACCGCAACGTTCGCCTCACCGCCGCCGTAGGTTGCGCCATAGGACGTTGCCTGCACGAAACGGTAATACCCCTCCGGCGCAAGGCGAAGCATGATCTCTCCAAATGTAACGACTTTCTTTGCCATAGTAAAACCCTCCTAAATTTTGTTTCGCATTATGAAACTGTGTTTCATTTTTCTATA
>CANRBT010000106.1 GCA_947628935.1 uncultured Roseburia sp. | reverse complement strand
GGATCGCTCTCATTCTCGGTCCACGCCAGCACCACCTCTCCGGGTCTCAAAAACGCGCAGACATTGTCCACATGCTCGTTCGTCTCATCCCGGTAGATGCCGCGCGGCAGCCATAAGACCTTCTTTGCCCCCAGGTACCGGCACAGCCGCTCCTCGATCTCCGTCTTCGAGAGACCGGGGTTCCTGCCCCTGGACAGCAGACACGCCTCCGTCGCCAGCACGGTCCCCTCCCCGTCACTGTGGACGGATCCTCCCTCCAGCACGAACGGCGACGCATCATAGTACGCATAGCCGTAGTACCTGGCGAACCGCGCGGCAAATGCATTGTCGCGGTCCCAGGAGGCATAGAGTCCGTCCACCTCCCCGCCCCAGGCATTAAATTCCCAGTTGACCGCGCGGACCCGCCGCGGAACCTCTGTGTCCCCCGCGGCGCCGTCCCGCCTCCGCTCCGCCACGAAGGTGGGGGCGATGTCGCGCGCCCACGCATCGTCCGTCTCCGCCGGAAAAAGCTCCACGTTTCGTCGCCATTCCCCGCCTGCCTCTGCCGCAGTCTCATCCCAGACGAGGCTTCCGTCCCGCGCGCCGGGCTTCACGGCATCCGCAAACAACAGCTCCCGCGCCGACGCCTCTCCGGTCGGACTGACCGCCACGTACACCCGCTCGCTCTGCGCGATGGCAGCGATCACCTGCGCAAACGCGCGCCTCGCCGCCGCGGCGCCGTAGATCCAGGAGCCGGGGCGCTCCGGCCAGACCATGATACAACCCGCATGAGGCTCGAACTCGCCCGGCATATAAAATCCGTCCTGCTGCGGAGTACCTGGCAAAACCTCCGTCGTCTCAGGACAGCCTTCGCTTGAACTCGTCATAGCCAAACTCCTTTATCAGCTCTGCCTCCCCGCTCTCCCGCAGCAGAAGGATCGCCGGGAGCGGGATCCCGTTGAACGTGTTGTTCTTTACCATCGAGTAGATCGCCATATCCTCAAAAACCAGCCGGTCTCCGACGCGGATCTTACGCGCAAAACTGTAGTCCCCGATGACGTCCCCCGCCAGACAGGTCAGGGAGGAGAGCCGGTAGGTATACGGCAGCTCCCCCGCGGCAGCTCCTCCGCGCAGCGGCGGACGGTACGGCATTTCCAGCACGTCGGGCATATGGCATGCCGCCGACGCATCGAGGATCAGGATATCCATGCCGTTGTGTACGATGTCGCAGACCTCCGTCACCAGATATCCCGCGTTCAGAGCGACCGCCTCGCCGGGCTCCACATACACCTCCACGCCGTAGTCCGCCCGGATGCGGCGGATCAGCCCCTTCAGGCGCTCCATCTGATACCCCTCCCGGGTGATGTGATGACCGCCGCCCAGATTGAGCCATTTGAGGTTTGTCAAATACGGCTCAAATTTTTGTTCCAGCGCCAAAAACGTCGTCTCGAGATCGTCCGCATCCTGCTCGCAGAGCGTGTGAAAATGCAGCCCCTCGATGTCCGCCGGGAGCTTTGCATACCGCATTTCCAGCTCCGACCTCGTCACGCCGAGCCGCGAGTACGGCGCGCAGGGATCGTAGACGGCATGTCCCTCCTGCGTGGAGCACTCCGGGTTCACGCGGAGACCGATGCTGACCGGATGCCCCGCAACCGCGCCGCGATGCCTCTCATACTGCGCGATCGAATTGAATACGATGTGGTCGCAGAGCGTGACCAGCTCCGCCATGTCCCGCTCCTTGTAGGCCGGCGCAAACACATGGTTCTCCTTTCCCATCTCCTCGCGCCCCAGCCTTGCCTCGTACAGCCCGCTCGCGGTCGTCCCGCTGATATACTGCCCGATCAGCGGATAGAGCGCATACATGGAAAACGCCTTCTGCGCCAGCAGCACATGACAGCCTGTGTCCCGCTCCAGCCCCTGCAGGATCGCCAGATTTTTTTTTAACCTTTTTTCATCGACCACGTAGCACGGCGTCGGAAGCTCCTCCCACTTCATCCGACTACTCCACAGTCTGCGGATGCTCGTCCACGACCCACGGCAGACCATAGGTGCGCAGCATCTCCATGAACGGGTCGGGGTCGAACTCTTCGATGTTGAACACGCCGTCCCCGTCCCAGACCTTATTGACAATGAGCGCCGCCCCGATCATCGCCGGCACGCCCGTCGTGTAGGAGATCGCCTGCGAGCCGACCTCCCGGTAGCACTCCTGATGGTCGCACACGTTGTAGATGTAGATCGTCTTCTCTTTTCCGTCCTTAACGCCTGTAAAGATGCAGCCGATGTTCGTCTTGCCGACCGTCCTCGGTCCCAGGGACGCCGGGTCCGGGAGCAGCGCCTTTAAGAACTGGATCGGCACGATCTCCCGTCCCTCATACCGAACAGGCGCCGTCGAGAGCATACCGACGTCCTCCAGACACTTCATATGGGTCAGATAGCTCTGCCCGAAGGTCATAAAAAACCGGATGCGCCTTACGCCCGGCACATTTTTTGCCAGCGATTCGATCTCCTCGTGATGGAGCAGGTACATCTCCTTTTCCCCGACCTCCGGAAAATCATAGACTCTTTTTATTTCCATCGGACGTGTCTCGACCCAGTGTCCGTCCTCCCAGTAGGAGCCGTTCGCCGACACCTCGCGCAGATTGATCTCCGGGTTGAAGTTCGTCGCAAACGGGTACCCATGGTCGCCGCCGTTGCAGTCCAGAATGTCGATCTCGTGGATCTCATCAAAGTAATGCTTCAGCGCATACGCCGTAAAGACGCCCGTCACCCCCGGGTCAAAGCCGCTGCCAAGCAGCGCTGTGATGCCCGCTTCCCGAAAGCGTTCCCGATACGCCCACTGCCAGGAATAGTCGAAATACGCCGTAAAGCCCTTCTCCCTGCACCGCTTTTCATAGACGGCGCGCCACGCCGGGTCCTCTGTGTCCTCCGCCTCATAGTTCGCCGTGTCGATATAATCCACCCCGCAGGCGAGGCAGGCGTCCATGATCGTCAGATCCTGATACGGCAGCGCCACATTCAAAACGGCGTCCGGCTTGTACTCCCTCATCAGGGCGATCAGCGCATCCACATCGTCCGCATCCACCTGCGCCGTTGTGATGACTGTGTCCGTCGTGCCGGAGAGCTTTTCCTGCAACGCGTCGCATTTGGACTTTGTGCGGCTCGCAATGCAGATCTCCGAAAAGGTCCCGCTGTTCTGGCAGCATTTGTGGATCGCAACGCCTGCCACCCCGCCGCATCCGATGATCAGTAATCTCCCCATAGTGATCCCTCCCAATCCTAATCTTCTTCCTCTTCCAGCATGTCCTCCACGTATTTGGGCAGCATGAACGCGCCCTTGTGCAGATTCGTCGTATAATACCAGGTCTGGATGCCGCGCTCCTTCCACCGCTGTTCATTCAGATCGGTCAGCGGGTGGTATTTCTTGGACGCAAAGCCGAACAGCCAGTAGCCCGACGAGCAGGTCGGGATATGCGCCTGGTAGACGCGGCTGATCGGAAAGCTATGGCTCGCTTTCCTGTGCATCACGCGGCAGGATTGCTCATCCTCATCGTAAAACGGGCTGCCGTGCTGGTAGACCATGATGCCCTCCTCATTCAGGGCGCGGTAGCAGTTCCCGTAAAATTCCTTTGTAAAGAGTCCCGCCGTGTGTCCCAGCGGGTCGATCGCGTCGTTGATGATCAGGTCATACGCGTCATGCTTCGTCCGAAGGAACCGCAGCCCGTCCTCGTAGTAGATGTTGACGCGCGGGTCGTTCAGCCCCTTCGCATTGTCCGGGAAAAACTCCCGGCAGACGTCGACAAACACCTTGTCCGGCTCGACCACGTCGATCTGCCCGATCTCCTTGTAATAGGAGAGCTCCCGCGCCACGCCGCCGTCCCCTCCGCCGATCACCAGCACCTTTTTAACCGCCGGGTGCACCGCCAGCGGTACGTGTACGATCATCTCGTCGTAGACGAACTCATCCTTTTCCGAAAAGACAATACTCCCGTCGGAGCTCAAAAAACGCCCGAACTCCTTGGAGTCGAACACGTCGATCCGCTGAAACTCCGTCTGCTCCCCAAAAAGCTGCTTTTCCACCTTCACGGAGAGCTTTACCTTGTCCGTATGATAATCCGAAAACCACAATTCCACAGGCTCCATCATCCTTTCCACACCTGTCTGTCGTCCACAAGGACATTCAAATGCTCTACCGAAGGATCCTCTGTTCCCTGCATGGAGCATCCCTTCTCTTTCGCATAGAGAATGTATTCCAGTATCTCCTGCGTGATCATTTCGCCCGGCGCCAGGATCGGGATGCCCGGCGGATAGCACATCACGAACTCTCCGCAGATCTTGCCGACCGTCTCACGGATCGGCATGCATTTTTTCTCCGAATAGAACGCCGTCTGCGGGGAGACAAGAACGGTCGGGTTCATATATTCCGTGTTCAGCATCTGCGCGGGATACTTCGAGTAGAGCCTTTTGATATCGGAAAGCGCCCCCACCAGACGCTCGATATCCTGGATCCTGTCGCCGATCGAGATGTAGGCGAGGATATTTGCAATGTCCCCGAGTTCGATCTGGATATCGTACTCGTCCCGCAGCAGATCGTAGACCTCGATGCCCGCGAGCCCGATATCACGGGTGTACACGGACAGCTTCGTCACATCGAAATCGTAGATGCTCCCCCCGTTGACCATATCCTTGCCGTACGCATAATAGCCGCCGATCGCATTGATCTCCGCCCTCGCATACTCCGCCATCTCGGCCACGCGCCGGAAGGATTCCCTCCCGCGCAGCGCGAGATTCCGCCTGGAGATGTCGAGGCTCGACATCAACAGATAGGACGCGCTCGTCGTCTGCGTCAGGTTGATGATCTGGCTGACATACTCCCAGTTGACGTTCTCTCCGGTCAAAAGCAGGGAGCTCTGCGTCAGACTCCCTCCCGACTTGTGCATGGAGATCGACGCCATGTCCGCGCCGGCTTCCATCGCGTTGACCGGAAGCCCTTCCCCAAAATAAAAATGCGTCCCGTGCGCCTCGTCCACGAGCACAAGCATTTCATGTTCGTGCGCCAGCCTTACGATGGAGCGCAGATCGGAACAGATGCCGTAGTAGGTCGGATTGTTCACCAGCACAGCCACAGCGCCCGGATGCTCCAGGATCGCGCGCTCCACCTCCGTGATCTCCATGCCGAGCGAGATCCCCAGGCGGTTGTCGACCTGCGGGTTCACATAGACCGGTACCGCTCCGCAGAGCACGAGCGCGTTGATCACGCTCTTATGTACATTGCGCGGCAGGATGATACGGTCCCCCGCCCGGCATACGGAGAGCACCATGCTCTGTACGGCGGAGGTCGTTCCTCCTACCATGAAAAACGCATGATCGGCGCCGAACGCCTCCGCCGCCAGCTCCTCCGCCTCCTTGATGACGGACACGGGATGGCAGAGATTGTCAAGAGGCTTCATGGAATTGACATCCAGACTCACGCACTTCTCTCCCAAAAGCTCCACGAGCTCCGGGTTGCCCCTGCCTCTCTTATGACCCGGCACGTCAAACGGAACCATTCTTCTTTTTTTCAGCTTCTCCAACGCCTCATATACCGGCGCGCGCATCTGTGGATTCATTTCCATTGCGATCCCTCCAACCACCTTCCGGTCCTGCCCGGGGGCATCACCATTGAAAAAAAGACAAGTGAACGAACCCACCTGTCCTTATCATAGCGAATGATAGCACACAAATGAGGGAATTGCAATCTCTTTTTCAACTTACCGTTTTCCCTGCAGGGAGCCGTACGCTCTGACCGCCTCGCAGGTCCTCGCGATCTCCTCCTCCCCATGGGCGAAAGAAACGAACATCGCCTCATACTGCGACGGCGCCAGGTAGACCCCTCTCTCCAGCATATACCGGAAAAACGCCGCGTACCGCGACGGATCGGAAGCGGTCGCCGTCCCGTAATCCCGCACAGCCGTTCCGGTAAAAAAGACGCTCATCAGCGTTCCGATCTGATTGACCCGGACCCGATCCCCCAGCGCCTCCCGCACTGCCGCCGCCAATTCCGCCGTCCGCCGCTCCGCCCTTTCGTACCGATCCCCGCTGTCGCGCAGCAAGGCAAGCGTTACAATGCCCGCCGTCGTCGCGAGCGGGTTCCCGGAGAGTGTTCCCGCCTGGTATACCTCCCCCAGGGGGGCGACCTGCTCCATGATCTCCCGGCGTCCGCCATAGGCGCCGACCGGCATGCCGCCGCCGATGATCTTGCCCAGCGTCGTCAGATCCGGCATCACCCCGAACCGCTGCTGCGCCCCGCCGACGCCGAGCCTAAACCCCGTGATCACCTCGTCAAAGATCAGCAGCGCTCCGTGATCTCTTGTGATGTCCCTCAAAAACGGGAGGAATCCCTCCTCCGGGAGCACGACGCCCATATTTGCCGCGACCGGCTCCACGATGACCGCCGCGATCTCTCCGCCGCACTCCGCAAACAGGCGCTCTACGGAAGCGCAGTCGTTATATTCCGCGACCAGCGTGTGCTTCGTGTAATCCGCAGGCACACCGCCGCTGTCCGGCACGGACTGCGTCAGGGCGCCGGATCCCGCCTTCACCAGCAGTCCGTCGGAATGCCCGTGGTAGCATCCGCGGAACTTCACGATCTTATCCCGCCCCGTATAGCCGCGCGCGACCCGAACCGCGCTCATGACCGCCTCCGTGCCGGAGCTGACCAGGCGCGACAGCTCCATGCCCGGCATGCACGCGCGGATCAGCTTTGCAAGCGTAAGCTCCTTTTCCGTCGGCGCTCCGTAGGTCAGCCCGCCTTCGCATGCCTCCCGCACAGCGCGTACCACGTTCTCCTGTGCGTGACCCAGAATGCACGGTCCCCAGGAACCCACGTAATCGATGTACCGGTTCCCGTCCACGTCATAGACGTACGCCCCCTTTGCGTGATCGATGAACACGGGGGTGCATCCCACAGCGCGGCAGGCGCGCACGGGACTGTTCACGCCGCCCGGGATATACTGCTGCGACTCCCGAAACAGCCGCTCCGATCTTGTGTGCTCCATCTCACTCCTCCTGTTGCTCCCTCAGCCACCGCGCCGCGTCCAGGGCATGGTAGGTGATAATGATCTTTGCCCCCGCGCGCCGGATGCCGAGCAGTATCTCCATCACCACGCGCTTCTCGTCGATCCAGCCGTTCGCCGCCGCCGCTTTTACCATCGCGTACTCCCCGCTGACATTGTATGCCGCGAGCGGATGATACGTCCGGTCCGCCACCTCCCGAAGCACATCCAGGTAGGCGAGCGCGGGTTTGACCATGATGACGTCCGCTCCCTCCTCGATGTCCGACAGGCACTCACGGATCGCCTCCCTGCGGTTCGCCGGATCCATCTGATAGGTCCTGCGGTCGCCAAAGCTCGGCGCCGAGTGCGCAGCCTCCCGGAACGGTCCGTAAAAGCCGGAGGCGAACTTGGCACTGTACGCCATGATCATCCGGTTCCGGAACCCGTTCTCGTCGAGCGCCGCGCGGATCGCCGCGACGCGCCCGTCCATCATATCGGAGGGCGCGATCACATCCGCTCCCGCCCTTGCCATGCTCACCGCCATCCGCGAGAGCAGCGGCAGCGTCTCGTCGTTGAGGATCTCCCCGTCCCTCACCAGACCGCAGTGCCCATGCGAGGTATACTCGCAGAGGCAGACATCCGCGATCACAAGCAGCTTTGGCGCACGCGCCTTGATGTGCCGGATGGCGCGCTGCGTGACACCCTCGTCGTTGTACGCCTCGCTGCCCACCTCATCCTTGTGCGCCGGGATCCCAAACAAAAGCACGGCGCCGATCCCCGCAGCAAGCACACGCTCCAGCTCCTCGTCCAGCCGGTCAACGGAATACTGGCAGATCCCCGGCATGGCTTCGAC
>CANRBT010000105.1 GCA_947628935.1 uncultured Roseburia sp. | reverse complement strand
TTAAATATATTAAAGGAGTACGACTGCGGCTGTGACTGCGCATCCCTGACGGAGCTGATGCTCGCGGATTCGCAGGGCTTTGACGGACCGCACATCATGTTCTCCTCCAACGACACCCCGGCGGAGGAGTTCGCCTTTGCGAACGAGCTCGGCGCCATCATCAACCTCGATGATTTTACGCACATCGATTTCCTGGAGCGGGTGATCGGAGGGATCCCGGAGACGATCAGCTGCCGATATAACCCGGGCGGCGTGTTCAAGATGAGCAACGGCATCATGGACAACCCCGGAGACGCGAAGTACGGCTTTACGCACGACCAGCTCATCGAGGGCTTCCGGGTGTTAAAGGAGAAGGGCGCGAAATACTTTGGCGTGCACGCGTTCCTGGCGAGCAATACCGTGACGAACGAGTACTATCCGAAGCTTGCGAGGCAGCTCTTTGAGCTTGTGGTCGAGTTGAAGGAGAAGACGGGCTGCGACATCCGGTTCATCAATCTCTCCGGCGGCGTGGGCATCCCCTATACGCCGGAGCAGACGCCGAACGATATCCGGGTCATCGGCGCGGGCGTCCGCGAGGCGTTCGAGGAGATCCTGGTGCCGGCGGGGCTTGGCGACGTCGCGATCTACACAGAGATGGGACGCTTTATGCTGGGACCCTACGGCTGCCTTGTCACGAGAGCCATTCACGAAAAGCACACGCACAAGGAGTACATCGGCGTGGACGCCTGCGCGGTCAATCTGATGCGGCCCGCGATCTATGGCGCGTACCACCATATCACGGTCATGGGCAAGGAGGATGCGCCCTGCGATCACAAGTACGACGTGACGGGCTCTCTCTGCGAGAACTGCGACAAGTTCGCGATCGACCGGATGCTGCCCGAGATCGAGATGGGCGATCTGCTCGTCATCCACGATACGGGCGCGCACGGCTACTCGATGGGCTACAATTACAACGGAAAGCTCCGCTCCGCAGAGGTATTGTTAAAGGAGGACGGTACGACACAGCTGATCCGCCGCGCGGAGACGCCGGAGGATTACTTCCGCACGTTCGACTGTTTCGATATCCTGAAGAATATGAAGGATCCGAGGAAGAGATAGGACGGCGGGGAGGCGCGTGGCATGTGCATCGACGAGGCGCGCTTTGCGCGGGCGAAAAACAGAGTGGTCGGCATACAGCGCGAACGGCAGGGGATCGGGACGCTCGGGGAAAAGACGGTCCACGCCGTTTTAAAGAACTACTATGCCCCGGACACAGACATGCACGAGATACCGATCGAGAACTTTGTGGCGGACATCTATACGGGTACGGAGATCATCGAGATACAGACGCGTTCGTTCAACACGATGCGGCGGAAGCTGACGGCGTTTCTGCCGCTTTATCCCGTGACGATCGTCTACCCGATCCCGCATGTGAAATGGCTTTCGTGGATCGACGAGGAGACGGGGGACATCTCCCCGAGACGGAAATCGCCGAAAAAGGGCAATCCCTATCAGGCGTTTCCCGAGCTCTATAAGATCCGCCCGTTTTTGTCGGATCCGAACCTGCGGTTCCGCTTTGCGCTGCTCGACATGCAGGAGTATCGGCTGCTCAACGGGTGGAGCCGTGACAGAAAAAAGGGCAGCGACCGCTACGACCGGGTCCCGGAGACCTTCGTGGAGGAGGTGCGCGTCGACCGGAGGGAGGACTACATGCAGTTCGTCCCCTTTGATATCCCGGAGAAGTTCACGGCAAAGACGTTTGCCGGGTGCGCGGGCATTCCGGTCCGCCTGGCGCAGACGGTGCTGCTGATCCTGACGGATCTCTCCATCGTGGAGCGCATCGGCAAGGACGGGCGCAGCTATCTCTACCGCGTCTGCGAGATCGGTTAGCGGAAGCTGTTTGCAAGAACGGAGAAAGTGTGATATGATAACCCGAGTTGTCCGAACTGTGGACGCAGGGCGGCAGAGGGAGGAGAGGTACCCGGATGAGATGGAACAAATATACGATAGAGACGACGACTGCGGCGGAGGACTTCATGAGCTCCATGCTGATGGAGCTTGGCATTGAAGGCGTGGAGATCGAGGACAACATTCCGCTTTCCGGGGCGGATCAGGCGGCGATGTTCATCGATTTTCTGCCGGAGCTCCCGCCGGATGACGGGGTGAGCCATGTGAGCTTTTACCTGGAAGAGGACGGGACGGATCACAGGGAACTGCTGAAACAGGTGAAAGGTGCGCTCGAGGAGCTGCGGGGGACTGTGGATGTCGGGAGCGGGCGCATCACGTCCGAACAGACGGAGGATCTGGACTGGATCAACAACTGGAAGAAATTCTTTCATTCGTTTACCATAGAGGACATTCTGATCAAGCCGACCTGGGAGGAAGCGGGACCGGAGGATGCGGGCAAGTGCGTCATCGAGATCGATCCCGGCGTGTCGTTTGGTACGGGCAGGCATGAGACGACGCAGCTGTGCATCCGCCAGCTGTACAAATACATCCGCAGCGGGGACTGGGAGGCGCCCAGGGTCCTGGATGTGGGATGCGGAAGCGGGATCCTTTCCATTGTGGCGTTAAAGCTCGGCGCGTCCGCCGTGGTAGGCACAGACCTCGACCCGGACTGCATGACCTCGACCAGGGAGAATATGAAAGTCAACCGTCTGGATGAGGCGCTCGGCACATTTTATGTGGGGAATCTGATCTGCGATGCCGCGCTCAGGCAGAAGGTCGGCAGGGAGGCTTACGAGATCGTCGTGGCGAACATCCTCGCGGAAGTCATCATCCCGATGGCGCCTGTGATCCCGGAATGCCTGAAGCCCGGCGGGTATTTCATTACCTCGGGCATCATCGACTTTAAAGAGCAGGAGGTGCGGGAGGCGATCGAGCAGACCGGCATGGAGATCGTGGAGGTCAATCATCAGGGGGAATGGGTCAACATCACTGCGCGAAAGCCAGGGGCGCTGTAGGCTGAGGAGAGGACGGAAATGTACCAGTTTTTTGTGGCGGATGCGCAGATCGCGGACGGCGCCGTGACGATCGAGGGAAGCGATGTCAACCATATCCGCAGCGTCCTGCGCATGAGATGCGGTGAACGGGTGCGCGTGAGCACGGATTCCGGAAAAAATTATTATGCCGTTCTCTCCGATCTGTCCGGACAGACCGTCCGGGCCAAGCTGGACGGGGAGGCGGAGGACACGGAGCTGCCCTGCCGCATCAGCCTGTTTCAGGGGCTGCCCAAGGGTGACAAGATGGAACTCATCATCCAGAAGGCAGTCGAGCTTGGCGTATATGAGGTCGTTCCGGTCGCAATGCGGCATTGTGTGACAAGGCTGGACGGAAAGAAAGCGGAGACAAAGGTGGCGCGTTGGCAGAAAATTGCAAGAAATGCTGCAGAACAGTCTAAGAGAAGCAGGATTCCCACCATACAGATGCCGCTCGAGTTTTCCGCGGCTGTGGACAGGGCGGGGAGCCTTGACGTGCTTCTTTTGCCATATGAGAACGAGCGCGGCATGCGGGCGACGAGAGAGGCGCTCGAGGCGCTTGAGCCGGGGCAGAGCGTCGGCATTTTTATCGGACCGGAGGGCGGCTTTGCGGAGTCGGAGATCGCCCTTGCGGATCAGGCAGGCATGCGGCGCATTTCGCTGGGCAGCAGGATCCTTCGGACGGAGACGGCGGGGATCGCCGCGCTTTCGATCCTGATGTATCAGATCGAGAGCCGTTGTGAGAAAAGAGGAGAGAGAGGGACACAGGGGAGGACAGATGGAAGCATATTTGGACAATTCCGCGACGACACGCTGCAGTGAGAGGGCGGCGGCTGTGATGACGGAGCTGCTGTGCGGCGGCTATGGGAACCCTTCCTCCCTGCACAATAAGGGAAAGGAAGCCGAGGATGCCATCCGAAAGGCACGCGGACAGATCGCCGCCACAATGAAGATCGACGGAAAGGAGCTCATCTTCACCTCGGGAGGCACGGAGTCGAACAATCTTGCGCTGCTCGGCGGTGCGCTTGCGAACCAAAGGCAGGGAAAGCATATCGTCACGACGGAGATCGAGCATCCGTCGGTACAGGCGCCGCTCGATGTTCTGGAAAGCCTGGGCTATGAGATCACGCGCCTTCCCGTGGACGCCGACGGCATCCTATCCCTGGAGGAGCTGCGCCAAGCGCTCCGTCCGGATACCGTGCTCGTGTCGATCATGATGGTGAACAACGAGATCGGGGCTGTGGAGCCCATCGCGGAGGCGGCGGCTGTCATCCATGAGGCAAATCCGGACACGCTGTTCCATGTGGATGCGATCCAGGCATACGGGAAGTACCGCATTTATCCGAAAAAGCTGGGGATCGATCTTTTGTCTGTCAGCGGACACAAGATCCACGCGCCCAAAGGGGTCGGATTTCTCTATGTGCGGGACAGGGTGAAGGTGAAGCCGACCGTCTATGGCGGGGGTCAGCAGAAGGGCATGCGCTCGGGCACGGAGAATGTGCCCGGCATCGCGGCGCTCGGCACGGCGGCCGAGGAGGCGTATGAGGACTTCGACGATAAGATCGCACATCTGTATGCGCTCAAAGAGCGCTTTATCGCAGGAGTGGCAAACATCCCCGGCGTGACGGTCAACGGAAAAACGGGCAGGGACAGCGCGCCGCACATCGTGAGCGTCACGGCGGAGGACGTGCGCAGCGAGGTGCTGCTGCACTCGCTGGAGGAGTACGGGATCTACGTCTCGGCAGGCAGCGCCTGCTCCTCCAACAAGCCGGCGCCCAGCCGGACCCTGCTGGCGATCGGCATGGAAAAGCGGCGGTTGGAGTGCACGGTGCGCGTCAGCTTTTCCGTGCACACGACGGAGGCGGAGGTGGACTATGCTGTGGAGAAGCTGGGCGAGATCGTGCCGTTCCGCCGGAGATTCACCAGGAAATAGAGGGAGAGTGCTTCGATGTACAGATCATTTTTAATCAAGTATGCAGAGATCGCGATAAAGGGAAAGAACCGCTACCTGTTCGAGGATGCGCTGGTGCGGCAGATCGACCTCGCTCTAAGGAAAGCGGAGGGGGAGTTTTCGGTCCGCAGGGAGCAGGGGCGTATCTATGTGGATGTGCAGAGCGAGCGCTTCGATTACGATGAGACGGTCGCGGCTTTGCAGTGTGTGTTCGGCATCGTGGGGATCTGTCCGGTCGTTCTGGTGGAGGATGCGGGCTTTGACCGTCTGGCGGAGGATGTCATTTCCTATCTCAAAAGAGCATACCCCGGGCAGGCGTTTTCGTTTAAGGTCAACGCAAGGCGTGCGAGAAAAAATTATCCGATGGAATCCATGGAGATCAACGCCGCCCTCGGCGAGCGGATCCTGGCGGCGTTCCCCGGGACGAGAGTGGACGTCCACAGCCCCGAGGTCATGCTGCATGTCGAGATCCGGAATCAGATCAACATCTACTCCGTCGTGATCCCCGGACCGGGCGGTATGCCTGTGGGGACGAACGGAAAAGCGATGCTGCTGCTCTCGGGAGGGATCGACAGTCCGGTTGCGGGATATATGATCGCAAAGCGGGGCGTGACGATCGACGCGGTCTATTTTCATGCGCCGCCCTACACCTCGGAGCGCGCGAAACAGAAGGTGGTCGATCTGGCGGGGATCGTCGCCCGGTATGCGGGACCGATCGATCTGCACGTCGTAAACTTTACGGATATTCAGCTGTATATCTACGAGCAGTGCCCGCACGAGGAGCTGACGATCATCATGCGGCGCTATATGATGAAGCTGGCGGAGCACTTTGCGAAGGAGCGGGGGTGCCTGGGGCTGATCACGGGCGAGAGCATCGGGCAGGTGGCAAGCCAGACGATGCAGTCTCTGGCGGCGACCAACGAGGTGTGCACCCTGCCGGTCTATCGCCCGCTGATCGGGTTTGACAAGCAGGAGATCGTCGGGATCTCGGAGCGGATCCATGCCTACGAGACCTCCATTCTGCCATACGAGGACTGCTGCACGATCTTTGTGGCAAAGCATCCCGTGACAAAGCCGAGTCTGCATGTCATTCGCAACGATGAGAGAAAGCTTGCGGAAAAAATAGATGCGCTCGTGCAGGAGGCGATCGACACGGTCGAGGTCATCCACATCGAGCCATAGAGGCGGGAACTGTGATACGTGCCGGACAAAAAAACAGGACCGCCGCCGGAAGTACGTCTTCCGCCGCGGCAGTCCTGAATCCATGCCGGCTGAGCTGCGATCAGATCAGATACGGCTTTAAGGTCTCCATGATCTCGTCGACGCCGCTCTCCGCGTGGATCGCAAGGTCGATCGGCTTGGACAGATCCAGGCTGAAGATACCCATGATCGACTTTGCATCGATGACATATCTGCCGGAGATCAGGTCAAAGTCGTACTCATACTGTGTGATCGCATTGACAAAGGATTTTACCTTGTCAATAGAATTTAAAGAAATCTGTACTGTTTTCATAAATGAAACCTCCTTCAACTTGGTAGACTCAAGATACCATTATAGTAATGGTTTTTCCTGGAAAAGTCAACAACAAAAGAAGGGATATCTATGGAGAATGTGGGGAAATGAGAAAAGCGGCACTGCACAATCTTGGTTGTAAGGTAAATGCATATGAGACGGAAGCGATGCAGCAGCTCCTGGAGGAGGCCGGTTATGAGATCGTGCCGTTTACGGAGCGGGCGGACGTCTATGTCATCAATACCTGCTCCGTCACCAACATTGCGGACCGGAAATCCAGGCAGATGCTGCATCGCGCCAGAAGACAAAATCCCGACGCCGTCATTGTGGGGGCGGGCTGTTACGTCCAGACCATGGGAAGGGAGCAGCTGGAGAAAGAACAGATCGACATCGTCATAGGGAACAACAGAAAGCATGAGCTTGTCGCGCTGCTGGAGGAGTACGAAAGGCAGAGACGGCAGGTGAGAAGCCTTTCGGATATCAACCGCGGCAGACAGGCGTATGAGGAGCTTGCTCTTTCGGGGACAGCGGAACACACGAGGGCGTTCATCAAGGTACAGGACGGCTGCGATCAGTTCTGCAGCTACTGCATTATTCCGTATGCGCGGGGACGCGTGCGCAGCCGCAGCGCAAAGGACGTGTTGACGGAAATCCTCCGGCTGGCGGGAAACGGGTATCGGGAGGTCGTGCTGACCGGCATCCACCTAAGCTCCTACGGCGTGGACACGGGGGATGACCTGCCCGGGCTGATCGAGCGCGTGCATGAAGTACCCGGCATCGAGCGCATCCGCCTGGGGAGCCTGGAGCCGCGCATCGTGACGGAGGCGTTGGTAAACAGGCTGGCGGCGCTGCCGAAGCTCTGCCCGCATTTTCATCTCTCCCTGCAGAGCGGCAGCGACGCTGTGCTTGCGCGGATGAACCGACGGTACGACACGGCGGAATACGAAGCGGGCTGCGAGCTGCTGCGAAGTCATTTTTCCCATCCGGCGATCACGACGGACATCATAGTGGGATTCCCCGGGGAGACGGAGGAGGAATTTGAGGAGACGAGAGCGTTTGTAAACCGCATCCGCTTTTACGAGCCGCATATTTTTAAGTATTCCGCGCGGGCGGGGACGCGTGCTGCCGCGATGCCGGACCAGATCGACGAGCGGGAAAAGACGAGGCGCAGCGCGCTTTTGATCGCGGACGGGGAACGTCTGTCACGGGAATTTCGGGAATATTACGTGGGAAAACAGGTGACGTCGCTTCTGGAGGAACCGGTCGTTCTGGGGGGACGGCGGTATGCGGTCGGGTACACAAGAGAGTATGTAAAGGCGGCATATGCGACGGAGGAGGACGGCGTGAACCGGTTTGTGACAGGGACGGTACGGACGGTGCTGCCGGAGGGATTGCTGTTGCTCGGCGGGGCGGAAACTGCTGCAGAAAAAAGGGCTTGACAGAAAAAATGGGGGAGACTGTCTGAAAACCTGAAATAATATGACCCTATTTGTGGTAAATGCATCCGCAATAAAAACGGATGAT
>CANRBT010000104.1 GCA_947628935.1 uncultured Roseburia sp. | reverse complement strand
GGGTGCATTCAAGAGCTTTTGCAGCAGCGGCATATTTTTATAGACCACATAGACCGAGTTGCGCGCCGCAAGGAATACCTTCTTTTCGTTGTATCTCGTCCCCGTCGTCGCGCTTCCTACATGGTAGACGCGCGCCCCCGGCACATAGCGATTCCGATAGCCCCGGATGCGCGCGCGGTAGCCCAGATCCACGTCCTCCAGATAGGCAAAATGCCTCTCGTCCAGCCCGCCCAGCTGCCGCGCCGCCTCCGTCCGGCAGATCATCGCTCCGCCGCAGGCGGAAAAGACATCGCGCTCCTTCTCATAGCGCTCGATGCGCCTCCCCTTTCCTCTTGCGACCGCCCAGCCTAACGCCGTATAATAATCTCCCGCGTTGTCCAGAAGCTCCCTTCTGTGATAATCGATCATCATCGCGCTGCACGAAAAGATCCGGTCAGATCTGCCGACCGCCTCCAGCAGTGCGCCGACAAACTCCGGATGAACCTCCGTGTCATTGTTGAGAAGGATCACATACGGCGTCTTTGTCTGCGAAAGTCCGACGTTCACAGCGCCGCAAAAGCCCGTGTTTTCGCTCAGCGTGACGAACCGGAGCTCCAGCTTACGTGAGACCAGCTCCACGCTTCCGTCCGTGGAGCCGTTATCGACTACCAGGACACAGAAATCCCTGCATGTCTGCCGTTCCAGCGCCGCTATACAGTTTTTCAGCAGCGCTCTCCCATTATAGTTGGGAATGACCACCGTTACCTGTGGTTCCTTTGCCATGCACGCCTCCTTTTCGCCTCCGCTTAACGGCTGTTGTCCCTCAGCTCATAATTGGGACGGACCGCGGAAAGATTCGGATTGTAATAAGGATCCCCGTTTTTCAAAATGCCGATCCAGCGGGTCCGCATCGCGTCGATCTCACGCTGGAAGCGCGCCACCTTCTCCGGCGAATCCTCGCTCCCCCGCGACTTTGACTCATAGTGGTACGCCTCCGCCGCAGGCTGATAAACGACCAGATACCCCAGTGTGCGGACCTTCAGGCAGAAATCCACGTCGTTGAACGCCACAGCCAGCTCCTCCGTAAAGCCGCCTGCCTCCTCATAGACGCTTCGTTTTACCATCATGCATGCCGCCGTCACAGCGCTGTAATCCATCGCGAGCGACGCCTTGTGCAGATATCCGCTGCGCGCCCGCGCAAGCCCGTGAAACATATTCTGACCGATGCCGCGCGCATTTCCGCCAATGCCGACCACGATACCCGCATGCTGCACCGTATTGTCGGGGTAGTAGAGCTTTGCTCCCACGACGCCGACCTCGCGTCTCTGGCAGGTGCCCAAAAGTTCTTCCAGCCCTGTGCCGGAGAGCAACTCAATATCGTTATTCAGAAGTAACAGATATTCTCCCTTCGCAAAGGAAACGCCGAAGTTGTTCAGCGCCGAATAGTTAAAGCCGTCCTTCCATACTGCCACACAGATCCGCTGTCCTCCCGCAAGCCTTCCCTCGTAACAGACCGTCCCCTCACGCTCGGTCTGCTGCGGCGCAATCGAGCGGTAATACGCAAAGGTCTCTGCCGCGCTGTTGTTCTCCGCTATGATGATCTCATAGTTCGTATACGTCGACCGCTCCAGAGACGCCAGACAGTTCTTCAGGGAATCCGTCTCGTCCCTGCTCGGGATCACCACGGAAACGAGAGGCGTCCCCTGCACGGGATAATGCACAGCGTAAAAGCCCGGATCTTTCGTCGCACGCACCTCGCCGTCCACCCCGAGCCGCCCAAGATGCGCCTCAATGGCACGCTTTCCCGCATCCACAGCATATTGCTTGGAAAACGGATCCTCCGCCGTGGACGCCTTGTGGCTGCGCCAGTGATACAGAATGCGCGGCACATGTCCCACAGCCTGCGCCTGCTCCACGCAGCGCAGAATAAGATCATAATCCTGCGCGCCGTCGTATGCCCCGGAAAGCATGCCGACCCGATCGAGCAGCGCGCGGCGCACCAGCGTAAAATGCGTGATATAGTTGTTCGAGCGCAGCAGGTCGATGTTCAGATCGGGCTTGAAATGCGGCTGGAAATGCGTCCTCCCATCCATATCGACCTTGTCCTCGTCCGTATAGATCATATCGTACTGTACCGGCTCTGCCGCTCCAAAAAGACCTGTGGGACGTTCAACCGCCGAACCCCGCTTCGGACCGCGCCGGATCAGCGCAACCGCCTCAAAAAGGGCGTCCGGCGCAAGCAGATCGTCGTGATCCATAAATGCGATCCACTCCCCCGTCGCCATGCCGATCGCAGCGTTTGTGTTCTCCGCGATCCCCCGGTTCTCTCCCAGCTCCTGATATCGGATGCGCGCGTCTCCCCCCGCGCACTCCTGCACGACAGCAGCCAGCGGACTGCCGCCTCCGGCATCCACATGGCGAGCGCCTCCGGCGTCCACATGGTTAACGCCGGAGGCGTTAACCATACATAACTCCCATCTCTCGTAGCTCTGGTTCTGCACAGAGGCGATCAGCTCCCGCAGAAAGCGTTCCTGTGTCTGATACAACGGCACGACAATGCTGACGGTCGGGGCATCCTTCCATCCCGCCGACTGCCTTCTCTGTTTTTTCAGCTCCTCCTCCGAGGCGCGATGTCTCTCATACCACGGCTCATAGGGCACCTGCTCAGCTTCCATCTTCTCCTGCAGGCGTATCACGAACTCCTTGAAACCGTAATGCCTCAGATAGCGCATTCCCTTTTTGATCTTCTGCACAGTAATCTTCATATCCGTCACTTCTTCTGATGGATATAGAGCCATCCATCCGAATAATCTTTCCTTTCCTCCTCCGACATTTCCGTGAACTTGCCAAAATCCACCTTTGCCAGAACCATCTGTTTCTCCCCGCACTTATAGCATTCCACATCCTTGCGCCTTGATACCACACGCATCCAGCCACAGGACGGGCAGATATACACCTTCATCATACTGTCACAGCCTCTCTACCCTTTACACCCTCCAAGAGAATCGGAACATCGGTCACCTGCGGAGCGAAAAATCCGAGTTATCCAATGTCAGATTGGGATTGTAATAGGGATCCCCCTTCTCGATGATCTCACGCCAGCGCGAGATCAGAAGCCCCACCTCGTCGTTGAACCGCTCCACCTTGTCGGGCGAATCCTCATAGCCCCTCGACTTGGATTCGTAATGATAAAACTCCGCATAGGGATCATACACCACAAGATAGCCCTGCCTTCGCACCTTCAGACAGTAATCCACATCGTTGAACGCGACCGCAAGCTCCTCCGTCAATCCTCCCACAGCCTCATAGACGCTCCGCTTCGTCATCATGCACGCCGCCGTCACAGCGGAATAATCCTGCGCGCACAGGATCCTTCCGAAATATCCTGTGTCATACCGCGACTTCCCGAGATAGGCGTGTCCCGCCGTCCCTCCGAAGCCGACCACAACACCCGCATGCTGGATCGTCCCGTCCGCATACAACAGCTTCGCGCCGACCGCTCCGACCTCCTCGCGCATACAATATCCGAGCAGCTCCCGGATCCCGTCGGGCGCTATCATCTCCGTGTCATTGTTCAGCAGCAAAAAATACTCCCCCGACGCCGCCCGCGCACCGAAGTTATTGATCCTGGAATAATTGAAGTCGCCCTCATAATACACGACGTGCACATTCTCCCGCTCCGCCTGAAGCTGCTCATAATAGTCAAACGTCTCCTGCTCCGTGCTGTTGTTCTCCACGATAACGAACTCCAGATTCCGGTAATCCGATTTCCCGCAGACAGACGCGATGCAGGTCTTCAGGTCGCTGACATGATCCTTGTTCGGGATGATAACGGAAACAAGCGGCTCCTCCTTCCACTCGTAGCGGGTGCGGTACGTCCCGTAAAACTGCGCATGCTCCACCCTGGCGGGGATCCCGAGCCGTGCGTAGTGAGCCTCGACGGCACGCCTGCCCGCCTCAAACGCATATCGCTTGCTCTCGGGATTTGCCGCTGTGGAATGCATATGGCAGCGCCAGTGATACAGGATCCTTGGCACATGCCGGATGCACTTCGCCTGCTCGCTGCAACGCAGGATAAAATCGTGGTCCTGCGCACCGTCATACTCGCTCCGCAGCCCTCCGGCGCGCTCCGACACGTCCCGTCTCACAGCAAACAGATGACAGATATAATTCATGCTGCACAGCAGATCCAGGTTGAAATCCGGCTTGAAGTGCGGCTCAAAATACGTTCCGCCATCCATACTGACCTTATCCTCATCCGAATACAGCATGTCCGTCAGAGGCTCCTCATTGATCCGCTCCGCAAATTCGTACAGCGCGTTTGGCGTCAGAAGATCGTCATGGTCCACAAGGACAAGGAACTCTCCCCCGCACCTTGCAAGCGCCGCATTCGTGTTCGCGGAGATCCCCTCGTTCTTCCCGAGCGTCACATAGTGGATGCGGTCGTCCCTTTTTGCGTATTCCTCCAAAATCGGAGTCAGCGCCGTAGCGCCGCCGGCATCATGGACCGGGCTGCCGTCGGCAAGGACCAGCTCCCAGTTCGGATAGGTCTGCGCCAGGACCGACTCGATCATCCCGCGCAGATAGCGCGGCTCTGTCTCATACAGCGGCGCCGCCAGGGAAAACAGGGGACGACGCGCAAACACCCTCTGCCGCTGCGCCGCAAGCTCCTCCGGCGTCACCTCATATTTTTTTCTCCAGCGCTCGTAGGTATTCCCCTCTTTTCTGCGAAGCTTGCCGTGGATCTTGTACAGGGTCGCCGCCATCCCGTTCCGCTGATAATAGCGGACCGCATCGCTCAGCTTCCCGAGCATATACTGAAGCCTGGTTCCCTCATCCCATTTTTTGAGGCGGACAACGGACACCCGCTCCGCCTGGCGCATTTCCAGATAGAACGTTTTCCGCTTCGCGTCCGACACCTCCGCCTGCACAAGGAAACCGGGCTTTTTCTCCCTCTCCGCATCCGGGAACACGGACAGAAGATCCTTGCGGTAGAAATGCTCCACCCTTCCCGAGACCGGCTGGCGTCTCCGGTCCAGCAGCTCCAGCTTGACCTCGCCGCCCGCCATGCACCAGCCCGTCACAGTGACCGTTCCGTCCCCCTTATGGCAGTTCTCGATGTAGTGGTCTATCTCCCCCCGCAGCCGGCGCAGCTTTTTTGTGGAGATCGTATATGCCCTGCCCGCGCTGCCCTGATAACATGCGTCGATCCAGAGCTTTTTTCGCTCCGTCCAATCCGGCGGAAGCGTGATGATCCCCACGACCTCCTCCTCGACCTCATTGATGCTGCGGATATATTTCTGCCTGACCTCCGCACCTCGATTGATCCTCTGCTCCAGCGAAAGCTCCCCTCCGTCCAGATATGCCTTCAGGGAGTGATCCCGCACGCTGCCATCGAAAAACCAGCCGACAAACACCAATTGATTCTGTTCCTTTAAATGGAATCGCAGTTTTTCCACGAAAAAGCGATGTGTATCCATGATCCCATCTCCCTTCGCCAGATCGTCCTTCTGTTAATATAGCAAAGTCCCCCTCTGCAAGTCAAGCGATGGCAGCCTGACTTTGCAGACCGCACTCTTTTTCGCATTTACATTTTGCCCGTTTTTTGCTAAGGTGTTACCGGAAGATGCAATCTCCGGAAAGGACGGTTTTCTTGAAATGAAGCTCAGACATCTGACCGGGGCAGGCGCGCTTGCCCTGTGTACCCTTGCGCTCACCGGCTCCGCTCTCCGGCAGCAGGCGAAGCAAAACGAGGATTCCACGGGGCACACGCCCGACCTCTCGACGGAATACCTTGTCACACAATATGCGGACGCCACAGGCGTCCAGGGAACCTTCTACACCATTTCCAAAGATGACACGCTCATTCTGATCGACGGCGGCTGGGCAGGCAATGCAGCTGCCGTGCGCAAAGTGATCGCTTCCCACGGGAACACTGTGGACGCCTGGATCCTCACGCACCCGCACCAGGACCACGCGGGCGCTTTCAACATCATTTACGGCGATCCGGGAGATATCAGGATCAACGCGGTCTACGACAACGGGTTCGACTACGACTTTATCGAATCGGTCGGCGAACCCTACGACGATATCACGGTCATGGAGACCTACCATTCCCTCACGGCGGACGATCCCGCGGTCACACACTTAAGGCGCGGGGACATTCTCGATATCTGCGGTCTGACCGTGTCCGTCTACAACGCCTACGACGAGGCTGTGCTCGACACAGTCGGCGACGAGAAGGACTACCAGAACAACGCGTCCCTGCTCTTTGAGGTCAGCGGCGCGCAGACGAGCATCCTCTTCTGCTCCGACATCAAGTATGATATGGACCGCTATCTTCTGGAGGCTTACGGAGATGACATTGCATGCGACTATATTCAGGTCGGGCATCACGGCAACTGGTCCTTCTCCGATGAATTTTATGAGCGCACAGGCGCATCGGTCTTTTTCATCGACGCCCCGTCCGCCATCACAGACAACCCCGATTTTCCCGCCTGCGCGCTCAAGCAGCGCCTTCTGGGAGAACAGAAGACCGTGTTCGATTTTTCCTCCGCGCCGAACACGGTAACGCTGCGGTGATGCCGCATGCTCACGCGCTGCACGCAAAAAAGCTTCCCCGGATATTCCGGAGAAGCTTTGATACCTGTCCTCTCAGAGCAACTCGTCTATCTTTTCACGGACCTTCAAAAGGTCTTCCTTCCTGAGCATGTCCTTGCAGATCGCACATGCCAGATCCGCCATCTCGCCATTCGTGAAGAAACGTGCATTCTCCTCCATCGTCGCTACCCAGAATTCATGCTTGCTCACCAGCGGCTGATAAAAGCAATAGCGCCCTTTGCGATATAACGTCAAAAATCCCTTTCTCACCAGCCTTGTCAGGAATGTCGAAACCGTCTGCGGCTTCCATGCTTTGTTGTTCTCAGCATTTACGCGGGTCATAATCTCCTGAAGCGCCATCTCCTCGGGGGAATCCCAGATCACCTTCATCACAAGCTTCTCGCAAGCAGAAATATCGTTCGTAGTCTCCATAACGGTTTCTCCTTTCTCCGCGCATGACTCCACTGCACTATAACGTATATTACCATATTTTACAAGTCTTTTCAATCCCCAAATTCCTGTAAAATAATTTCGTCATCCTCCGTATCTCCGATGCTCACCTCGATCAGGCGCAGGTCTGTCCCTACCGCCTGCAAGGCATGCTCCTTGCCCGCGGCAATACTGACGGCTGCCCCCGCGAGCAGCTCGACCTCCGTCCCCTCCAGGATCAGCTTCCCCATACCGGAGAGCACAGTGATCGTCTCCGTGTGCGCCATGTGCTTGTGATAAGGCATTCCCTTGCCCGCCACCACCTTGATGCGCTTCGTCACACTGCGGAGCCCGTCATCCTCATCAATATCGATCGTCTTGACGGTTCCCCAGCGCCGCTCCTCATAGCGGGACGACTCCGCAATGTTTGTCAGACATTCCTTGATATAAGAGCTCTGATGCTTGTCCGCCACCAGAATGCCGTCGTGCGACGCCGCGATGACCATATTCTTCGCCCCCATGACGACCATCGGCACGCCGAGGACATTGATCGCATGGCTGTTCTCGCAGGTCTTGTCCCAGGTCACGTCCCCGATGCTGTGTTCCGGCATCTCCTCGGTCAGGGTATTCCAGGTCCCGAGATCCTTCCACATGCCGTCGTAGCGGATCGCCGCGATATGCTTCCAGCGCTCGAGCACCTCATAGTCAAAGCTCCGCTTCGGCAGCTTCTCATAATCCGCCATCATCCGCTCATAATCCATCGGCACGCCGTAAGGCTCCGTCCACTGCGCCGCCATCGAGAGCCGGAAGCAGAACACGCCGCAGTTCCAGAGCGCTCCGTCCGCAACCAGGCGTTCCGCCGTCGCCTCGTCCGGCTTCTCCCGAAAGCCCTTCACGGTCAAAAGTTCTCCCTCTTGCTGCTGCGGCACGATATAGCCGTATTTGGTGGACGGGTAGGTCGGCACGCC
>CANRBT010000103.1 GCA_947628935.1 uncultured Roseburia sp. | reverse complement strand
CAAAGGAAACGGTACGAGATGCGGTTTCCTCTGGCTGTTCTTGTAATTTAGGAGAAAATATAGTAATATGTTAGCAAATGGGAATAATACGGATAGGGAGGAAAACGTATGAGGCTGATCGTTGTGACACTTTTTATGTTGATGATCGTTGTGGTGCTTGCCGTGCTGGCTTCCTGTGTCAAGATCGTTCCGCAGGCACATGCGTTCATTGTAGAACGTCTGGGAGGGTATCTGGCTACCTGGTCTGTGGGGCTCCACTTTAAGATACCGTTCATTGACCGCGTGGCGAAGCGCGTGACCTTAAAGGAGCAGGTGGTGGATTTCCCGCCGCAGCCGGTCATTACGAAGGATAACGTTACCATGCAGATCGACACGGTCGTGTACTTTCAGATCACGGATCCGAAGCTGTATGCATACGGTGTGGAAAATCCGATCATGGCGATCGAGAACCTGACCGCGACCACACTTAGGAATATCATCGGTGATCTCGAGTTGGACGAGACGCTGACCTCCAGAGAGACGATCAACACGAAGATGCGTGCGACGCTGGATGTGGCGACTGACCCATGGGGTATCAAGGTCAACCGTGTTGAGTTAAAGAATATTATCCCGCCGGCAGCGATCCAGGATGCGATGGAGAAGCAGATGAAAGCGGAACGTGAGAGAAGGGAAGCGATCCTTCGGGCGGAGGGCGAAAAAAAATCTACCGTTCTTGTGGCTGAAGGTAACAAGGAATCCGCGATCCTGGATGCAGAGGCGGAGAAGCAGGCGGCAATCCTTCGGGCAGAGGCAAAGAAAGAGGCGACCATCCGGGAAGCGGAAGGTCAGGCGGAAGCCATCCTTAAGATCCAGCAGGCGAATGCAGACGGTCTCCGCATGTTGAAGGAGGCGGCGCCGGACAAGAGCGTGATACAGCTCAAGAGCCTGGAGGCGTTTGCGAAAGCGGCGGACGGCAAGGCGACCAAGATCATCATTCCGTCCGAGATACAGGGGATCGCAGGCTTGGCTAAGGCTGTGACGGAAATTGCAGTGGAAGGTGAGTAAGGCAATAGGAGATCTGTTTGGGCTGCCACGAATGTGGCAGCCCGATTCATGACACGCTTCGTACATATTAGAAAGGCAGGGACAGGCAATGAATTTAAAAGGACGCGATTTTTTGAAGCTGATGGATTATACGCCGGAGGAGATTACATATCTGATCGATCTGGCAGCGGACCTGAAGGAGAAAAAGAAACGCGGTATTCGCCATGACAGTCTGGCGGGAAAGAACATTGCGTTGATTTTTGAGAAGACGAGCACAAGAACCCGCTGCTCGTTCGAGGTTGCTGCACATGATCTTGGGATGCATGTCACCTATCTTGACCCGTCGGGCTCTCAGATCGGGAAAAAGGAGAGCATCGCGGACACGGCGCGCGTCCTGGGGCGCATGTTCGATGGGATCGAGTATCGTGGATTCGGGCAGGAGATTGTGGAGGAGCTGGCGAAATATGCGGATGTTCCCGTGTGGAACGGGCTGACGAACGAGTTTCATCCGACACAGATGCTGGCGGACATGCTGACGATCCGGGAGCATCTGGGAAGGCTTGAAGGAGTGCGGCTGGTCTATATGGGGGATGCGCGCTATAACATGGGCAACTCTCTGATGGTAACCTGTGCGAAGCTTGGCATGGACTTTGTGGCATGCACGAACAGAACATATTTTCCGGCGGACGAGCTGGTGGAGTATTGCAGAAAAACGGCGAAAGAGACCGGAGGGAGCATCACGCTGACAGAGGAACTCGCGGAGGGATTGAAGGATGCGGATGTTGTCTATACGGATGTATGGGTGTCTATGGGCGAACCGGACGAGGCATGGAAGGAACGTCTGGGCGATCTGATGCCATACCAGGTAAATAAAAAAGCGATGGAGCTCGCCAAACCGGAGGCGATCTTCATGCACTGTCTTCCCGCGTTTCATGACCTTAAGACAAAGATCGGCAGGGAAGTTTACGAAAAATTCGGTTATGACGAGCTGGAGGTCACAAACGAGGTGTTCGAGAGCGGTCAATCGGTCGTGTTCGACGAGGCGGAAAACCGGATGCATACGATCAAGGCCGTGATGCTTGCGACGTTGGGCGAGCAGACAGAAGGCGAGTGATGAAGGCGGAATTATTGGCAGCCTTGCGGGAGGCGGAGGAGTATGTCTCAGGACAGGAACTCTGTGAACGCTTTGGCGTTTCGCGGACGGCGGTCTGGAAGGAAATTCGTCAGCTCAGGGAGGCAGGTTACCGGATCGAGGCGGTACAGAATAGGGGATATCGTCTCTGTGAAGCGCCGGACAGTCTGGAGGAGAGCGAGCTGGAAAGTATTCGTCGGACGACGTGGGTGGGCGACAGGATCGTCTGCTTCAAGGAGGTAGATTCCACGAATACCAAGGCAAAGCAGCTTGCGGAGGAGGGCTATCCGAACGGTACGCTGGTCATAGCAGAACAACAGCGGGCGGGCAGAGGCAGGCGTGGAAGAGGCTGGGAGGCGCCGGCGGGGGCGGGCATCTATATGACCCTGCTGTTAAAGCCGGAGATCGAGCCGGACAATGCGTCCATGCTCACGCTGGTATCAGCGCTTGCGGTCACGGCAGGTCTGCGCAGCGCCACGGGAAGACCTGTAGGAATCAAATGGCCCAATGATATCGTGATGAACGGGAAGAAGATCTGCGGTATTCTGACGGAGATGAGCGCCCAGGTCGATTATGTCAACCATATTGTGATCGGAATCGGAATTAACGTACACAACGAAAGCTTTCCGGGGGAAATCGCCCACATGGCGACCTCCCTGTATCTGGAGACAGGCGTGCATTATCAGAGGGCGGCGCTGATCGAGGAGATCTGGGAGCGGTTTGAACGGTATTATGACATCTTTATGCAGACGCAGGATCTGACGGGGCTGACGCGGGAGTACAACGCCTGTCTCGTGAACCTGCATCAGGAGGTGAAGGTGCTCGATCCCAAAGAACCCTATGAGGGGAAGGCGATGGGGATCACGCCGCGCGGCGAGCTGATGGTAGATACCTGGGAGAGCAGACGGCTGGTATCTACGGGCGAGGTGTCCGTGCGCGGCATCTATGGGTATGTTTAGGACCCTGACACGGAAAAGAGGCAGCGAATGAGGGAAGAGGTAGTGCTCTGCGGGGCAAGTGCGTATAACAAAAAATATTATCTCAATGAAGCGTTTCGGGGTCTTCCGGCGCAGGTGAAGGACGAGCTGAAAATCATGTGCGTGTTGTTCACGGAGGATGTTGGCGGAGTTTTTCAGATGGTCTTTGACGAAGAAGGTACGCTCCTCCTCCGCACCTCCTGCGACGAGGGTGATCTGCTCTATGATGACATTGGATGCGGGCTTAAGATCCGGGAGCTGCAGCGTACGAAAGAGGATCTGCTCAAACAGCTTCAGATGTATTACAGGCTGCTGTTCGCAGAGGAATCATAAGAAAGGATGGCGTAAAAATGATATTGACGATTGATGTGGGGAATACCAATATCACTGTGGGTGTGTTTCAGGGGGATGAGGTGGTCGCGACCTTCCGCATGACGACCAAGATGCCGCGCACCTCTGATGAATACGGTATGCTGCTGCTCAATCTGATCGAACAGAACGATATACGGCATGAGGAGATCGAGGACGCGATCATTGCTTCCGTGGTGCCGAATGTCATGCATTCTCTGGAAGGAGCGCTTGTGAAATATCTGGGCATCCGTCCGATCGTGATCGGACCCGGGACGAAGACGGGCATCCGTGTGGTGACGGAGAATCCCAGTCAGATCGGCGCGGACCGTATTGTGGATGCCGTCGCAGCATATGAGCTGTACGGCGGACCCGTGCTCGTGCTTGATTTTGGGACGGCAACGACCTATGATCTGGTAGATGCGGCAGGAGCCTTTCTCTCCGGTGTGACTGCGCCGGGGATCCGCATCTCGGCAAAAGCATTGTGGGAGGATGCGGCAAAGCTGCCGGAGATCGAGATCCGCAAGCCGGAGAGCATCCTGGCAAAGGAGACGATCTCCTCCATGCAGGCAGGGCTTGTCTATGGACAGATCGGGCAGACCGAATATATCGTCCGGCACATGATCCAGGCATCCGGTCTGGGCGATGTGAAGGTGGTCGCGACAGGAGGGCTTGGGAGGATCATAGCGAACGAGACAGAGGCGATCGATGTGTATGATCCGAATCTGACGCTCAGGGGAATACAGCTCATCTATCAAAAGCAGAACCGCAAATCCGGGAAATGGAAATAGCGGATGGTTGAAATATCATGGAAACGATAAGGACATTGCAGATCGGGAACGTCATCCTGGAGAACAATCTGATATTGGGACCGATGGCAGGCGTGACGGACCTGCCATTTCGCCTGCTGTGCAAGGAACACGGGGCAGGGCTTTTGTGTATGGAGATGGTGAGCGCAAAAGCGATCTATTACAGGAACAAAAATACGGAGGAGCTGCTGACGATTGCTCCTGGTGAGCAGCCTGTCTCGCTGCAGCTCTTTGGGTCGGATCCTAAGATCATCAGCGAGATGGCAAAACAGATCGAGGAGCGCCCGTTTGACATTCTGGACATCAATATGGGCTGCCCGGTACCCAAGGTGGTAAATAACGGGGACGGTTCGGCGCTCATGAAAAATCCGAGGCTTGCCGGCGAGATCATTGAAAAGACGGTTCGTGCGATCGCAAAGCCTGTGACGGTAAAAATCCGCAAGGGCTTTGACGACGATCATGTCAATGCGGTCGAGCTCGCGCATATCGCCCAGGAATCCGGCGCAGCTGCAGTTGCGGTACATGGTCGTACGAGAGAGCAATATTATTCCGGGCGTGCAGATTGGGATATCATTCGTCAGGTGAAGGAGGCAGTCTCGATCCCTGTGATCGGAAACGGGGATCTGCGCACAGCGGAGGATGTACGTGCCATGGCGGAGCAGACGGGGTGTGACGGCTTTATGATCGCGCGCGGGGCGCAGGGGAATCCCTGGATCTTTTCCCGCATTCTGCATTTTTTTGAGACGGGGGAAGAGCTGCCGACGCCGTCTTTTTCTGAGGTGACGGAGCTTTTGCTGCGGCACGCGCGTATGCAGATCGCACAGAAGGGCGAACGGACAGGTATGCGGGAGATCCGCAAGCATGCGGCCTGGTATACCGCGGGCTTCCCTAATTCCGCCAGATTGCGCGGAAGGATCAACGAGGTGGAGGGTTACGAGGAGCTTCGGGCATTATTGGAAGAGGTGAGGGCATATAATGAGAAAAAAGTGAGATAGAGGGAAAAGGGATGTCGTATACCAATGAGCATTTGCGGGATTTCCGTCCCGTGTTTTTGGGGATCCTTCGGGAAAAGAGGCTTGTACCCCGCCGTGTGGAGGTTGAGGTTTTGGACGAGGAACCGGAGGGCGCAGGCATCTTTGAGCCGGCGGGTGTGTTGGAGGTGCTGGAGCAGCTGGCGGACGATCTCAATTATCTGACAGTCTATACCGACCGTCCTGCATACTTTCAGGAGTTTACAGAGAAAATGTATCAGGAGACCGGACTGATCGTGAGGGTGTTTCCGAGAGAAGCCTTTTTTTCTCCCCTGAAAAAGAAGGGCGGCGAGGCGCTGGTGTTTGATTTTGAGTGGGAGGGAACTGTTTATTCGGGTCGGATGCGTCCGGGGCAGTACTATATTCCGATCCATAAAAAACCCTGGCTGCCGGGAGAAAATCTTGACATAGCAGTGCCTATCGGGTATAATGTTGTGATTGTTAAGAGGATAGAGGAAAAGAGGAAAAAGCCGATGCGGGACCGTTTCGAGGAGGCTTTTTATCATTCATAAAATAAGATACAAAGAAGGGTAGAGGGCGATGGATAAGAAAAATATTCTGACGTATGAGGGATTGAAGGAGAGGGAGGACGAGCTGCAGCATCTGAAGGTCGTGCGCAGAAAAGAGGTTGCACAGAAGATCAAGGAGGCGCGCGAGCAGGGCGATCTGTCCGAGAATGCGGAGTATGATGCCGCGAAGGACGAGCAGAGAGATATCGAGGCGCGCATCGAGGAGCTGGAGAAGATCTTAAAGAATGCGGAGGTCGTTGTGGAGGAAGAGGTCGACCTCGAAAAGATCAGTATCGGCTGCAGCGTGCGCATTCTGGACTGCGAGCTGGATGAGGAGCTGGAGTATAAGATCGTCGGTTCTACAGAGGCGAACAGCCTGAAGGGAAAGATTTCCAATGAGTCGCCTGTGGGAAAGGCGTTGCTTGGCAGGAAGCTGGGCGATATCGTAAAGGTAGAGACACAGGCGGGAGAGTTGGAGTACAAGGTACTTTCCATCCACAGGGCGAGCTAACGGAGGAATGACATGGGGCAGAACAATCCATCAGAGCAGAAGGCGGAGGGCAGACAGGATGCAAATCAGCTTCTTCAGGTGCGCTATGACAAGCTGCGGGAGCTGCAGGAGAACGGCAGGGATCCGTTTGCTATCACCAAATATGAAGTGACGAACCACACGGCGGATATCCGTGAGCGCTATGAAGAGCTGGAGGGCAGGGAGGTCGCGATCGCCGGGCGCATGATGTTCAAACGCGTCATGGGCAAGGCGTCGTTCTGTAATATTCAGGATCTGAAGGGAAGGCTCCAGATTTATGTGGCGCGGGACGCCATCGGGGAGGAAGCCTACAGGGATTTCAAGAAATATGATGTGGGCGATATCCTTGGGATCCGCGGAACAGTCTTCAAGACGAAGACGGGAGAGATCTCTGTTCATGCCGCAGAGGTCACGCTGCTTTCCAAGAGTCTCCAGGTCCTTCCGGAGAAGTTCCACGGGCTGACCGATACCGACACCAGGTACCGCCAGAGATATGTGGATCTGATCATGAACGAGGAGGTCAGAGATACCTTCGTCAAGCGGTCGAAGGTCATCAGCGCGATTCGCAGATATCTGGATGGGCAGGGCTTTATGGAGGTGGAGACGCCGATGCTGGTGTCAAACGCCGGAGGGGCTGCTGCGCGTCCGTTCGAGACCCACTTCAATGCATTGAACGAGGATCTGAAGCTGCGCATTTCTCTGGAGCTGTACCTGAAGCGGTTGATCGTCGGCGGGCTGGAGCGCGTCTATGAGATCGGGCGCGTGTTCCGCAACGAGGGGCTGGACACCAGGCACAACCCGGAGTTCACTTTGATGGAGCTGTACCAGGCATACACGGACTACCACGGCATGATGGATCTGACGGAGAACCTTTACCGTTTTGTGGCGAAGGAAGTCACAGGGTCGGAGATCATCACCTACGGCGAACACACGATGGATCTCTCCAAGCCGTTTGCGCGCATTACGATGGTGGATGCTGTGAAGCAGTATGCGGGGGTGGATTTCCGCGAGGTGAAGGACACTGCGGAGGCGAAGCGGCTGGCGGATGAGCATCAGATCGAATATGAGGAGCGTCACAGAAAGGGTGATATCCTGAATCTCTTCTTTGAGGAGTATGTGGAGGAGCATCTGATCCAGCCGACCTTTGTGATGGATCATCCGATCGAGATCTCGCCGCTCACCAAGAAAAAGCCGGAGGATCCGGAATATGTCGAGCGGTTCGAGTTCTTTATGAATGGCTGGGAGATGGCAAACGCATACTCTGAACTGAACGACCCGGTCGACCAGAGAGAACGGTTTGCGGCACAGGAGGCGCTTTTGGCTGCAGGCGACGAAGAGGCAAACCACACGGACGAGGATTTCCTAAATGCACTTTGCATCGGGATGCCTCCGACAGGGGGGATCGGTTACGGCATCGACCGCATGGTCATGATGATGACGGATTCACCCGCGATCCGGGACGTGCTGCTCTTCCCGACACTAAAGACATTGTCATAAGAAATGCCGTAAAATCAAGGGTTTGAAAGGATGAGGAAGGGAAAAGTCCTACAATCATCCTACAAAAATTCCAAGCTGTATGCACGATAATACATGATAGTGCATTTAGGCTACCCATCGAGTCAATCGAATAT
>CANRBT010000102.1 GCA_947628935.1 uncultured Roseburia sp. | reverse complement strand
GCCATTGTGTGTGCGCTCCTGTTCCTGGTCGGTATCTTTGTGATCCTGATCGCGGCGATCGTTCCGTCGATCACCAGGAGCATCAGCAGTATCATCGTTGCGTTTCCTTCCGAGGTGAACAACCTGATCCGCTGGGTCGATGAGTTTACGAAAGGCGACTCGGAGATGGCGGAGATGGTGCGGGAGGCGATCGAGTCGGGCAGCGATTATCTGCAGACGCTTGTGGAGGAGACGCTTCTCCCGGGCGCGCAGACGTATCTGCTTTCCATTGCAAGCGGCGCTATTTCCGGGCTGAAGGTGCTGCTGAACGTGCTGGTAGGTCTGATCATCTCCGTCTATGTGATGGCGAGCCAGGAGACCTTCGCAGGTCAGGCGAAAAAGGTCATCTATGCGATCTTTAAGCCTGTGCGCGCCAACGTGATCATTGAGACGACACGCAAGAGCAATGAGATCTTTGGCGGATTTATTTCAGGAAAGTTGCTGGATTCCCTGATCATCGGGATATTGGCATATATCGTGCTTGTCATTATGGGGATGCCGGACACAGTGCTTTTGGCAGTGATCATTGGGGTCACGAACATTATTCCGTTTTTTGGCCCGTTCATCGGCGCCGTGCCATGTCTGATCATCGTGACATTGCAGAATCCCCTGCAGGGCTTGTATTTCCTGATCTTTATCTTTGTTCTGCAGCAGATCGACGGAAATATCATCGGTCCGAAGATTCTGGGAAATTCTACCGGGCTGTCATCGTTTTGGGTCGTATTCGCGATCCTGGTGTTTGGAGGTCTCTGGGGATTTTTCGGAATGCTGCTCGGAGTTCCGATCATGGCGGTCATTTACTACATTGCCCAGCAGGTAGTCGCGCATTTTTTGAAGCTGCGTGGACTGGCGCCCGATACGGCGAGCTATGTGGAGCTGGTGCGGGTGGACCGTAAGACCAATCAGATGATCTATGATGAGACGGTGTCAGGAAGCAAGAAGCCGGCACGGCGCGTTGTAAGGGAAAACGAGCTTTCGGATGAGAAGTCAGACAGGACGGATTGATTTTGACATCTATCAGAGCGTATGATAAACTAAGAGGTAGTGAAAAAGATAGTTCTGGAAGCAAACAGCAAAAGAAATCTGCACAGTTTGAGGTAATACAATTGGACAAATATGAATACAAATTAAAGCTGGATCAGATGAAGTCTCTTACGGCGGAGAACAATTATAAGGCAGCGGCGGAAATTGCAGATACGATCCATTGGAATAAGGTAAAAAATGTAAATGCGCTGATCAAGGCAGGAGAGATCTACGAGAAGACCGGCAGATATGAGGAGAGCAAGGAGATCCTTCTCATGGCGTACGACCGCTCCCCGATCGGTCGCATGATCATATACCGATTGGCGCAGGTTGCGATCAAGATGGGCAATTTCAGCGAGGCGCAGGAATACTATGATGAGTTCGTGGAGATCGCGCCGCATGACAATCTGAAGTACGTCTTAAAGTATGAGCTTGCCAGGGCGCAGGGGGCGGATCTGGGCACGCTGATCGCCATTCTGGAAGAACTGAAAAGTCAGGAATATTCGGAAGAATGGGCCTTTGAGCTGGCATGCCTGTATCACAAGGCCGGCATGAGCGAGCAATGCATCGAGGCGTGCGACGAGCTGATCCTCTGGTTTGGAGACGGACCATACGTGGAGCGCGCGCTGGAGCTTAAAATGTTATATCAGCCGCTCACGAAGCAGCAGGAGGAGAAGTACCGCCGGTACAGGCAGCGGCAGGAAGGGATCGTGGAGGTGCGGCCGGACGATATGCTGGAGTCGGGAGAAATTGTCAGCCAGCCTGTGCAGATACCGAAGGTCAGTCTTTCCGCAGAGCGGTTCAACACACAGAATCTGCAGGAAGAGCTGCAAAAAAGCATGCAGCAGATCAAAGATGCGACAGAAAAAGAGACTGTGGCGGACAGCATGGATAATATCAAGAAGCTGGTCGAGGATATTCCGTTTCTGCAGATACCAAAGGAGGAACAGGCGTCTGAGCAGGAGGAGGAGCAGGTGCATATCGAGACGGACGCAGAGATCGACAATTCATTAAAGACGAATTTCCGGGAGCTTCTTGCGGAAGACCGGGACGGGCAGATGAGCCTGTTCGTACCGGAAAAGGGAGCGTTGGAGTCTCAGATCACAGGACAGATCAGTATCAACGAAGTGCTTGCGGAGTGGGAAAAGACCAGGAGGGCAGCGGAGACAGCCCTTCAGGAGGCGGAGCAGCGGAAGCTGGAATCCGCAAAAGCGCGTGCCCTGCAGGAGGCAGGAGACATCATGGAGCGGCTTGCAGACGTGATACCCAAGCTGGACTCCGGGTTTACGCCGAGGGAGCTGCTCGAGGAGCAGTATTTGGGACAGCCGATTGAGGATATTCGTGCAGCACAGATGGTCGCAAACATGAATCAGCTCCTGCAGCAGGAGATAGATCGCATTTCACTGGAAAATGCGCAGATGGACGAGCAGCTGGCTGCAGCGGCAGAGAACGTAACGGAGCTGCCGCAGGTGGAAATGCCGCAGCCAAGTCCCCGGACGACGATGGAGCAGCCGGCATTTACCGAGCCGTCGGCGCAGATGGAGGTCGTGCCGGAGGAGCCGCCTATGCCGGATCTCGAGGATGTATTATTGCAGCAGGCGCTGCAGGAGCCGGAGGAGCCGACCGCGGAGACGGCGGTACAGGAAGAGCCTGTCGCAGAACCGGAGATGCCGTCTGAATACCGGACGGAAGAAGAGTTTGCGGAGCCCCTGGAGGAAGACCGGCCGCCGGAGGAGCCGGAACCGCAGCCGGATGCGGAGGACGCGCTGC
Source organism: uncultured Roseburia sp. (assembly GCA_947628935.1). Classification (GTDB taxonomy): domain Bacteria; phylum Bacillota; class Clostridia; order Lachnospirales; family Lachnospiraceae; genus Roseburia. The sequence goes on along the minus strand of CANRBT010000102.1, from coordinate 5,211 downwards.
TGTCACAGGCGCCCGCGGATTTGCCCCCCGAGCAGAAGGCGAAGATTGAATTTGCAAAAACCAGGGATATGTCTGTACAGGGCGCGTCCGGTCAGGACGAAAAGGAACCGCCGGTGCCAAAGATCGCGGAACCGGAGATGACCGGAGAGCACGTCATCCGTGCACTGTCCAAGGAGCAGAGAGACATTTTTTCATACTTTGTGCCGATTCGCGGCATGGAGCAACAGCTTTGCCAGGCACTTACCGGGCTGGCAGGGCGGCTTGCTTCCGGCGGGACCGCTTCGACCGGGAACCTGGTGATTCAGGGCGGGCAGGGAAGCGGTAAAACAGTGCTTGCAACCAGTATGATCAAGGCGCTTCAGCAGGAGGTCGGCATGCCTGTGGGGCGGATCGGCAAGATCGAGGCTTCCGTGTTGAATCAGCGCGATGTGGGAGCGTTGATCGGAAAGGTAGCCGGCGGCTGTTTGATTATTGAGAAAGCGGGGAACATTACCAGAGAGACAGCGGTCAAGCTTTCCACCCTGCTTGCCGGTGATAAGAGCGGTGTGCTTGTCATTCTGGAGGACACGCACAGGGGGATTGAGAAGGCGCTGGGCAGGGATGCAAACTTTGCGTCCAGATTTTCTGAGAAGCTGAGTATTCCGATCTTTACAAGCGATGAGCTGGTGGCGTTTGCGAAAGCCTACGCGAATGAAGCGGGCTACAGCATTGATGAGATGGGTGTGCTGGCGTTGTACAACAGCATCAGCAATATTCAAAAGCTCGACCAGGCTACGACGTTGACGGAGATCAAGGAGATCGTGGATGGCGCGATCGCGCACGCGGAGCATGGCGGATTGAAAAAAGCGTTCAGCATCCTGACATCGAGGCGATATGACGAGGAAGACTACATCATTTTACACGAAAAGGATTTTGTATTTTAAATAGTATGATAAAGGGGTGGAGGTATGGGAAATTTTTCAGAACTGGATCGCTATTTGTTTGGGCAGGCGACGCACTATGACATCTATCGGAAGCTGGGTGCGCATATAACGGATCAATACGGTCTTCGGGGCGTGTGCTTTGATCTGTGGGCGCCGAACGCGGAGCGGGTATGGGTCATCGGCTCCTTCAATGACTGGGACGAGACGGCAAACGAGATGGAGCGCTTAGAGCCGGAGACCATGGGAATTTATGAGCTGTTTATCCCGGGAGTGGAGGAGGGTGCGTATTACAAGTACCTGATCGAGACCAAAGACGGAAAGCGCCTGTACAAGTCGGATCCCTTTGCATTTTATGCGGAGCTTCGCCCGGGCACGGCGTCGGCTGTGTTTGACATCGACCATTTTAAGTGGACGGACGGCAAGTGGATGACGGCGCGCGCGGAGGCGGAGGATCCCTATGCGCTTCCGATGGCGATCTATGAGATACATCCCGGTTCCTGGATGCGCCATCCGGGGAGGGAGGATGACGGCTTTTACACCTATCGCGAGCTGGCAAAAAAGCTGATCCCATACATTACGGAAATGGGGTACACGCACATTGAGCTGATGGGGATCTCAGAGTATCCGTTCGACGGCTCCTGGGGTTATCAGGTGACCGGCTACTATGCGCCGACCTCACGGTACGGAACGCCTGCAGACTTTGCGTATCTGGTGAATGAGTGTCATCGCCATAAGATCGGTGTGATCCTGGACTGGGTGCCGGCGCATTTTCCGCGGGATGCGCATGGGTTGGCGGAGTTTGACGGCACCTGTCTGTACGAGTATGCGGATCCGAGAAAGGGCGAGCATCCCGACTGGGGAACCAAGATTTTTGATTACGGTAAAAACGAGGTCAAGAATTTCCTGATCGGCAGCGCTCTGATGTGGGTGGAGCATTACCACATTGACGGGCTTCGCGTCGACGCCGTGGCGTCCATGCTGTATCTGGATTACGGCAAACAGGACGGACAGTGGGTCGCAAACAAATACGGGGACAATAAGAACCTGGAGGCGATCGAGTTTTTCAAGCATATCAACACGCTGATCCTGGGTCGGAATCACGGTGCAATGATGATCGCGGAGGAGTCCACAGCATGGCCGAAGGTGACAGGGACGGTGGAGGACGACGGGCTGAATTTCTCCTATAAGTGGAATATGGGCTGGATGCACGACTTTTTGGATTACATGAAGCTCGACCCGTATTTCCGCAAGAACAACCATAACAAGATGACCTTTGCCATGAGCTATAATGAGAGCGAGAAGTATATCCTTGTGCTCTCCCACGACGAGGTCGTGCACTTAAAGTGTTCGATGCTCAACAAGATGCCGGGGCTCGGCATCGACAAGTTCCGCAATCTGATGGTCGGGTATGCGTTCATGATGGGACATCCCGGCAAGAAGCTGCTCTTCATGGGGCAGGAGTTTGCGCAGCTGCGCGAGTGGAGCGAGGAGCGGGAGCTTGACTGGTATCTGCTTGCGGAGCCGGATCATAAGCATGTACAGGATTGGGTGAAGGAGTTGCTCCATATCTATCAGAAAAATCCCGCGATGTACGAGCTGGACAGCAGCTGGAACGGTTTTGAGTGGATCAATGCCAATGACAGGGACAGAAGCATTTTCAGTTTTGTGCGAAAGAGCAAAAACGGCAAAAACAATCTGCTTTTCGTCTGTAACTTCACGCCGATGGCAAGACCGGAGTACCGCGTAGGCGTTCCGACAAAAAAGACCTGTAAGCTGATTTTGGACAGCGACGAGGAACGGTTCGGCGGACCGGGTACCAGGCGCGCCTCCTCTTACAAGCCGGAGAAGGTTGAGTGCGACGATCGGGAGTATTCGATCCCGTATCCGCTTTCTCCCTATGGGGTGGCTGTGTTCCGCTTTTAGGGAAATTTCTTAACAATCAGGCTGGTATGACCGATATATATATCAGCCATGGATGGCGCATCCTGCTCAGGGAGTAAGCTTGGGGCAGGGAATGCGCCATTTTTATATCGTAAGAGGAACGGGAGAAGCGATCATGAGAGTGGAGCAACAGAATACCAACATTGTAGATGTTTTAAAGCAGAGCATTGGACCGGAGGAGCCGGAGCAGACTGCTTACGCCCAGAAGGCAGCCCTGTTTTTTGAAAAACGGGTGCAGGAGGAGGAGAAGACCGATGCGTCCCGATCTGTCAATATGAAGGATGCGACCTATTTAAGACCGGAGACGGAGGAAAAGCAGACGCTGGCGGAGGAGATCGAACAGGACCACATTCTGGACGCCGCCGGGCGAAAGGAGCAGATGGTTGTGCTTGCCGGGACCACTTCTCCGGAAGACTATGCAAGAATGCAGGAGGAGGGTTTTTCCGTTGACCAGACCGCATCCAACACGATCGTAACAGAGACGGATAAGATCAAGGCGCAGCTCGCGAAGGCAGGCGTTGATATCTCCATATTTGGGGACGACCTGGATATGGAGGAGCTGGCGGAGATTGTGGGCAGCACAGAGCTTGCCGTGCAGCTGGTGCGTAGTTTGAAGGAGGCGGATCTGCCGTGCACGGAAGAGAACGTCCGGGAGGCGGCGGAAGCGCTTCAGTTCGCCGGTGCGCTGGAGACGCCAAACGATGATGCGATCCGGTATATGGTAGAGAACCGGATGGAGCCGACCATCGAGAATCTGTATAAGGCCGAGAACAGCGGTACCTATCGTGCAGGCTCTCGGGAGACGGTAGATATGGCTCCCTTCCGGGGGCAGGTGGAACGGGTGATCCGTGAGGCGGGACTGCCTGTGAAGGAACAGACGATCGCGGACAGCCGCTGGATGCTGGAGAACGAGATCCCGCTGCAGCCGGAGCATTTAAAGTATGTGGAAGCGCTGCGGGAGATGGCAGCGCCTCTGGATGAGGACGCGCTGCTGGAGGATATCTGTACGGCGATCGCCGAGGGGAAAAGACCGAAGGATGCGGTCCTCCTGCCGGAGTATACCCTGCAGGGGCAGGCGGACAATGCGCTTGCCGTTGTCCAAGGGGCGACGGACGAGGATCTGAACTACCTGATCGACAATCGGATGGATCTGACGGTGCAGAATCTCTCCTATGCGATCGCCAGCCGCATGCAGAGTAGTACAGAAAAGACAGCAGAGAGCGGAACATACACGAGGGAAGGTCTGGAGCTGTTGACAGCGCGCAGGCAGCTGGAGGAAGTGCGGCTCGCGATGAGCGCGGAGGCAAATTACGCGCTTCTGAAAAAAGGGATCCAGATCGATACGGTTCCGCTGGAACGGCTTGTCGAACAGCTTAAGCAGGTGGAGGATTCCTATTATGAGAACCTGTTGAAGGGACAGGGCGTAGAAGCGACAACGGCAAACGTTCAGGTTTTCCGCGAGACGACGGAAAAGCTGGAGGAGCTGCGCTACGTTCCGGCGTATGTGCTGGGACGGAGCGATATCAATGTTGCGACAGTCGAGGCGGTACACGCGGCAGGAAAGGACATGCAGGAGTCGTTCCGTGAGGCGAACGAACGGTACGAGACGCTGATGACAGCGCCGCGGGCGGATCTTGGAGATTCCATTCAAAAGGCATTCCAAAATGTGGATGATATCCTGGAGGATCTCGGGATGGAGACGACCGGGAAGAATGAGCGTGCAGTGCGCATTCTTGCCTACAACCAGATGGAGATCACGCCGGAGCATATCGCTGAGATCAAGGCTGTGGACGAGGAGGTACAGCGGACCTTCCGCAATCTGACCCCTGCAGCAGTGACAGAGCTGATACGGCGGGGGATCAATCCGCTGGATATGGATTTTGCCAGCCTCAATCAGGTCACGGATGAGGTGAGGGAGCAGCAGGATGACGGGGCGCAGAGCTTTGGCGAGTTTCTGTGGAAGCTGGAACGAAACGGCGCGATCCGTGAGGAGGAGCGCGCTTCCTATATCGGAATCTATCGCCTGATCCATCAGGTGGAAGCTTCGGACGGGGCAGTGATCGGTGCGCTCGTCCATCAGGGGGCAGATATTACGATGCGCAACCTGATGATGGCGGTGCGCTCGGAGCGGCGCAGCGGAAAAATGGATTACACGGTTGACGGCACCTTTGAGCTTGGCGAGGGAAACGGTTATCACGGGACCTCCATTATCAGCCAAATTGAGACGGCATATCAGCAAAACTGTATCAGGGACGCAGCGGACACTGTGACTCCCGAGAGGCTGCGGCAGGTGATGGAACAGGATCCGGCATGGATGGAGATGACTCCGGAGCAGTTTCAGGAGGCG
>CANRBT010000101.1 GCA_947628935.1 uncultured Roseburia sp. | reverse complement strand
GCGGTGCGGCAGGCGCGACCGACGGAACCGGAACAGGTGCTTCCGATGCGGGGAACGCGGTCGAGGATGTGGTAGACGGTGTCGGTGAAGCGGGCAAGGATATCATCAACGGTGTGGAGAACGGCGTGGAGGATGCCACAGGGGGAAATGCAGGCACGACGGGCGAATAGATATCAGATTGGGAAGGAACGGCAGCCAAGGGGGAGGCAATGACCCCTGCGGCTGTTTTTTTCTTAAATTAAAATGAAATATGGGGCAATTTTCTTGTGAAGGAGGCGGATTTGAATTATAATAGATATCATATCAGACGATGTTCACAAGGATGGAGGGCGCGATGAACAACAATGATTATAGAGAGGTCATAGACGAGGACGAAAAGAAGGAGACCCCGGCGGAGACGGAGGACAGTGCAAGGGGGGCGCAGCAGGACAAAGACAATGCCGCAAAGCCGCCGGAGCAGGAGTATGAGGATGCCTGCTATATCTGCAGAAGACCGGAACATATCGCGGGGAAAATGATCAAGATCCCGAACAATATCTGTATCTGTCAGGCTTGCATGCAGCGGACGTTTGACAGCATGAACGGGAATGGATTTTCCATGGACGACATCATGAACATGGGCATGGGACGGATCCCGAACATCAGCATGATCAATCTCTCCGATCTGCAGGGCGGCATGCCGAACAGGCAGAAGCTAAAGAGGAAAAAGACACAGGAGGATGCAAAGCCGGCTATTGATATCAAAAAGATCCCTGCGCCGCACAAGATCAAGGCGTCTCTGGATGAATATGTGGTGGGGCAGGAGCAGGCGAAGAAGGTCATGTCCGTTGCAGTGTACAACCACTACAAGCGGATCGCGCAGGAACAGCAGGGAGACGTGGAGATCGAGAAGTCCAATATGCTGATGATCGGACCGACGGGCTGCGGGAAGACTTATCTCGTCAAGACGCTGGCGAAGCTTCTGGACGTACCGCTTGCGATCACGGATGCGACTTCCCTCACGGAGGCAGGCTACATAGGCGATGATATCGAGAGCGTGGTGAGCAAGCTGCTGGCGGCTGCGGACAATGATGTGGAGCGCGCGGAGCACGGCATTATCTTTATTGACGAGATCGACAAGATCGCAAAGAAGCGCAATACGAACCAGAGAGATGTCAGCGGCGAGTCCGTGCAGCAGGGGATGCTGAAGCTCCTCGAGGGCGCCGAGGTCGAGGTGCCGGTCGGGGCAAGCAGCAAAAATGCGATGGTTCCGATGACGATGGTGAATACGCGCGACATTCTTTTTATCTGCGGAGGCGCTTTCCCGGATCTGGAGGATATCATCCGGGAGCGGCTGAACCAGGAGGCGTCCATCGGCTTTCGGGCAAAGCTGCGGGATGAGAATGATGCGGATGAGAATATCCTCTCCAAGGTCACTGTGGAGGACGTGCGCAAGTTTGGAATGATTCCCGAGTTTTTGGGACGGCTTCCCATCATGTTTACACTGGATGCGCTGACGGAGGACACGCTTGTGCGCATCTTGAGAGAGCCGAAGAATGCGATCTTAAAGCAATATGAAAAGCTCCTGGAGATGGATGAGGTGAAGCTGGCGTTCAATGAGGACGCGCTCTATGCGATCGCGAAGGCGGCAAAAGAAAAGAAGGTCGGCGCACGCGCGCTGCGCGCCGTGATCGAGGAGTTTATGCTGGACATCATGTATGAGATCCCCAAGGATGACAATATCGGCATGGTGACGATCACAAAGGAATATGTGGAAAAGACAGGCGGACCGATCATCACAATGCGGGGATGTGTCGGAATTGAGGAGAAAGGAGTCATGCCGCAGATCGCAGCAGGCGTGTAGAGGTTGCCATGTTAAGTCGGGAAACATTACAGGATATCGTAGATACAGGAACCGTTCTGATGTCGGAGAAGGACAAGGAGACGCTTTTGGGCATCCTTTTGGACCGGGCGATGGAGATCACCTCCTGCGATGCGGCGACGCTGTATCTGTGCAGGGAAGAGGGGCTTGTCTTTGCCAGGATGAAGACGATCTCGTTGCACATGGAGCGCGGAGCGGGCGGGGAGACGATCGACCTGCCGCCCGTGCGCATGGATGAGGGGAATGTCTGCGCCTATGCGGCGCTGCACAGGGAGCTCGTCAATATCCCGGACGTGTATGCGGAGGGGGCGTTTGATTTTTCCGGTCCCAGGGAGTACGATGCCATGACCGGCTACCACACCTGCTCGATGCTTGTGACGCCGCTGGAGGACATCAGGGGGGATGTGATCGGAGTCCTGCAGCTGATGAATGCGACGGACGAGAAGGGACAGGTGGTGCCGTTCCGGAAGGACGACGAGTACGTCATACGTGCGCTGGGCTCCCAGACCGCTGTTTCGGTCAACAATATGTTGTATCTGGAGGAGCTGAAGGATCAGCTCTATTCGTTTGTGTCCGCGTTCGTGACATCCGTGGACGAGAGGACGCCCTACAACGGATCCCACACGCGGAAGGTCGCGATATACGCCGGGATCCTGGCGGACTATATCAACCGGATGCATGAACGGGGCGAATGCGAGGAATGGTTTGGGGAGAACCGCCGGGAGCAGCTGGTGCTCGCGGCGGCGCTTCATGACATTGGAAAGATGGTGATCCCACTTTCCGTCATGAACAAAGCGACCAAGCTCGGCGAGAGGCTGGGAGACATTGAGCGGCGCTTTGAACTGCTGGCGGCTTACGGGGAGATCGATATGCTGCGCGGCAGGCTGACGGAGGAGGAGTACGCAGACTGGAAGACCTATCTGACGGAGAGTCTGGCATTCATCCGTGAGGTGAACGTCTCCGGCTTCTTGCCGGAGGAGGGGATGGAGCGCGTGCGCCGGATCGCAGAGAGGACCTATCGGCATGAGGATGCGACAATCGCCTGTCTCACGGACGACGAGAAGGAATGCCTTCTGGTGCGCAAGGGAACGCTCACAGAAGCGGAGCGCGGGCAGATGGAGAGCCATGTCGTGATGACGGGGAAGATTTTGGAACAGGTGCATTTCGGAAGGCATTACGCCAATGTGCCGCGTTTTGCAGCGGCGCACCACGAGCTTCTGGACGGCTCTGGTTATCCGGGACACAAGACGGCGGACGAACTCGAGCTCGAGATGCGCATTCTCGCGGTCGCGGACATCTACGATGCCCTGGTCGCGACAGACCGTCCGTATAAGAAGCCGATGCCGCAGGAGAAGGCGTTTGCCATTCTGCACTCCATGGCGGATGAGGGGAAGCTGGAGGAGCGGCTGGTCGTGTATTTGCAGCAGGCGCTCGCGGAGATCCCCGAGGAGGAGCTTGCAAAACGGCGGATGTTCTGACGGACAGCGGCGTTCCGTTTTTTTGGAGCCGATGCAGAAATATGGTACAACGGACAAGGCTTCGGCATCTAATAAATAGAATGGATAACCGGAGTTTTTTATGGAAGATTGCAGAGAACAGGTGTATTCCGACGAGTACTATGATTTTATCGTTCCCTATGGTGTGAATATGGAATTGATGCTTCCGGAGAGCTGTGTGCAGCGGGTTTCCGAGGAGTTTGATATCTATTATTTTCACAGGTCTCTCGTCCCTCCGCTGCAGCTTTCCGGTTATGCGTATATGGGACTGCCCAAATGCTACGGGCTTTTAGATACGCTGGCGCTCGAGGCGTCCGGCATTCTGCGCCTGCAGGATCAGCCGGTCCTGTCGCTCCGGGGAAACGGAGTGCTCGTCGGGTTCATCGATACCGGCATCGATTATACGAACCGGTTGTTCCGGTTTTCCGACGGAAGCACGCGCATCGCGGCGATCTGGGACCAGAGCGTCCGGGAGGGAACGCCGCCTTCGGGGATCTTCTACGGGGCGGAGTACCGAGAGGAGGAGATCAACCGCGCGCTGGCGGACGAAAATCCGTATGGAGTCGTGCCGTCGCGGGACGATAACGGGCACGGGACATTTCTGGCGGGCGTCGCATGCGGCAGCGAGGATCCGGAGAATCATTTTATCGGCGCGGCTCCGGGCTCGCGGCTGGCTGTGGTGAAGCTCAAGGAGGCAAAGCAATACCTGCGGGATTTTTTCTTTGTGCCGAAGGGCGTGCCGACGTTTCAGGAGACGGATATCATGATGGGGGTGAGCTATCTGGACCGGCTTGCCCACGACCTGAACATGCCGCTCGTCATCTGTATCGCATTGGGAAACAGCATCGGCAGCCATGGAAAGAACGGCCCTCTTTCCATGTATTTAAATCAGATCTGCGGGCGTCGTCGTCGCGCCATCGTGACGGCAGCCGGAAACGAGGCAAATGCCAGGCATCATTATGAGGGCAGGATCACTGCGATAGGGGAATATGAGGATGTGGAGATCAATGTGCAGCAGGATATGCAGGGCTTTTTTGTGGAGCTGTGGGCGGAGGCGCCGGAGCTTTTTGCGGTCTCTGTGATCTCGCCGACCGGAGAGCAGCTTCCGCGCGTGTCGGTCGGGTTCCAAAGCTCGGCAATGCTCGACTTTGTGTTTGAGGGGACGACCGTCACGGTGGATTATCGCCTGGAGACGAGGGAGGGGGCAAACCAGCTCATTTTTTTTCGGTTCATCCATCCCAGACAGGGCGTTTGGATCATTCGCGTGTTCCCGGACGTGGTCGTCAAGGGGCAGTATAACCTATGGATGCCGATGCGTCAGCTGACGGACGGCGAGGTGTATTTCCTGCGTTCCAGCCCCGATATCACACTGACGTCGCCGGGGACGACCCGGCAGGTCATCACAGTCGGCGGCTATCAGATCTCCAATGACAGCATCTATACGGATTCCGGGCGTGGTTATACGGTTGCAGGGGAGGTCAAGCCGGACTTTGCCGCGCCGGCGGTCGACATTTACGGACCGGGGCTGCGGAACAACTATGTCACCTTTACCGGAACGAGCGCTGCCGCAGCCATCACGGCGGGAGCCGTCGCGCAGATCATGCAGTGGGCGCTTGTGGACGGACGCAATCCGATGCTCTCGAACGCGGGCATCAAGAACCTGTTGATCCGCGGAACAAGGCGGGTGCAGACGAGGAGCTACCCGAACCGTGAGTGGGGCTATGGCGCGCTGGACGTATACAGGGCGTTTGAAGTGCTGCGGAACGTGTGATAGCAATTGTGTTTTGATAAAAAATGTGATATATATATCTTTAACAGACAGAAAACATAAAAAAATACGAAAAACGGAGAGATATGCCATGGGAATGGAAGTATTGACACTGACTACCGATCTTCAGCCGAAGATCACAGTAAAGGATAAGTCGAAGGACAGCTATGCGAATGCCCTTGCAGAGGCGAAGCATGCCCTGTATGCAAAAATGCATGATATCATGGACTATTACTGCGAGCAGATCAGCCTGCTCGACCGCTCCGCGCTCCAGTCGGAGGGGATCGAGATGGAATCCCTCGTTTTCTGGAGCGAGCTGATGCGTTTTGTGTCCGTAGAGTTTGAGGAAAAGACCTCTCTTTTCCATAAATACAAAAACGCAAAGCAGTTTGACTGTTACTGTATGCTGATGAATTATGACAATATGCAACTCCCCTGGCCGGACGGCTACAAGGAGCCGGAAAACCGGATAGACGGGCTCGCGCCGATCGGGCTCAACGACAATTATTTCTTCTTTGCGGAGGGAGGCATCCTGTACCGGCTGAACTTCGGCACCTGCACCCATACGGGAAAGCGGATCGAGGACGGCGCCGGCTTTAACAGGGCGATGGAGTCTGTGGCAAAAGCCAACCACGAGATCAGCAAGCATCTGGCAGGGGTGGCATATATCCGGGAAGCCTTTGAAAAGCTCATCAAGGCAAAGCACGGGAACGGTCCGGCGGACACGCTGTCCGTGATGGAGATCCTTGACAGCTTTGCCGGTATCCTGCGTTCCAGACCGGAGCTGAGGGACTACAGCCTGCAGATCCTGCCGGCAGTGGACGAAACGACGACCAACTTCCCGCAGCAGTTCGGAATCTATAAAAACAATGAACCGATGAATCTGGAAGCTTTTTTTGACGAGCTGTATTTTTAAGCTCCGGACGTTTTTTTCCCTGGGAAAGGAATGGATCGGGCATGATAAAAATGATAAAAAAGGGACGATTTTTTTGCCCCTTTTTTGTCAAAAATCCCCTTTGCAACTTTCGTCTCCGTCGTATATAATCTACCTACAAAGCGTGTAGCCAATGGCGTAAATCCAGCAAACGTCAAGGCTATGCGCTTTCTTTTTTTCTAAGAAAGGAAGGGGAAGAAACATGGAACAGTCGAATCAATTTTTAGGAACAGAGCGTATGGGAAGGTTAATGGGAAAATATGCGGTCCCCTGTATGATCTCCCTTTTGGTTGGCGCGCTTTACAATGTTGTGGATCAGATCTTTATTGCAAATGCCAGTTATCTCGGCTCATACGGGAATGCGGCAAATACGGTTGTGTTCCCGCTTACCGTAGTTGCGCTTGCGATCGCGGTTATGATCGGCGACGGCTGCTGCGCATTTGTCAGTATCAGTCTTGGCAGGGGCGAAATGCGTTCCGCGAAAAAAAGCGTTGGCAATGCGATCGTTATGATAATAGCGTGCAGCTTACTGCTGACCGCTGTTTATCTGATTTTTCAGACGCCCCTGATCGCGATGTTCGGCGGAACTGTAAACGAAGAAACCTTTTCTTGTTCAAAAGAATACTTTTTTTATATCAGTCTTGGCATTCCGTTTTATATGTTCGGGCAATCGATGAACCCGGTGATCCGGGCAGACGGAAGCCCGAAATTTGCTATGGCTTCCACCCTGATCGGCGCAGCCGTCAACATCGCACTTGATCCGGTATTTATTTTTGTCTTCCGATGGGGAATGAAAGGGGCGGCTGTCGCGACGGTCATCGGTCAAATGTTCACGGCGATCCTGGCGGTCTGGTATATTCTGCATATGAGGACGATCAAGCCGTCATGCAGCGACCTGAAATTGGACCGTCAGATCTGCAAAAGGACGCTGCTTCTGGGAATTACAAGCTTTTTGTCGCAAATCTCTCTGGTAGCCGCAATGGCAGCGATCAACAATATGCTCCGCAAGTATGGCGCGACGGATGAAATATTCGGTCAGCCGCAATATGCCCAGATCCCGATGGCGGTTGTCGGTATCGTCATGAAATTTTTCCAGATCGTCATTTCGATCGTTGTCGGTATGGCAGCCGGCTGCATTCCGATCGTGGGTTATAACATAGGCGCAGGTAAAAGGATGCGTGTCAGGGAATTGTTCACAAAATTGCTGGCAGCAGAAGCCCTTGTCGGCGCCGCTGCGTTTGTTTTGGTTGAGTTTTTCCCCGGACGGCTCATTTCCGTATTTGGCGCCGCAAACGAAAGCGGCTATTATACGGAGTTTGCGATCAAAGCGTTTCGCGTTTATCTGTGTATGATCGTCATGGCTTGTATCAATAAAGCGTGTTTTATTTTCTTACAGGCAATGGGAAAAGCGGCGGCGTCTACTGCGCTTTCTATGCTGCGCGAGGTGGTGTTCGGCGTTGGGTTTGCGGTTCTGCTCCCCGTGTTTTGGGGATTGGACGGCGTGTTGTTTTCCATGCCTGTGTCGGACATTTTGACATTTATTGTCGCTGCCGTTTTCATTTTTCATACCTACAGGGAACTGGATCAAAGCGGTCAGAATACGCACCCCTTGACGGAGGATGCGATCGTCTCCGTTTCGTCCTGCTGCCACTGAAACATACAGGGGGATCACGGATGCGCGTATTTACAGTGTTTACCGTAACAACGAAATAGCAACAGAGCGCAAGGGCGGCTATGAACGTGAAGTTTGCAGCCGTCTTTTTTTCGTAAGGGAGACGGGAAGCGATTGTTATTTTTCTATTGTAAGGCAAAAATAAAATATATATAATATAGCTAAGAGAATCCGAAAGGTAAGGAGATGATTGCCATGGCAATGACAAAGGTAGAAATTGATGTGCCGGAAGAGATCGTACCATATACTGTGCTGGAGGATAAGGATGCACAAATAACAAGGAATGCAATGCTGGTATACCCTTATATCAAAAGTGGTGTGATATCTCATGGAAAGGCAGCAGAAATGCTTGGAATTCATAAGATTGACCTGATTACATTGTA
>CANRBT010000100.1 GCA_947628935.1 uncultured Roseburia sp. | reverse complement strand
CGTTCCGGTCGCCTCCGTTGTCTCCGTCGCCTCTGTGGTCTCTGACGCTTCCGTCGTCTCTGACGTCTCCGTCGTTCCGGTCGCTTCCGTTGTCTCCGTCGCCTCTGTGGTCTCTGTCGTCTCCGTCGTTCCGATCGTCTCCGTCCCGTCCGGCACCTCAATGACAGGGAACATCCCCGTCGCCAGAACCGTTGTTCCCTGCACTGGCAGCATCGTCATTAGAAGCGCTATCACCATCAGGAACGCCAGATATCTCTTTCGTTTCATTTACTGTTCCTCCTGTTTCTGCTTACTGATCTATACTCCAATCCCTTCCGGGACATTATTGTTCCGTCCGCGCCAGCTCCAGCAGTTCCTCCCAGCCGCAGATCTCCGCGCTTCTCAGATCTCCCGTGGGATAATCAAAAACCAGCCTTCCGTCACACACATCGCACAGACAGGGCAGCTCGGCAAGCACCTCGCAGTCCTCGTTCAGCAGCTGCCCGTAACACTCCCCCTCCACAGTGACATACTGTGCGATGATGTATGCCCCGGTCTGTGTCACATACGTCAGGTAAGCGTCCTCCGCCAGAGCGCCGATCCGCTTCCCGCTGACCGCGTCGTAGACCTGCGGCGTCCCGTGCAGCGGAGACTCCACCCGCAGACGGTCCGTCTCAAATTCCTCCAGCAGCGTATCGTCCGGCCGCTCTCCCGTCTCCTCCGACAGCATGCTGCCGTCCCGCGCGTCGTAGGTACGTACCGTGCCGTCACGGTAGATCACCTGCAGACACGCCTCGTCTCCCTCCCGCACGAACTGCTGGTCATAGACCTGGTCCGCATCGGGGAGCTCGACCTCCGCCACTGTTTTCCCCGCCGTCGTCTGCACGCGAAAGCCCCGGTAGGAAAACAGCATGACGGTCTGCCCGTCCGCGCCAAGCCTCGCCTCATCATGGATATAGGAGGGATCATAGGCGCAGATCTCCGCCTCAGGATGTCCCTCAAAGCGCAGGATCCTGACATCCGCCGTATCTCCCCCGGCAGCCAGCGCCGTATCTCCCTCCAGGCAGAGCAGCCGATACCGGAACTCCGTCTCAAACCGGGAGAGCAGACCCGCATTCCCCCCGAAAAACGAGAACGCATTGCCGCCGGAGATCTCCGTGCGGCTCCCGTCCCAGGAAAACGCATCGATCGTCTCCGCCGTCGTAACGAGCGGCGTCTGCTCTCCCGTGACCGGATCGATGGTCACCAGAAGATTCCCGCTCTGCACGCAGATCCCGTCTGCGTCCGCCTGCACGCCAAAGGCGTCCTCCGATTCAAATCCGCCCGTCTGCTCCATATCCGTCGTGTCTACGACCGCAAAGACCGAGCCCTGCGCTCCGGCTGCGGAAAAGGCAAAATACGGTCCGTAAAATCCGCCCTCAAAATGCGTGGAGGCGCGGCTTTGATCCAGCAGCATCACCGAGCGCTCCGGCTGCTCCAGATCATAGATCCACAGAGAACCGTCCTCAAAGCTGACCGCAAGCCTGCTCCCGTCCTCATTCAACGCCAGGATATGGTCGTCGGGATTCGCAAAGCTGTCGTTTGCCGCAGCGCCCTGATAGCTCCCTTCAAAGTCCACAGTATCCGTGACCTCACCGCTCCCCGCGTCGTAGACGGTCGCAAAGGAGTCATCGCGGTACAGCGCGGCGACCCGGCTCCCGTCTGCGGAGATGCTGACCGCCGTCGCGGGTCCTCCCGTCCACAGCTCCTGCCTGTCCGCAATATCATAAGCGCAGACGCCCTCCCGCCCCGCATAGACGAGCGTATTGCCGTCCAAAAATTCCGCCTCCGCCAGCGCGGAGTCCGCCGCGGGCAGGCTCGCCTCTATCGCGGCGGTCTCTGTGTCAAACAGGACAGCCGCAAACGTGTTTTCCGCCGAATCCGCGCAGACCGCACAGGCATATCCCCCGTCCGGGGCGAGCTCCAGGGAAACGGGAGCCGCTGGCAGCTCCAGCGTCCGGTATGCCCTGAACCCGTCCGACAGATCGTACACGCCCAGCGCCTCCGCCAGCGCGCACTGCACCTGCGGCGGCGTGTCCGGGTTCCACGCCCTGTCCCTCTGCGGCAGAGCCTGCAGCGCCAGGGAAACCGCTTTTTGCCGGTCTCCCTCTGCAAGCGCATTCTGCGCATATTCCGCCAGCTTTAACGACTGCTCCGTCAGCCGCATCCTCCACAGCCCCAGGAACGCCGCCGCCGCTCCGAGCGCCGCCGTCGCCGACAGCGCCGCGCTCACTGCCAGTCTCTGTCTTTGGAACCTGCGCACACGGGGATCGTTTCGATGCAGTCCCTCGAAGGCATCCAGCATCTCTTTCGCCGACTGATATCTCAGGTCGGGATTCGGCTGCATCGCCTTCGTGATGATATCTACGATCTGCGGGCTGTATTCCTTTCCGGAAAGCGGCGCAACCTCCTGTGCATCCTTCGCAGGCCGTGTTCCGCTCAGAAGATGGTACAGTGTCGCACCGACACTGTAGATATCCGAGCGGGCATCCGGCAGAACGCGCCGTCCTTTTCCGGCTGCCTTCCCCGCAGGCATCGTCACAGTCAGATCCATGCCCTGTCCGTCGGGAGCTGCCGTGAGCTTTTGCGTGTCAAAGCCGCTGTCCGAGGAAAGGTCGATCCCATAATGCTCCGGGGAGGCATAACCGACGCTGCATCCCACCACGCTCTCCTCCCCGAGAGCAAGCGCAATGTTAAAGTCGATCAGACAGATCCGACCGTCCGGCCGCCGCATCAGATTCGCCGGCTTGATATCGCTGTGCACATATCCTCTGGGCGGATCCCCGTGCGTCGGACTGTGCAGATAGCAGAGCGCCTCCAGAAGCTGCCTTGCCCATGCCACCACCTGCGGCTGGGAAAACCGTTCTCCCCGCTTTAACGCACGGTCAAGGCTTTCCCCTTCGATATATTCCATCACGGTATAGACCGTGCCGTCTTCCGCAAAGAAATCATAGACCTGCGGAATATTGGAATGGCTCAGGTTCTTCAGCACGTCCACCTCGCGCCGCAGCAGGTCGGGACTGGACGTGATGGAGCGCTTATCCGCCTTGAGCACAACCTTTTTCCCAAGCCGCAAATGATCGGCGAGGTAGACCCTGCCGCCTCCGCCGGCTCCGATCTGTTCAATGATCTGATATGTAGAAGCAATCATCCTTTACCGTTCTCTCTTCCCGTATTCCTTTTCAAGCTGCGCACGCAGGCGTGCAAACCGGAGCTTTGAGACGCACAGATACAGTATCAGGGCGATCAGAGAGCCTGCCGCGAGAAACATTCCTCCGTAAAACAGCCATTCGTCTGTGATACCTCCCATAGCGATCCCATACCCCCTATTTTTCCATAATGTTACATTTTTCTGAATCATTATATTTATTTCGACGACACATGGCAATATGTGCGGATATCTGTGCCGCGCGTCATCTGACGGTTTGTCACACGCATTTCGTTTGTAGTATTATTGCAAAGAAAAAGACCGGCATCTCTGCCGGCCCGTCCCGTTTCTACTCCGTCGGGATCTTCTTATCCAGATACAAAATATGGTTGATCAGCCACCCCAGCAGGAACTCGAGCAGCGACTCGAGCTGTTTTTCCGGATCCGCATCGACCTGCGCAAGGTCAATGCTCTCCATGCGGTAGATAAACGCCTCGTGCGCAAAACGCTGCGTGTCCAGCCCCGCATACCCGATATGCTCCATGTATTCCTCCTCATCCCGGAAATGCTCCGCCGCATACTGCTTCAGCTCGCCGAGCAGCTCGCGGATCTCATCGTAGCTGTCCTCGCTGCATCCCTGGCGCACCTGGCGGTACGCCTTTCCAACCAGCTCAAAGAGCGTGCGGTGCTCCCTGTCGATCAGGTCGATCCCCGTCAGATACTCGTCTGTGAACTCGCACGGATTCTCCCGGATCATCCACTCCTCCAGCGGAGGCAGCTTGCCGATCATGATATCGCTGCCGATGATATGGCGGTACAGCCATTTTGCCATGTAGTTCACCAGATCCTCCATGACCTTCTGCTGCTCTTCCTCAGAACTCAGGTTCGCAAAGGACCAGTTGCGGATGCTGTCACGGAAATTGTCATGCTGGATGCGCTGACGGATCAGCTCGGAGTCGCAGATCTGCTCCATGTATTCCTCCTCGTGGGCAAAATGCGTCTCCGCATAGTTCTCCAGCTCCTCCAGGAGCGCGCGGACCTTCTCGTAGCGGTCGTCCAGATACTCGTTGTGCATCAGATCCATCGCTTTCTCCATCAGCGAAAAGAGATAGCGGTGCTCGTTGTCCAACAGCTCAATGCCAATAACACAATCCTCCGTAAAATGAAGCATGATTTTCTCCCTTTCTGTCTGTGTCAGGATCTTCCCCTTCGTCTCCACATTTCAGTCATTATAACACGAAAGCCCCCGTGCAACAAGGCTTACGTTCCACAAAAAATGAAGTTAGCACTGGCAGCTTTGGCAAACTATATTAATTGGGTTATATTCATCCAATTCGCATCAAACCCCATAAGTGACATTATATCAGAGGCAGGAATGGTATGTAGCTGCTTCTGTAATCTGTTGAATGCACCGCGCATGGATGAAACAAATTCCTTTAGATCGGTTTTGCTTAGCAAAAGGGCAAACATAATAGCTAACGCGTATGCGTCATTTGTTCCATATGTATATGATCCGTCTTTCGCACGGACAAGACCAAGAAGGCTAAAGTTTTTTATGCTTTTTGTATGAATGCTTTCTCTGAATTTAATATCGAAGAAACGTTCATCGTGTGCGCATTTATTTCGCGCCAATGCCAGCATATGCATAAATTTTGACAATTCGCTTGGCTGGAGATGAAATTGTTTCGCAACAACGGTTTTGTCTGCCGGTTTCATGTTTTTGTAAAAGTTCTCAATTTTACCAAAGGTAAGAACATTTACAAGAACCCAAAGGGGAATATAACCATGTTCGGTCATATAGTGCGTAACAGCCTGATGGTGTTTACTCATTTGTCGGGCAATCTCCTGTTGAATATCTCCGATGAGCTTAATGGCGGATGAAATATTTCGTTCACTGGAGATATCAAAATTTTCAATCTTTAAATAGTTATCATGACCATATTGGGCAGAGAATTCATGAGCAATGACGGTTTTGAAGGTGTTTTCAATCTTCAGTAAGAATTTTAAGTAGATGTTTCTTAATTCGCGGTCAAAATTATAGAGAGCATATACCTCATCAAATGTTGTTCCTGTCTTATAGATTTCATCTTTCGTTGCAGTAGCTTTTGAAGCAAGAAAAGGTTCTTTGTATCCATTGATGACATTGTAATAGTTTTCACACTCAAGTATTCGCATAACACGTGAACTCTGAGAACCTTTATTGATGATCATGCCTCTTGATCGAAGGATATTTAATTGTTGACGATATGTTTTATATGTTTTTTCTGCCATAGAACCTCCGAAAATAAAAAGCCCCCGGGCCCGAAGGACACCGGAGGACAAACTGGCAATCACTTTGTATAGCTATTATAACACAACAGCACCTGATGTCAATAATATACCGCCTGTTTTCTCGTGTATTTATTGGCATCGATTTTATGCGTCTACACAAGCGATTCTATATCAGTATATGTCAAAAATCAAGAAGAAATTCATTTATATTATTTCCCAAATACAGAAAGATACCAGTTCCTGTTTATGGACAAGCGATTGACAAAAGTTATCATATATGATAACTTTAGAGCAGAGTGCAGGAAGAAAGAGGGGCGTATGAATACAAGGGAAGTTCCGACCGCTCCGAGGCAGGAGGTCGTAGAGCAGCTAAAGAGCGCACGCCGGGCGCAGCACGTCACGCAGGAGGTGCTTGCGGAGCGCATCGGCACCAAGAAATCCAACATCTCCCGCCTCGAGAGCGGCAGATACAACCCCACGCTGGATTTCCTCATCCGGGTCGCAGAGGGGCTTGGAAAACACATTCACATTGAGATCAACTGACAGGAGGACCCCATGGCACAGGCAAAGATTCTGGGAAATATCGCAGAAATCGACCATGACGTAGAATTGTGCCGGACGACCAGCGAGCGCATCAGCGAGCATGCCGCCCGGCTTTTGATGGAAAACCGCATCCCGTTCACAAGGAACCTCATTCGGATTCCGTTCTTTCAGAGAGAAAAATATCGCGGCGCAAGCCGCTTTTACATCATCCGCACCAACCGCAACCGCTACGGTCAGGCCAGGCGCGCGCTGGACCAGCTCGAGCTGCCGTTTCGCGAGCGCCTGTTGCTGAGCAACTACTGACGGAACAGTCTCTCCCGCGTCCCTATCCGTCCCTCCTCACGAGGGAATCCAGCAGCTCATACAACCGCCGGATATCGACCGGCTTTGCGATATGACCGTCCATCCCGGCGTTGAGCGCCGCGCTGACGTCCTCCGTGAACGCATTTGCCGTCATCGCGTAGATCGGGATCCCCGCCTGCGGGTGTCCTGACGCACGGATCGCGGCGGCTGCCTCATAGCCGTCCATCTCCGGCATCTGCACATCCATCAGGATCGCCAGATAAGTGCCCGGCTCCGACTCTGTGAACATTCGGACCGCCTCCTTACCGTTCCACGCGTGCTCCACCTCGAGCTTCACAAGCGAGAGTAGCTCCGTCAGGATGTCCGCGTTCATGACGGTATCTTCCGCCAAAAGCACCTTTTTCCCCTGAAAATCATAATCCTTCGCTTCTTTTCCCGCGGGCTGTCCCTCCCCGCCCTTCGGCCCCGACGTGCCGAACGGCAGGGAGACCGTGAACACAGTGCCGAGCCCCTTCTTCGACTGGCAGGTGATCGAGCCTCCCATCAGCTCCACCAGGTTCTTGGCGATGGAGAGCCCCAGCCCGCTGCCGCCGTGGCGCCGCGCCGTCTCGCTCCCCTCCTGTTCAAAGGGCAGGAACAGGCGGTCCAGCATTTCCCGGCTCATCCCCTCCCCGGTATCTTCCACAGAAAACTGATAATAGGTCTCCTTCCCCTGGTCCTGCATCTCCTTTGCCATGACCCTGACCTGTCCGTGCTCCGGCGTGAACTTGCAGGCGTTCGAGATCAGATTCAGGAGCACCTGGTTCAGCCGCAGGCTGTCCCCGACGATCTGTCCCTCCGGAACCCCCGTCATGTCCAGCGAAAACGTGACGTCCCGCTGCCTGCACTGCGCACTGTACACGGTCTCGATCGAGACCAGAAGCTCGCGCAGGGAAAAGGGCTGCTTGTCGATCCGTATCTTATTGCTTTCGATCGCGGACATATCCAGGATGTCGTTGATGATGTTCAAAAGGATGCGCGAGGACGTATCGATCTTATTCAGATAAGCGTCGATCTGCTCCGGCTCCTCCTCGTGATGGCGCGCCAGCTCCGTCAGACCCACGACCGCGTTCATCGGCGTGCGGATCTCATGGCTCATCCGCGCCAGAAAAGCGCTTTTCGCCTGATTCGCATTGTTTGCCTGCGCCACGGCGTCCATCAGCTGGGCGTTCTTTTTTTCAAGGCGCTGGAACGTCAGATGTCTCTGTCTGACATACATGCCGAACATCCCGACGATCAGCGCGACCAGCACAGCGATCACCAGGAACGCGTAGCGGAACCGGTAAGCCATATCCCCGAAGGTCAGTCGATACTGGTTCGCCAGCATCTGATCGACCGTGTACTGCGACAGCTCCGTCTGCGTGATCGTTGCGATGCTCTTGTTTAAGATGCCGAACAGCAGCTCGCTCTGATCCGTGCGCAGCGCCACGATGCCCGTCGTCTCCTCCATGAAAAAGGTCGGCACGACCGTAAAATTCTCGTAATGCGGATTCGCAAGATACGGCGTGATGACATTGACGTTCTGCGCGAGAAAATCCGCCTTTCCCTCCTGCACCAGCTCAAAACATTCCTCCATCGTCGTGCAGCCTATGATGTCGAACCGCGGATAATGCTCCTGAATGTATTTTTCCAGCGCCATGTAGCTGCGCGGGATCGCCAGCTTATACTGCGGTCCGTCCGCATTCAACTCATATTCCTTTCCCCGCAGGCAGGCAAGCGCCACGTCGTCCGCGTAAAAGCTGTCCGACACGATATACTCCTCCGCCTCGAACGCCGGATTCTGCGTCATGATCCCGGCGATCAGCGCGTCCGGATGCTCCGCCAG
>CANRBT010000099.1 GCA_947628935.1 uncultured Roseburia sp. | reverse complement strand
GGTGTGATCCTTTTTGCAAGGTTTCAGAAGGAAAGCCGGATCCCGGCGGAGGGTACGCTGGTCGAGTATGAGAACGAGGCGCCGGAGGGAGAGATCACGATTCACATTCAGAACAGAGACGGGATCGAGATATGGGCGTAAAGGGCGGGACGCTGTACGTAAAGATCGATGAGAACGTTGTGGT
Organism: uncultured Roseburia sp.; assembly: GCA_947628935.1. GTDB lineage: Bacteria > Bacillota > Clostridia > Lachnospirales > Lachnospiraceae > Roseburia. The sequence goes on along the minus strand of CANRBT010000099.1, from coordinate 7,972 downwards.
GACTGACCGGCATGTCAAGCTTTCGGACGTTGCAAAGCTGCAGTGCGCCGACCCCGCGATCGTGCGGCAGCTAAAGCAAAAGAGGCTCTACACGTTTGCGGAAGCCGTGAATCCGAAACGGCAGAAGAACGAACGGGTCGTTTTTTCCGTGATGAAGGTCATTCAGCTGATCCAGGAGGATTATCCGAACGTTGCTGTGGAGAACATCGGGGCAAGCGATTTCATCGTGGAGTATGAGCCAGATCCGGTCAAGCCCCGGTGGGTCAATGCGGTCAAAACGGTGCTGCTTTGCGTCGTCATCTTTTTTGGCGCCGCGTTCACGATCATGGCGTTCAACAATGATGTCGGCGTCGCGGAGGTGTTCTCGCGCTTTTACGAGCAGGTCATGGGGCAGCCGTCCGACGGCGTGACGGAGATCGAGATCTGCTACAGCATCGGTCTTGCGTTGGGGATCCTCGTGTTCTTTAACCATGTGGGGCGCAAAAAGATCACGCCGGATCCGACGCCGATGCAGGTGCAGATGCGCAAGTACGAGACGGATATCGACGACGCCTTCATCGAAAATGCACAGAGGAAGGGACATGGCATCGATGTGGATTGATCATATTTTTCTGGGTTTTCTGGGACTTGCCGCGGGGCTGGCCGTGTCCGCGGGGACCTTTGCGTTTCTGGTCGCCATCGGCGTTATCCCGCGGATGATCGGCAAATGCAACCGTGCCGCGGAGACGATACATTTTGAGAACGCGGTCATATGGGGCGGGGCGCTCGGAAACGTTGCCTCCCTGTTTCCGCTGCGCATCCCGCTGGGCTCTCCGCTGCTGTGCCTCTATGGGCTTGCGTCTGGCATTTTTGTGGGCTGCAACGCCGTGGCGCTCGCCGAGATCTTAAACACCTTTCCCATCCTGTTCCGCCGCGCGAAGATCAAGGAGGGACTGTCCTGGGCGATGCTCTTTATGGCGTTGGGGAAATGCGCGGGTTCCCTCTTCTTTTTTTTCAAAGGGTATGTGGTGCCCTGAGCATTTCCTATTGACATTTCAGGATCCTGTTTCTATCATTATTGAAAGGAAACGGGCATTCGTAAGGGAAGGGAGAAGACGTTATGACACCATTGCTTGCGCGTCAGAGCGTTATCATAAAATGCGGTATGCAGAAATCCGTGCTCACGGGAAACTATGAGTTCTATTATGCGGCGGGTCTCCTCGCAAGGCTGACAGGGCAGGACATCGCGGACGACGTCGCACCGGAAGCGCTGCGGGAGAAGCTCGATACTGTGCTGCCCGGACTCTCCCTGAGCGGAGAGCGGGAGCGATATCTGTGCCGGCTGCTCACGGATTACCAGCCGGCTTTGGAATACGACGCACAGATGAAAGAGCTGCTCCTGTGGGGGAAAAACGAGGAGCAGCTCTGGAGCATGTAACGGATCAGTCTGGCTGCCCCGTTATGACAGCCTCTTTTTCAAGCTCCCGGGCGAGCGGCGGGATCTGCGACAGCAGATTCTCCATATCCTCGAACAGGGAGCTTTTTGTCGTGCCGAGCTCATTCGCAAGCTCGATGTGCTCCTGCACGTTTTGGAACTGCCGTTCCGTGACCTGAAAGGAGTCCGCGACCTCGGAAAGCTTTTCCTCGGAGGCGTCCAGCACATCCCGGATCTGCTGCTGGACGGATTCGGCGCCGCCTGCGGCATCCGTGATCCGGTCGAACATCTGATAGGTGGAATCCACGTTTGAAAGGCTCTGGCTGAGCGCGTGCTGCGAGGTTGAGATGTTCTCGTTCATCTTTTCCGTCCCGGTCTCCACCTCGCGGATGCTGCCCTCCACAGTGCTGACGAGCTGCTTGATCTGATTGGCGAGGTTCTTGACCTCCTCCGCGACGACGGCGAAGCCGCGTCCCTGCTCGCCGGCGCGCGCCGCCTCGATGGAAGCGTTCAGCGCGAGGATCGTCGTCTGGTTGGCGATGGCGATGATGCGCGTCATGCACTCCTTGATGTTCTGGACGGACATGGAAAAATCGTCGAATGTGCTCTGTATGCCGACGAAATGCTCCTGTACCTCTGTGGCGCTGCCTTTTAAGTCTGTGACCTGTTGCTGTGCCTGTCCGACCGAGCGGGAGATGTCCTCCCGGACCGTCGCAAACTGACCGGAGGATTCGCTGACAGTGCGAAAGAGCTCATGAAAGGAATCCAGCTTTTCCCTGAGAGCGGCATTTTCTTCCAGGACAGTCCGGAAGGCTGTTTCTATTTCCTGCAACTCGTTGAGGGAATGGACTTCGCTGACGGTCAGTTGTTTTTGATAAGAGCTCAGACTGTCCGCCACGTGGACGATGGGGTGCAGATCCAGTGGCTGTGACTTCGCCGTCTGTGCGGGAGCCTGTGTATTTTTGGAAAAAAGCATGTGTTTCTCCTTTCTGAAGACGCATATTATTCAAATACGACACACGACATCGTCTGGTTCACGAACTGCTGGTTGAAATGCTCTCCGTAGCCGAAGAAGCCGGCGTGAGGACCCAGCGTGCCCATGGTATTCAGATAGTGGTCGAGCTGATGTTCGTTGGTAAAGAACAGATAGCGGAACAGGCAGTTGATGGAGAACACGCCGGAGATATGCGGAAAGTCCTCCCGGATGTTCGCGATGGTTTCATCTATGATCTTCCGGTAATCCTGCATTTCCAGAAGGGAGAGCACATCGGAGTCATTGACTTGACGAAAGCAGCTTAGGGCGTTGCCCACAGGTCCCTTGAGGGAGATGATGCAGATGTCCTTTCCGTTGATCTTGCCCAGAGGATTGCGGAACGTCTGATTCTCGATGTCGGATTCCCTGATGTGGAGCGTGTCCATATAGACCTGCTTTGCGGGACGACCGTTCAGTTCCCCGATGATATAGTTGCTCCGGTCGGTTTTGGAAGCGATGAAGCGGTAGCCCGGCATCGGCTGGTAGAGATTTTCCTTGTAGACCTTGACCTTGCCGCGGTTCTTGACGAGCGCGTACACGGCTGCGTCCTGATAGACCCTTCCGTTTGCGGACACCATGCCGGCGTCTCCGGTTCCGCCTGTCAGGCTGATGTGCTGCTTGCCGAGCACGCTGCAGGCGGTCGTCAGGACGCAGGCGTCGTTTCCGGTGCAGAAATCGATGCAGACTGTGTCCCTCGCGGACGCCTCGATCCGGCGAAGATCCTGTTCGAGCCGCCCGATATACCTGACGGGCATGGTAGAAGCCTCCTCCAGCACGTTGGCGACAGCCTTGACGCCGTCTGAGAAGGCGACGACGCCGACCCCGTGCTCTACGACTCTGGTGTCATAGCTCATGGCGATGCAGCCGATGCTGGGAACGCCGGGAAACAGCGATTCGAGCTCTGCCACATGGTCTGCGAACTGCTCTTTGTTCGATATCAAAAGGAGCAGCGCAGGGGAAGAGATGCCCTTGACTGCTTCCGACAGCGTGCCGTTCTGGCTCATTCCAAAGATCTGCTTCACGAAATTTTCCTCCCTGTAAAAATCATTTCTACTTATGATTATAATGCCATTCCGGCTGTTTTACAATTTTATTTTTTGAAAAAACATGGTATGGCGGAAAAAAGAATAAAATAGAAGATACCGGCACATCCTAATCCCACAAAAGTCAAAAGGCGGGAGAGAAGGATGAACGAGAAGAAGGAGCGTTTGCAAAAAAAATATAACGAGTATGTCAAGGAGGTCACGCCGACCCATAATCTGTGGCGCAACATGGCGAAGGCGTTCGTGACGGGCGGGATCATCTGCTGCATCGGGCAGCTGATCCTGAACACGGCGAAGGGCTATGGGCTCGACCAGGATGCGGCGGGAAGCTGGTGCAGCCTGATCCTGGTGCTGTTGTCTGTGCTGCTGACGGGGTTTAACATCTATCCGTCGATCGCAAACTGGGGAGGAGCGGGAGCGCTTGTTCCTATCACAGGCTTTGCCAACGGCGTGGCGGCCCCGGCGATCGAGTTCCAGAAGGAGGGTCAGGTATTCGGGATCGGCTGCAAGATCTTTACGATCGCGGGCCCCGTGATCCTGTACGGTATTTTTACAAGCTGGCTCGCGGGGCTTGTCTACTGGGTCGGCGGTCTTCTCGGCTGGTTCGCATAAAAGATGTCCGTTTCATTGTATTTTAGAAGAAAATCCGCTATACTGATAGCAGAAAATACTGCACGGTATAGCGTTTTTTTCATGGGGAGAGAAAGCGATGGGAGAGCATAAAAGGGCGACGATTGCGATCATGCTGGGAAAAGGCAATGCGCAGTCAGAGTATTCGGAGGAGCTGATCCGCGGGTTCCGGGATTGCGCCAGAGAGGAGGACGTGAACCTGATCTTTCTGATGGGACCGCAGATCTCGGATTACAGCACGAGCATTTTGTCGGAAAGCTTTTCGTGGAACTATGATTACCAGTTTCACACAGTGTATGATTATGCGCTTCCGATCCGGCCGGATGCGCTCATCATCGCCTACGGTTCCCTTGCCGGCTTTTCCCAGATCCCGGATCGGGATGCCTTTCTTGCGCGTTACAGGGGCATTCCGTGTCTGTTGATCGAGGATAGAACGGAGCATGCGGAGGTGCCGTATCTTGTCACAGGCAATTACAGCGGCATGCGCCTGTGCATGGAACATCTGGTGGAGGAGCACGGTTATCGGCGGATCGCCTTCGTCGGCGGACCTCCCCGCAATTTTGACTCCAATGAGCGTCTGCGCGCGTACCGGGATGTGCTCGCGGAGCATGGGATCGCGGCGGATGAGACGATGGTGGTGCACGGGGATTACTCGGAGGAGGTCGATGCGCAGGTGGAGTATCTGCTCGACCGCCATCCGGGGCTGGAGGCGATCGTATTTGCCAATGACAATATGGCAAAAGCGGGGTATCGGGTCTGTGCGGCGAGGAACCTTCTGGTCGGACATGATATCGCGATCACGGGCTTTGACGATTCGGACATTGCCAAGGCGATGGAGCCGCCGCTGACAAGCGTGTCGCACAGCGGCGCGCTGTTCAGCCGCAGCGCCTTAAAGCGTGCGCTGATGCTCTGCCGGGGCGAGCGCCCGGGGTCACAGGAGATGGAGACGGTATTTTGCAAGCGGGCATCCTGCGGCTGTCCGGGAAGCGTGGAGCGTCCGTCTGCGGTCGAGTGGCCGGAGGAGGAGCTCTCGCGTTATATCGCGGAGCGTGCGGAAGAGATGGCGGAGGAGATGTTCCTCTCCATACCCTATGAGCAGGAGAAGAGGAGGTACAAAGAGCTGCTGCGGGCGTTCTTTGCCGAGGTGCAGGTGTGGGCGTTTGCGGGCGATGGCGAGACTCCGTCCGCCGAGCCGCTGCTGCGCACGTTAAAGGATCTGTGCGGCTATGAGCGGATCTCCGATCAGCGTCTGCTCGAGTACGTGGGGAGACTGCTCCAGGAGCTGGCGGGGATGGCGGAGGGACAGCGGTATCACGCCGGTATCGTCTCCGCGCTGCATATGGTACAGCAGTACATCCATTCGAGAGAGCTGATCGGGCTTCAGGAGGAGCTGCTGGAAAAAGACCGTAAGGAGTGGTTCATTCCGTCTTTCGCGATGGATCTGCTGAACAGGGATCTCACCTTTCAGGAGAATATGCGGCTGATCCTGGAGCGCCTGCACGCGATGCAGATCCCGAGCGCCTATCTCTTTTTCTTTGCGCAGCCGATGACTGTGCGTGAGGGGACGCCGATGCATGTTTCGGACAGACTCTTTCTTGGGGCGTATAGCAACGGCGGGGAGATGCAATGCTATTCCGAGAAAAACTGGATCCCTGTCTCAGAGCAGGGCGGCATTGCCGCGATGCTGCCGCAGGACCGGGCGCATCACTACACAGCATTTGTGCTGTTCGCGGGTGAGGAACAGTATGGGGTGATGCTGTGTGAGGCAAAGCAGAAGGATATCCCGTTCCTCCTGCTCTGCAGCCTGCAGATGGGTTTTATGCGGAAGGTCTTGCTGATGATGCAGCAGGAGGAGCGGATGAAAAGGGAGCTGCAGGAGAAGAACCGCATCCTGAATTTTATCTCCGCCTACGACGAGCTGACCGGGGCGCTCAACCGCCGGGGGTTTATGGAGCTTGCAGTTCCGGCGATCGAGCGTCACAGCGGCGGGCGCGGGTATCTGCTGTTTGCGGATCTCGACCATTTGAAGGAGATCAATGACAGCTTCGGTCATGCGGCGGGAGATTTTGCGATCCAAACCCTGGCATCGTATCTGCGGGAATGTCTGAGCGAGGGATCGGTCATTGCCCGCATGGGCGGCGATGAGTTTGCAGCGGTCGTCTTCCCGGAGAACGGGGAGGCTTGCAGTGCGCTTGTGGACAGGATCAAACAACATGCGGCGGCGTTCAATGCGCGCAGCGGGCAGCCGTTCTATGTGGAGGCGTCTGTGGGCGTGTGTGAGTTTGTCTGCGATGCGGGGCTGGATCTGGTCGGGCTGCTGCGGCAGTCGGACCGTGTGCTGTACGAGGACAAGACGAGGCGCCGCGCGAGCGTGCGCAGGGGTTAGACGGGATTACATAAGGAATGAGGACAGACGTGTGAGAGTAAAAAAACGGATTTTCGAGATCATTCAGATCGGGCAGACGGACGACTGGGTGAGCAGATTTTTTGACCGGTTTATCGTTGTCACGATCGTTGTCAATATAGCGGCGATGTTTCTGGAGACCTTTTCGGAGATGACGCCGTACCTTTCGCTCCTGCATGGGGCGGAGACGGTGACTGTGATGATCTTCTGCGTGGAATATGCGCTGCGCATCTGGACGGCGGACTGTCTGTACCCGGAACTGAAGCGCAGCAGGGCGGTATTCAAATTTCTCCGCTCCTACGACGGCGTGATCGATCTGCTGACGATACTGCCGTTCTTTTTCCTGTCCGGCTTTGTGGTGTTCCGCATGTTCCGCGTGGTCCGTATCTTTCATCTGTTTCGGATCAACGCCAAGTACGATTCCTTCAACGTCATCACGACCGTCCTGTATGAGAAGAAGAATCAGATCGTGTCCTCGCTTTTCCTCATTATCGTGCTGATGCTGGCGTCCTCGCTGTGCATGTACAGCGCGGAGCACGAGGTGCAGCCGGAGCAGTTCCGAAATGCGTTTTCCGGTATCTGGTGGTCTGTGTCCACGCTGCTCACAGTCGGCTACGGGGATATCTATCCGGTCACAACTGTGGGAAAATGTATGGCGATCATCATTGGGTTCCTCGGCGTCGGGGTCGTCGCGATCCCCACCGGTATCATCAGCGCGGGTTTTGTAGAGCAGTACACGAAGATCAAGACGATCAACAGCTATGAGGAGGAGATGAATGTCCGATTTGTGACCGTGAACGTCAACGACAACGGGACGTGGAAGGGCAGGACTGTGAAGGAGCTGGAGCTGCCGGCCGGTCTGATGCTGGCACTGATCTTAAGAGACGGCGAGGTCGTCGTTCCAAACGGGGACACGGTCTTGCGGAGCGGCGACAAGATCGTGCTTGCCGCCGAGGCGTTTCAGGAGGAGCTCCATGTTACCCTAAAGGAGATCATCATAAAATCAAAGCACCCGTGGAACGGAATGCGGATCCGGGATCTGGATATCTCGCGTCAGACGATCATCCTGATGATCCGCAGGAAGGACCGGCTTTTGATCCCGCACGGCGATACGAGGATCGAGGCGGAGGATGCCGTGATCCTGTATTCCAGGCATCCGATCAGGGAGGGAGCGGAGATCCGCATTTAGGATTGTATTTTTTGAAAAACATAGGAAAGAGGACTTGCTATTGGTAAAGATGGGGGGGGTATGATAGGGAACGGAAAAGAAAACCAGGATCCGTCCGCCGGGCAGAGATATCGCCGCGGCGGGCGCAGGAGAGGAGAAAAGCATGAAGAGAAAATGTTTGCCGTTCCTGCTGGCGGCGCTTCTGACCGTGAACGCGCTGCCGGTCACGGCTGCGGAGCTGCAGGAAGGGACAGAGACGACGGAGGCTGCGGAGGTCTCG